>NZ_JBJDNH010000047.1:0-40468 GCF_044900465.1 Klebsiella sp. NPDC088457 | reverse complement strand
AATTAAACGGATACAACCCAAAAATACAAACAGATAAACACAATAAACCTACAAGAAAAACAACAAAAATGCAAACAGATAAAACTTCGCAGAAAGACGTAAGCGAGCCGAACCAACGGAGTCGATCCCCGATTCAAACGGCGTATTTTTGCTACGCGCGCGCGCGCGACCGCCGAGGTACCAGCCCCCGACAAGCATCAGGCAGCACAGGCCGATGGCAATGATGAGAAATATAGCGAATGCCCAATGATGAGCGATGACTTCAGTGGATGTTGACATACGCATTGCTTAACCAAAAAAGTGTAGCGCTAAACCCTCTGCTCTTGCTGGCAGATGAACGCCACAGCGTTTCACGGGGAGGAATAAAAAAATAACCTTGCAAAAAAGCGTCCCTACTTAGCGTAGAAGGCTATATGCGGTGGCTTTTTACCCCTTTCTTTAACCTTTTGTCAACTTCAACAAAAGTTTTAACCACATTAATTTACATTAGGTTTTTTTCATTAACATTAAATGCCCTTTTATGCGAAATAACCTTGCATACAAACCGGATTTAGTGTTGTTGAATCGTGTCCGTTTCTGGTGTAAATCAAAATTACCCGTCTATTTTGACAGGATTTAGCTTCGATTCCTCCCCCTAAGGAGGGGTATTTTCTTGATCTGTGACACGCTTTTGTTAATTAAAGCTGTAAAACAGCAACAATACCGTCGGTTTTTTAACATTAGCATGAAGTATTGAAAGTGCAGGGAAAAGTCGGGAAGTGAGCACAGCAACTTGGTTAACTGATTGATAAATATAAAAATAAAACAAATAAATAGTAAAAATCGCTGTAAAATAAGAAAAAAAAGAACCGCAGGGCGTAATTCAAACCTCTGTGGCCCTTTTCTACACTTACAATTTGTTACCAGCTTTTTGTGATCTGCGTAACTAAATCCCCTCAGGAAACGAGGGAATTATCTCCCCCTTCCGGGGTAAAAACCGGCTCCGATGACCATGGGCTATCGTCCTGACGCAGCGAGCGGAAAATCGCCTGCACCAGTTCGTTCGCTTTCTGCGGATTGCTGCTCAGTACGTAATGCGTATCCGGCAGCCCCGGAAGACCGTCGTTTTCCCCCACCACGCGCAGTTCAGGACTCATCATTTCCACCGGCCGCGCCGTGACGCCAAGCCCCGCCTTCACCGCCGCTTTGACACCGGCAAGCGTCGAAGCGGAATGGGCCAGATGCCATGGGGTACGGGCGGCATTGAGCGCGGCAATGATATCCGCCCGGAACGGTCCCGGTTCTTCGAGCAGGATCAGCGGGATCGACTCCCCGTGCCGCAGGACATAATCGGCCGCGCAGTACCATAACGTTGGCGAAGTGCGCAACGTCAGGGTATCGACATATCCGGACTGGTGAGTGGTCAACGCGAGGTCAATCGCACCGTTGGCCAGCATCTCCACCGCCTCAACATGACTAAGGACTTTGATTTCCAGGTTCAGTTTCGGGTAGAGGCCGCCGATTCGGTTCAACAAAAACGGCAGAATCGTCTCTGCCGTTTCATCCGAGGCCCCTATCGTTAAGATGCCTTGCAGGCTGCTGAACATCAGCGACAGGCAGGCCTCATCATTAAAACGCAGGATTTTTCGGGCATAACCCAGCAGCTGGATACCCTGCTCGGTCAGTAATTTATTGCGCCCGTGGCGGGCAAAAAGTTCTTTTCCAACCAGCTGTTCCAGACGTTGCATCTGTTGGCTTACTGCGGATTGCGTACGGCATACCGCGGCGGCGGCGGCGGCGAACGTATTCAGATCGGCGACGGCAACGAATGTTCTCAGCAGATCGAGGTCGAGGTTTAGTATCGGACGATTTGCATTTATCATATGTGCTTCACTTACAGGTGGCGAATGCTGACCTGCCTTGTTGATGCTGTGCTCCAGGTTTCCGGCTATTCCTTGAGCCTTGTGCCATCCATAAAATGAATCGGCAACTGGAAGAACGTTATTGCATTTGAAAGTACTCGTCCGCGACAAGTGTGCGAAACGTCTGAGTAATATTTTGTTCGTAGTTCTACGCTTTTTATTACCGCGAGCGAGTTTCGGTGATGGCATTCAAAAAAACATCAATAACCAGAGCACTGCCATCAGCCCACAAGTCACGCGCTCGCAACCCGCACAAAGACGAACAAAAAAAGCCTGCAATAACAATATATTAACAACCAACCCGCGCTAACGGCAGGCCTTTAATCGATATTAACAGGTGTATCCTAACCGAAAACTGAATTATTTATAAGAGCTAATCTTTACTATTAAAGCTAATTTTAAATTTTTTTTCAGCTCTTTAATTAAATTAACAAAAATCAGAATTCCGCTGGCGAAAAAATAAAAAATTTTTAATTTGTTAAATATTCTCGCTCAGCATATTTAACATTAGCGTTACAGCCATCCTACTTAAATAGTTATACACCTTTTTACGCCGGGTCGCGCTAAACGTACAAAAAACGTGCTCCGATGTCTCCCGACCGGCAGAAAACCAGATAAACGTTCATTAAATAGCGAAAAACACACAATATTTAACCATTAAATTACCAATGGAAGGCATATTGTATAAAACAAAAAGCCCGGCATCAGCTAAATTGATTACTCCAAAAAAATCATATTAGCAAAATCTTCTCCTGTTAACCCTTCAAAACCTCGGGGATGAAGAGTACATTGTTCCGTGCTGACTTCCACGGCAGGGAGTGGCGATAACAGCTAAAAGGTCAAAGGTTCATGTCCCCTATCGAAAAATCCAGCAAGTTAGATAACGTCTGCTACGACATCCGCGGCCCGGTTCTGAAAGAGGCAAAACGTCTTGAAGAAGAAGGCAATAAAGTCCTGAAACTGAACATCGGCAACCCGGCGCCGTTCGGCTTTGATGCCCCCGACGAGATCCTTGTTGACGTTATTCGCAATCTCCCCACCGCCCAGGGCTACTGTGATTCGAAAGGCCTCTACTCTGCGCGCAAGGCCATCATGCAGCACTATCAGGCTCGCGGCATGCGTGACGTAACGGTGGAAGATATTTATATCGGCAACGGCGTCTCAGAGCTGATCGTCCAGGCCATGCAGGCGCTGCTGAACAGCGGCGATGAGATGCTGGTTCCCGCGCCGGATTACCCGCTGTGGACCGCTGCGGTATCGCTCTCCAGCGGCAAAGCGGTGCACTATCTGTGCGATGAATCGGCTGACTGGTTCCCGGACCTTGACGATATTCGCGCCAAAATCACCCCGCGCACCCGCGGCATCGTGATCATCAACCCGAACAACCCGACCGGGGCGGTATACTCAAAAGAGCTGCTGATGGAGATCGTTGAGATTGCCCGCCAGCACAACCTGATCATCTTCGCCGATGAGATCTACGACAAGATCCTCTACGACGAGGCCCAGCACCATTCGATCGCCGCGCTGGCCCCTGACCTGCTGACGGTCACCTTTAACGGCCTGTCTAAAACCTATCGCGTGGCCGGATTCCGCCAGGGCTGGATGGTTCTGAACGGGCCGAAAAAACACGCGAAGGGCTACATTGAAGGGCTGGAGATGCTGGCCTCCATGCGCCTGTGCGCCAACGTACCGGCGCAACACGCGATTCAAACCGCCTTAGGCGGCTACCAAAGCATCAGTGAATTTATCGTCCCCGGCGGTCGGCTGTATGAGCAGCGCAATCGCGCCTGGGAGTTGATCAACGAGATCCCCGGCGTCTCCTGCGTCAAGCCGAAAGGAGCGCTGTATATGTTCCCGAAAATCGACGCGAAGCGCTTTAACATTCACGACGATCAGAAGATGGTGCTCGACTTCCTGCTGCAGGAGAAAGTGCTGCTGGTTCAGGGGACCGCCTTTAACTGGCCGTGGCCGGATCATGTGCGTATTGTCACCCTCCCGCGCGAGGACGATCTGGAAATGGCGATTTCTCGCTTTGGCCGCTTCCTCTCCGGCTATCATCAGCTCTGATAAGCCTTGCCGCCGGTGTTTGCATCCGGCGACAATCCCTGCGCACAATAGCACCCGATGTTGTCACTGATTAAGGGTTCCTATGAGTCAGAGTCATTTCTTTGCCCACCTCTCTCGCCTGAAGCTGATTAACCGCTGGCCGTTGATGCGCAATGTCCGCACCGAAAACGTCTCCGAGCACAGTCTGCAGGTAGCGATGGTCGCCCACGCGCTGGCCGCTATTAAGAACCGTAAGTTTGGCGGCACGGTTAATGCCGAGCGAATTGCGCTCCTGGCAATGTATCACGATGCGTCGGAGGTCTTAACCGGCGATCTCCCGACCCCGGTAAAATATTTCAATTCGCAGATTGCGCAAGAATATAAGGCGATCGAAAAGATTGCCCAGCAAAAGCTGATCGACATGGTTCCTGACGAACTGCGCGATATCTTTGCACCGCTGATCGACGAGCATCTCTATAGCGAAGATGAGCAGTCGATCGTCAAACAGGCCGACGCGCTTTGCGCCTACCTGAAATGCCTGGAAGAGCTGTCGGCCGGTAACAACGAGTTTTTACTGGCTAAGGGCCGGCTTGAGAAGACCCTGGCGTCTCGCCGCAGCGAGGAGATGGACTACTTTATGCGGGTGTTCGTCCCCAGCTTCCAGCTGTCGCTGGACGAAATCAGCCAGGATTCCCCGCTGTAAATCGGCGCTAACCCGGCTTGCGGTGAACACCGCCTGAGCCGGGCTATCGAGCCGTTCAGAAGGGGAACAGCACCGGAATGAGCAGCACGCAAACCACCATCACCAGCACGGTAAACGGCACGCCAATCTTGACGAAGTCGCTGAAGGTGTATTTCCCGGGGCCCAGTACCAGAGTATTCACCGGCGAAGAGACCGGTGTCATGAAGGCCGCCGATGCCGCCATCGCCACCACCATGGCAAAGGGATAAGGCGAAACGTCCATTGATTTCGCCGCCGCCAGCGCTATCGGCGCCATCAGCACCGCCGTTGCGGTGTTGGAAATAAACAGACCGATGGTCGCGCACATCACGAACAGGCAGCCCAACATCACATACGGGCCTTGACTACCGGCCACATCCATTAGCCCCTGAACCACCAAATCGACGCCGCCGGTTTTTTGCAGCGCCAGCGCAAACGGCATCATACCAACAATTAAAATAATGCTAGGCCAGTGGATGGCTTTATAGGCGCTCTCGGCATTGATGCAGCGGAATTTCCCCATCAGCAGACAGGCGATAATGGCGGCGATAGGATTGGGGATCTCATCGGTGAGCATCAGGGCGACCATCAGCACCAGGCAGAAGATCGCATGCGGGGCCTGACTGTGCGCGGGCGAAGCGTCATTCACTTCAACCGGCATGTTGAGGACCACAAAATCACGACCGCGTTTCGCCAGCTGGCCGATGTACCGCCAGTCCCCCACCACCAGCATAATATCGCCCAGTTGCAGCGACTCATCGACCACTGAACCATCAAGGGCCTTGCCATCGCGTTTCAGGCCAACGATATTGAGGCCAAAGCGGGTACGAAAACCGATTTCGCGCACCGTTTTGCCGATCAGCTCCGAGTCAGGAATCAATGACACCTCCGCCATGCCGACATCCAGCGCCTGGTCAGCGAAATATTCGCCGCGCAGCACCATCGGTTCGAGCATCTGCTCCCCGCAGAACTGACGTAAATCGACGTCTGAAGCCGACATATCGATCAGCAGCACATCGCGGGCGCGAAATTCAGAGACGCCGTTAACATTCACGATAACCCGGCGAAAACGACGCCAGCGCTCCACGCCGATGACGTTCGCGCAGTAGCGTTCACGCAGCTTAAGGTCATCCAGGCGTTGACCAATCATCGGCGAGCCCGGGCGAATCGCCAGCCGACGGGCCCGGCCGGTCAAATGGTACTCTTTGATTAAATCGCGAAAGGTGCTTCTTTTACGCCCGTCGCGCGTCTGTTCGCCCTCGCCGCCGCGCAGCATAAAGCGCACCGCCAGCATATAAACTACGCCCAGCACCAGTACCACCAGGCCGATCGGCGTCACGCTAAAAAAACTAAACCCCTCCAGCCCTTCACGCAGCAGCTCGCTGTTCACCACCAGGTTTGGCGGCGTGGCGACCAGCGTCATCATCCCGCTGATCAGGCCGGCAAAACTGAGCGGCATCATCAGGCGCGAGGGCGAGGTATTCATCCGCAGCGAGACGCTGAGCACCACCGGAATAAAGATCGCCACCACGCCGGTTGAGCTCATAAAGGCCCCCAGACCGGCGACGGTCAGCATCAGAAAGACCAGCATTTTCGTTTCGCTGTTGCCGGCCACTTTCACCAGCCAGCTGCCGACCTTGGTGGCGACCCCGGTACGCACCAGGCCATCGCCAATAATAAATAGCGCCGCGATCAAAATCACGTTCGGGTCGCTAAATCCGGAGAACGCTTCGCTGAGCGTCAGCGTGTCGCTGAGCACGAAGGCCACAATAACCAGCAGCGCGATCGCATCCACGCGCACTTTCCCGCTGGCAAAGAGCACAACCGCGACGGCAAGAAGAGACAACACCCAAATCAGTTCACCGTTCACAACCTATCCTTGTCTGAAGATGGAGCCGGAATTTTTGCATAAAAAAGCCCCGGCGATGCGGGGCTATATCATGAGATCACGCTTTAAGAGCGACATTCACCCTACCGTCCGCCAGCTTCTCAACCGCCAGGCTTTCAAGGCTGGTCAGCACAAAATCGGCTTCATTGAGACGAGGCGCATCCGCCGGCACATTCACGGCGATGGTATGACACCCGGCGGCCAGCCCGGAAAGTAGCCCGGCTGGCGCATCCTCCACCACGACGCACTCCTGCGGCGCCAGTCCCAGCAGTTCCGCTCCGAGCAGGTAGGCATCCGGCGCCGGTTTGCCATGCTTCACGCGCTCCGCGGTGACGAAGACTTTAGCCTCAGGCAGCCCCGCAGCGCGATGGCGGGCGTGGGCAACGGGCACCGAACCTGAGGTGACGATGGCCCACGGGATCCCCGCCTCATCCAGAGTGGCCAGCAGCGCGACCGCGCCCGGCAGCGCCGTGATGCCATCGGTATCCGCCGCTTCCACCGCTTCAAGATAGGTGAACTCCGCCTGGATCTCCTCTTCACTGCGCCCCGCTAAAAAATGGCGTAAAGAGGTGATTGCCTGCTTGCCATGAATGAAGTTAAGCACCTCATCACGCGGGATGGCGAATCGATCCGCCCATTTGCACCACGCGCGTTCCACCACCGGCAACGAATCGACCAACGTCCCGTCAAGATCAAACAGGAAACCTTTACACTGCACGGGAACCTCCATCAGGCATTAATAATGTGATTAATTTCGTTACTGCTTAAATGATACTGGCGCGGGCAAGAGTGCCAAACGCTGAGCATCCGCTGATATTTATCCCACATCGGCGTTTGAGAGTTGAAGCCGTGGGTGCCGGCGTCGAAGTGGCTATAGCGCCCTTCAACGTTAACGATAAAGCGCACATAGCCGAGGAAACGCGCTTCGCTTGCCACGTCAAACCCGAGGAAGGTCACCCGGCGTTCGTCAATTTCACTGGCGTCCTTCAGGTTGGCCCAGGAGACATGCAGCGCATGATACATTTCCATGATATCAATGACGGTACGGCAGGTTTCTTCCGTCAGCTGGCCAAATTCGCGGTCCAGCTCGCGCATTTGCAGTCCGTATCCACTCTCAATGATGGTCTGTAGACGGCGGTAACGTTCAGCGTTGTCCGGGTCGAGCATCGTCATCATCTTGTACTGATTCGATAAAATCAGACGCTGCGCATTGGTCATTTCCATTTTTGACTCCTGTAGCACTTTATGGCGTGAAAAAAGAAGGCGCATTAATTATGCGCCTTCTTTTATATGCGTTTTCCCTGGTGAATTACAAATCATCAAGGAAAGTTTTATCCAGTTGTTTGAAGGCGCGCTTAAGCGTGTCAGCCAGAGCCTGATAATCCGGCTTGCCGTCAACCGGCGCCAGCGCCTGCCCTGCCTCCTGCAATTTGCCGCGCACTTCATAAAACCAGTTCAGTACCGATGGCGGCAGCGGCGTTACCGAACGCTTGCCCAACCACCATAATCCCTGCATCGGTAAACTCAGGGCGAACAGCGCGGTCGCGACCGCCGGGCCAAGCTGACCGCCTAGCGCGATTTGCCAGCACAGCGTAAAGATAGCGACCGGCGGCATAATGCGGATCGCGTAGCGGGTGGCGCGAATGATGCGGTTTTCAATAAATACCGGGGCGAGGCGTTTGTCCAAAGGCCAGGTCTTTGCATAGTGCTGCCCGTGGCGAAACAAGCCAAAAAAGCTAACGGGGCGATTCTCGGGGGTCGACATGGCTTTACCTCAACTTTACATATAAATCTTAAAATATTCGTGCAAAACACCAACTATGCATGACAACGTTCAAAACATTTTGGCAATGGCTGCGGCAATCAGGTATCCTGTGCCCGCCTGAAAGGGCGATAGACCCTTTGACCAGGTTAGTCAAATTATCGCACATTCTGCCATTGGCTGAAAATTATCCAAAATGGCATAAAATCAAATGTACTTCTCCCATCGTGCCCGAAAACAGAACAAGGCATGATGTTAATCATAAATGTCGTTGTCATCCTGCGCTACGCTTTGTGACACACTGACGTTTTTTTAGCCACGTATCATAAAAGGTACTTCCATGTCGAGTAAGTTAGTACTGGTTCTGAACTGCGGTAGCTCCTCACTGAAATTTGCTATCCTTGATGCCGTAAACGGTGACGAATATCTGTCTGGTTTAGCTGAATGTTTCCATCTTCCTGAAGCCCGTATCAAATGGAAAATGGATGGCAGCAAACACGAAGCGGATCTCGGCGCTGGCGCCGCTCACAGTGAAGCGCTTAACTTTATCGTTAACACTATTCTGGCACAAAAACCAGAACTGTCTGCTCAGCTGACCGCAATCGGCCATCGTATCGTTCACGGTGGTGAAAAATACACCAGCTCCGTGGTCATTGATGACTCCGTGATTCAGGGCATCAAAGATTCCGCCTCTTTCGCGCCGCTGCACAACCCGGCTCACCTGATCGGTATTGCTGAAGCACTGAAATCCTTCCCGCACCTGAAAGATAAGAACGTTGCCGTGTTCGACACCGCGTTCCACCAGACCATGCCGGAAGAATCCTATCTGTACGCCCTGCCGTACAGCCTGTACAAAGAGCACGGCGTACGTCGCTACGGCGCACACGGCACCAGCCACTTCTACGTGACTCAGGAAGCGGCAAAAGTCCTCAACAAACCGGTTGAAGAACTGAACATCATCACCTGCCACCTGGGCAACGGTGGTTCTGTTTCCGCGATCCGCAACGGTAAATGCGTTGACACCTCTATGGGTCTGACCCCGCTGGAAGGCCTGGTCATGGGTACCCGCTCTGGCGATATCGACCCGGCCATCATTTTCCATCTGCACGACTCCCTGGGCATGAGCGTTGATGCGATCAACAAAATGCTGACCAAAGAGTCTGGCCTGCTGGGTCTGACCGAAGTTACCAGCGACTGCCGCTATGTTGAAGACAACTACGCAGATAAAGCAGACGCTAAACGCGCGATGGACGTTTACTGCCACCGCCTGGCGAAATACATCGGTTCCTACACCGCGCTGATGGACGGCCGTCTGGATGCCGTGGTCTTCACCGGCGGTATCGGTGAAAACGCGGCCATGGTACGCGAGCTGTCGCTGGGCAAACTCGGCGTTCTGGGCTTCGATGTTGATCACGAGCGTAACCTGGCGGCCCGTTTCGGCAAGTCTGGCTTCATCAACAAAGAAGGCACCCGCCCGGCTCTGGTCATCCCGACCAACGAAGAGCTGGTCATCGCGCAAGACGCCAATCGTCTGACTGCCTGATGCCACACCGCCAGCGATAACCTTAAATACTTCGCGTTGCAGGAAGGCGGCCCGCAAGGGCGAGGCTTATGGATGAGCCGGGTTACCAGGCCAACGTAGATGCAACCTGAAGTATGACGAGAAGCTGGTGGTGCAGTTTTGTCTCCCGCCTGATACTGGCGGTAACGAAAGAGGATATATCGTGTCCCGTATAATCATGCTGATCCCTACCGGAACCAGCGTTGGCCTGACCAGCGTCAGCCTCGGTGTTATCCGTGCGATGGAGCGCAAAGGCGTTCGTCTTAGCGTCTTTAAACCTATCGCCCAACCACGCGCTGGCGGCGATGCGCCAGACCAGACCACCACCATCGTACGCGCAAATTCCAATCTTCCGGCCGCCGAGCCGCTGAAGATGAGCCACGTCGAGTCGCTGCTGTCCAGCAATCAGAAAGACGTGCTGATGGAAGAGATCATCGCTAACTACCACGCAACGACTCAGGATGCTGAAGTCGTGCTGGTTGAAGGCCTGGTTCCGACCCGTAAACACCAGTTCGCTCAGTCCCTGAACTTCGAAATCGCTAAAACGCTGAACGCGGAAATCGTCTTCGTCATGTCTCAGGGTACCGATACCCAGGAACAGCTGAACGAACGTATCGAACTGACCCGCAACAGCTTCGGCGGCGCGAAGAACACCAACATCACCGGTGTTATCGTCAACAAGCTGAACGCACCGGTTGACGAACAGGGGCGTACTCGTCCCGATCTGTCGGAAATTTTCGATGACTCCTCGAAAGCGAAAGTGGTGAAGATCGATCCGGCTCAGCTGGCCACCGGCAGCGCGCTGCCGATTCTGGGCGCGGTACCGTGGAGCTTCGATCTGATTGCTACCCGTGCTATCGATATGGCGCGCCACCTGAATGCCACCATCGTCAACGAAGGCGACATTAACACCCGCCGCGTGAAATCGGTGACCTTCTGTGCGCGCAGCATTCCGCACATGCTGGAACACTTCCGCGCCGGCTCTCTGCTGGTGACTTCCGCAGACCGTCCTGACGTGCTGGTTGCCGCCTGCCTCGCCGCCATGAACGGCGTTGAAATCGGCGCCCTGCTGCTGACCGGCGCCTACGAAATGGACGCTCGCGTGAGCAAGCTGTGCGAACGTGCGTTCGCTACCGGCCTGCCGGTATTCATGGTCAACACCAACACCTGGCAGACCTCCCTGAGCCTGCAGAGCTTCAACCTCGAAGTCCCGGTTGACGATCACGAGCGTATCGAGAAAGTTCAGGAATACGTGGCCAGTTACATCAACGCCGACTGGATCGAGTCTCTGACCGCCACCTCCGAGCGTAGCCGTCGCCTGTCTCCTCCGGCCTTCCGCTACCAGCTGACCGAGCTGGCGCGCAAAGCGGGCAAACGTGTGGTTCTGCCGGAAGGCGATGAGCCGCGTACCGTTAAAGCCGCCGCCATTTGTGCAGAGCGCGGTATTGCGACCTGCGTGCTGCTGGGTAACCCGGATGAGATCAACCGCGTTGCCGCCGCTCAGGGCGTGGAACTGGGCGCAGGCATCGAAATCGTCGATCCGGAAGTGGTTCGCGAGAGCTACGTGGCTCGCCTGGTCGAACTGCGTAAGAGCAAGGGCATGACCGAAGCGGTCGCGCGCGAGCAGCTGGAAGACAACGTGGTTCTCGGCACCCTGATGCTGGAACAAGACGAAGTCGACGGTCTGGTTTCCGGCGCGGTACACACCACCGCCAACACCATCCGTCCGCCGCTGCAGCTGATCAAAACGGCGCCGGGCAGCTCGCTGGTCTCTTCCGTGTTCTTCATGCTGCTGCCTGAACAGGTTTACGTTTACGGCGACTGCGCGATCAACCCGGATCCGACCGCAGAACAACTGGCCGAAATCGCGATTCAGTCCGCAGACTCCGCGATTGCGTTCGGCATTGAGCCGCGCGTGGCGATGCTCTCCTACTCCACCGGGACTTCCGGTGCCGGTAGCGATGTGGAGAAAGTGCGTGAAGCGACCCGTCTGGCTCAGGAAAAACGTCCTGACCTGATGATCGACGGTCCGCTGCAGTACGATGCTGCGGTGATGGCTGACGTGGCGAAGTCCAAAGCGCCGAACTCTCCGGTTGCCGGCCGCGCCACCGTGTTCATCTTCCCGGATCTGAACACCGGTAACACCACTTACAAAGCCGTACAGCGTTCCGCTGACCTGATCTCCATCGGGCCGATGCTGCAGGGTATGCGTAAGCCGGTGAACGATCTGTCCCGCGGCGCGCTGGTTGACGATATCGTCTACACCATCGCGCTGACCGCGATTCAGTCTTCCCAGCAGCAGTAATTTGCTGTCAATTAACCCCCTCTTATCGAGGGGGTTTGCATATAAATCCCCCACTCTCCGTAAGTCATTCCGCGCAAAATACAGGTTCTGTATCTTTTCTTGCTGGCTCACAGTAATAATCACCAGACTTTATATAATTACCCTACCCTGTAAATTATAATCAAAAGACAAAATGACCCGTAAAAAAAGAATCCTTACTTATCTCGCTGATTTATGTAAAAAAATACCGGGCGGCACAACAACGCAACAAATATCCGAGACGCTGAAAATTTCACGCCCGAACGTCAGTAGTGATTTAAATATGCTGGTTAAAGAGGGAGTTATCTCTAAAAGTAACACACGTCCGGTTTATTATTTTGTCAACACCGAATTAATCAGCGAAAAAGTAAGTTCTCCGGCTATCGACGATCCTTTCACTTATCTGATTGGCTATCATGACAGTTTGCAAAAACAAATTAGTCAGGCAAAGGCTGCTATTATTTACCCACCGCACGGCCTACATACGTTGTTAACCGGTGAGACCGGTACTGGTAAAAGTTTGTTTGCCCGGCTAATGTATAACTATGCTATCGCCCGGCGGCTTCTGAAAGAACAAGCACCTTTTATTGTGTTTAACTGTGCCGATTATGCCAGCAACCCACAGCTGTTGGTTTCTCATATTTTTGGTCATGCCAAAGGAACGTTTACCGGCGCCGATAAAGACAAGCCCGGTCTGTTAAGTGAAGCCGACGGCGGTATGCTTTTCCTTGACGAGGTACACCGTCTGCCACCGGAAGGTCAGGAGATGATCTTCTACTTTATCGATACCGGAACATGGGGACAGCTCGGTGAAACAAAGCGCGATCGCCGCGCCGAGATCCTGCTCATCTGCGCCACAACTGAAGATCCCAGCTCCTCATTACTCTCCACCTTCCTGAGAAGAATCCCCATCACCATCAATTTACCCGGCCTCGCTAACCGCCTTCCTGAGGAGCAAGTTGAGCTACTTAAATTTTTACTTAAAATCGAGGCGGCGCGCATTGGCTGCACGATCACCATCGATGCTGACAGCGCCAAATCGATACTTGGCAGCTCCTTTGCTGGCAATGTGGGTAAACTTAAATCGACAATTCAGTCGGTCTGCGCCCATTTTTTTGTGGAAAAACATCAGCAGCAACAGATGCTGGATATCCGCTTTGAGCAGCTCGCGCTGGATATCAAAACGGGGATCTTTAATCTTAAACGTAATAATGATTATCTGGCCCGCCTGCAATATAGCCTGGGCGATATTATGACTATTTTACCGGACGCCATTCCCGCTCATCCGGCACTCAGCATCAACAAAAACGACAGCCCGTTACGAATGTATGATTTTATTGATAATAAAATTAATTTTATGCTGGAGCAGAACTTTACCGATAGCGATATCAACCGCTTTATCACTTCGGAAATTAATAACTATATTGATGTTAAGCTTCCGCGAATGCGCCAGTGGTTCGATCACGGGCTAGATAAGAAAATGCTACTTTTTTGTCAGTCGCTTAAAACAGAAATTGAGCTACAGATGGGAAAAGAGTTCGGCGATAATTTTCTGTTCTCACTGGGGTATCACCTGACGAATCTCACCCGGAACCACACTCATTCCCCCGGTAATAGCTGGATACGCCGCTACCGGGTTAACAAACTCCCGGAATATGATTCCGCCTTAACCATTAAGAAACGACTGCAAGATGAATTCAGTATCGACATTCATGAAGATGAAGTAGCTTACCTGACCATTTTACTCAGCTCACTGGTGATCCGCGAAAAAGAGAAGTTGATCCACGTAATTGTCGCCACCCACGGGGATTTCATTGCCAGTAATATGGTAGACATTGCCCGTACGCTGATCGCCGAAGAGAACATTTCGGCGGTTAATATGCCTCTGAATATTCGTCCCAACCAGGCCATCGCACAGATAAAAGAGACGATTCTGGCAACGCCTAACGCCCGGGGATTTTTACTGTTGGTCGATATGGGCTCGCTGCTGCATGCCGGGGATATTATCGCCCAGGAGTGCCGGATAGCGATGCGTACCCTGGATATGGTCTCTACCCCGCTGGTGATCGAGGCGCTGCGCCGCACGTCCATTCTCAATGTCGAACTGGACGATATCTATTTCAGTCTACTCCATTTCAAAGGCTACGGCGCGAATCAGCATCGGGAACAGCCGGTGCCTGATAAGCCGTTGGCGGTTCTGGCCATCTGTTCTTCTGGCGAGGGGATCGCTAAAAAACTGCAGTCGCTGTTGCGTTCGGTACTAGATGAAATCAACCGCAGCGATATTCACATTATAAATCTTTCCGCCGATGAAATGTTCAGTCGACGGCAGAGTTTGTTAAGCGAGTACCAGGTACTGCTCTCGGTTGGGATAGTCGATCCAGAGTTTAATCTGCCTCATATTCCGCTAGCGGAATTTTTTTCCCGCCAGGGAGAGCTTAAGTTTCAGACGGTGATCGGCAGCAGCTACGTTCGCCAAAACAGGGCTGACAACCCAGTCACTCTGACCAAATTGAGCGAACAGTACCTGCAGGATTTCGTGGTTTTTCTCAACCCCAAAAAGGCGGTGCCCATTGTGATGTCATTTATTCAGGTGATTAAGGAGCATCGGCGGCTGGAGGATCAGGGCAGCGGATTACTTAACATCTGCGTACATATTTGCCTGGCTCTCGAACGTTCAGTACGTAACGAGACCATTACCTACAACAAACAGAACAGGGAGGAATATCTTTCCAGCCCGGTAATGGCGATTTACCAGACGGCGAACGATATGCTGGAAAATAAAACAGGGGTAAAACTAAGCGATGACGAACTACTCTACATTATGGATATGCTGGAGGACAAATAGAGGAAGCGGCG
The DNA here is from genome assembly GCF_044900465.1 of Klebsiella sp. NPDC088457. Lineage (NCBI taxonomy): Bacteria > Pseudomonadati > Pseudomonadota > Gammaproteobacteria > Enterobacterales > Enterobacteriaceae > Klebsiella > Klebsiella sp. NPDC088457. The sequence goes on along the minus strand of NZ_JBJDNH010000047.1, from coordinate 25,407 downwards.
CGATGTCAGCATCGCGCCCGTCCCTTTACACCGGAGCTAAAGCCTCCTGCAGGTCGGATTGCATCATTTGCCACGCCGCTGCAATTTCCGGCGCATGGTTAAATAGTCCGCTTGAACCCATGATCAGAATATCGGCTCCTGCTGCCATCAGGCTGGCGTAGGTATTCTTGTTACAGGAACCATCAACCTCAATCAGGTAGTTCAGGCCATGCTGTTCACGCCATGAGGCAAAAGCTTTTATTTTTCCCAGCATTTCAGGAATAAACACCTGGCCGGCGAATCCCGGATCGACGGTCATAATGGTGACCTTATCAATACGGGCCAGGTAAAGCGTCACATCCTCCAGCTGAGTTTCCGGGTTGAGCACCAGCCCGCACTGCATTCCCACCCGACGAATAGTATCAATCAAACGGAAGGCTTTTCCGTTGACCGCCTCCGCGTGAAAGCTGACCATTGTCGCCCCGGCTTTCGCGAGGGGCGCAACGTAATTTTCCGGATCTGTCACCATCAGATGACAGTCGATCGGCGCTTTGGCCAGCTGACTCAGGCTTGAAACAAACCAAGGGGAAAGCGTCAAATTCGGAACAAAGTGTCCATCCATAATGTCCACGTGAAACCAGGCAACCTTGTCGTTCAGAAACTGAATCTGATTGCGAAACTCAAGCAGATCCATGCACATAAGTGAAGGTGCAATAGCCGGTAATTTCATAAGTTACTCCTGTGCCGTCACCATGCATTTGCAGGTAAATTGCTGACGCTGATGAATGGCGTTTAAGAGATCGATCGCCTGTCCGATACCAACCTGATGGGAAATGAGGTCACTAACTTGCAAAGCGCCGGAACTGATAGCCCGCGCTGCATCCGCCCATTCATCGTGGGGATCTCCTTTGTAGACTGAGTTGTACACACCGGTCAGCGTTAGCTCCTTACGCATCGCCCGGTCATAGGCAAGGCGTGGAATAACCATTTCCTCATGGCAATTGCCCAGCAGCATCACGCTGCCAAAGGTACGGCAGGCATCCAGCGCGAAGCAAAGCCCAGGAGCGCTACCGCTGCCTTCAATGACCACATGGGCACCTCCGTCGGTTAGCTGTCGAAGACTATCCAGCGCCCCTGCCTCATCGCAGCGCAGCGCATACTCAAAGCCGAGCTGTTTGCAGAAGGCGATTTTGTCGGGATCGATATCCAGCAGCACAATTTTTCCGGCTCCGTGGAGCTGCGCCCAGCGGGCGGTTAGCAGTCCGATCGGCCCCGCGCCAATAATAGCCACGGTGTCGTTGAGGTCGAGCGCCGCCCGCCGTACCACGTGTAGCGCGATTGTGGCGGGCTCCAGCATCGCCGCCTGCGGATAGCTAACGTCGTCAGCAAAAAATACCAGGTTAAATAGCGGCACCGTAAGATATTCGCTAAAACCGCCATCGCAGCGGGAGCCGTACGAGCTGTAGTTCAGACATCTGGCATAGTGATGATGCCGGCAGAACACGCAGTCGTGACAGGGTTTGATGGGGAACACCGCCACCCGTCGCCCGATGAGCGCTTCATCTCCCCCGATCCCTACGGCGTCAATCCGTCCGGAAAATTCGTGGCCGATCACCCGAGGAAATGACGGCGTTCCCGTGCGCCATATTCTGGGAATATCCGATCCGCAGACCCCGGAGGCCATCACTTTGACCCTGACCTCTCCGCTTTTCGGTACCGGTAATTCTCGCTCCTCCAGCGCCAGATCGCCCACAGCACGTAGTGCAACAACTTTCATGTCATCCTCCTGCGGGACATGACGGCCCGCATTAGCAAATCATTCCAGGTTCGCATGGTTCAGGCGGACCTGCTCAAAGGTCATACCCTGCATATCCATAATGCGCAGGCAGATAAGATCGCCAAAAATCATCAGCGATTGTTCAAACAAGGTAGTCATCGGTTGAATAGACATTTGCGTGCCGCTGCCGGACTTAGAACCGCAGTGGAAATCCACCACCACGTCTGACATACGGGCAATGGTGCTTGCCGGGCTGGAAGTCAGGTGTACCACCGTCGCGCCATAGCGTTTCGCACATTGGGCAATATGTTTCGGAAAGATAGACTCACCCGATCCGGAGCCCACCACCAGCACATCGCCAGGAGCAATAGGCGGTTCATTAATAGCGCCGACCTCACAGGCGGTAATGCCGATGTGGTTCAGGCGTTTGACCGTGGTTTCCAGCGCCAGCGCAACACGACCGACCCCGACGAAAAAGACCTTATTGGCCTGGCGTAGTGCCGCAATATAGTCGGCAATCTGCGCCTCATCGATGTTCTTTAATACCGATGCAATTTCACTGGTAATCGCCTGCGCCGCTGCTGAATAACTTGCGTTCGTCATTTAAATCACCATCATTGCTTTACAGAATAAGGTGTCATTCGCATGAACCAGGTCGAAAAGATCGGCGAGTCCATCAATACCCACCTCATGGGTGATTAAATCGCTAACTTTGAGTTTTCCGCTGCCGATGGCCGCTGCAGCATCCTGCCATTCGTCATGTGGCTGCTGCTTATAAACGGAGTTGAAGACCCCAAGAAGCGCGGCTTCTTTACGCATAAATTTGTCATAGACGCCGCGGGGAATATGCATATCCCCATGAGGGTTGCCGAGCATCAGTACCTTGCCAAACACGCGGCAGGAAAGAAGAGAGTTGGAGAGTCCGCCGGAGGAACCGCTGCCTTCAATACAGACATCTGCACCGTTGCCCTCGGTCTGATGCATGACCCAGTCAACCGGATCGTCCCGACGGGCGTCGCACAGTAGTTCAAAGCCCAGAGAACGGCAGAAATCGATTTTCTTACTGTCAACATCGACCAGCATGACTTTACGCGCGCCATAAATCGCCGCCCAGCGCGCGATCATGATACCAATCGGCCCGGCACCATAAATCACTACGTTATCGTTCATATCCAGACGAGCGCGGCGCATCACGTGCAGTCCAACAACGGCAGGTTCCAGCATAGCCGCTTCACGTAAATCCGCATCGTCATTCAGGAACACAAGGTTAAATAATGGGACGGTCAGATATTCACTAAATCCACCATCCTGTCGGGAACCGAAGTAGCTGTACTGAATGCATTTTGCAAAGTGACGCTCCTGGCAAAAGGCACATTTGTTACAGGGAATCAGAGGGAATATTGCCACTTTGCGACCAATTAGCCCCGAATCCACATCCTCCGCAACTTTTTCAATCTGGCCGGAAAATTCGTGGCCAAGCACAATGGGATAATGATACGGGCCGTTAACAAACGCGCGCGGAATATCGGAACCACAAATACCTGCGGCGCGAACTTTTACTAACACCTCTCCGGCAGCAGGTACAGGAACAGGTCTTTCCTCGAGTGAAAACTTACCTAATTCCGTCAATGATAATACTTTCATTTGATTATCCTCTATAATTCAGGCGTGCGTCCAGATTACAGGCCAAAGACCTGTAATCTGAGGCAAGCCGGATGTAATTTAAGTTATTGTGCAGGAACCGCCAGAATACCAAGCCAGGAGGTAATAATGCCGACGATAAATATAACCGCAATAACCGTATTGGGTTTCATTTTTCGGCGAATCATTTTTAGTATGCCGAGTGTAATTATCAGCGGAATTAACGATGGTAATAATGTATTTAAAATATCCTGAATGCCAATATTAGCACCTTTAATATGTATCACCAATGGGGTCACAATATCAACGCGCGAAGCCGCCATACCTCCGACCACCATTAGCCCAATAAGCCCAAAGGCATCGGTCAGTTTATCCATTAAGCCTTTTTTCAAAATATCCAGGATCACCGTGCGACCTTTTCGATAGCCCAGAAAGAACATATTTAAACTGCAGAAGATCATGATGAACTTATACCCCAGCTCAAAGAGTATGGGGCCGGCGAAATTTCCCTGAATCGCCAGATTACAGGCGATAGCCGCGAGAATAGAGTAAACAATGGCCTGGAGAGTGTCGCCGATCCCGGCTACCGGCCCCATCAATCCAGAACGTAGCGAGGTTATCGCTTCCGGCGGCAGATCCATACCTTTTGCTCTCTGCTCTTCCATTGCCACCGATACACCGGTAATCACGTGGCCGCAGAATGACGGTTCGGTATTAAAGAAATTAAAATACTTCTTCAATTCTTTCACCTGCCGGGCTTTATCCCCCGGATAGAGTTTGCGTACTACCGGAACCATCGCACTGGCCTGTCCTAAAGCCTGTAAACGTTCGTAGTTATAACAGGTTTCTGACGAGTAATTTAACGCCCAGGTTTTTAACAGTTCAGTACGGGTCAGAATTTCACCTACCGCAGTTTTGTCGGTTTCGTTATTCATAGTCATAATTATTATTTCCCGTTATTTCTCGACAGAGAATTTCGTATTAACGTTCAGAATAACGGCGGCGATAATAGCAAACACCGCAATCGCCATAATTCCAAGTTTAAGAAATGCAACAAGGAAAAAACCAAGGAAGAAAAACGGCATCAGATGCTTTTTCCCCAGGAATGAAACCAGCATGGCAATACCCAACGCTGGCATAATGCCGCCAATGACCTGGAACGCATTAACCAGCTCCTGCGGAATTTTTGCCAGCATTTCACGCATAAAATCGGCACCGAAATAGACCATCGCAAATGCCGGTAGTCCCACCAGAATAAAGATAACGAAGAATGAAGGCACATAGTTCATCAGACGCATACCGGTAATATTGCCGCGCTCCAGCATCGCTTCAGCTTTATGCACCCACAGCGCGTTAATACTCATCGACGCCTGGAAAGTCAAAATGCCCAACAACGAGAACGGCACCGCGAATACCACCGCCGTTGACGGCTCCGCTCCGCTGAGGATGGTCATGGCCGTACCAAATACCGATGCCACAGGTAAGTTTCCGGGCATCGTACCACCGACCGTCATCCAGCCAAGATAAGCAAGGTTGATATAGGCGGCAGCTTTCATCCCTTCGACCGGTTCACCGAGAGCTAACGCTACCAGGAAACCGGAAATAATCGGGTAGAGCCAGGTTCGAGTAATAAGGTGGCTGACCCACCAGTTACTCATAGTAGCGATCAGAGCAACAAGAATAGCTGAAAGTAACATAGTACTTTGTCCTCTTATTATATTTTGCCGGATTTAACACCAGCATATAGTTTGCAGGAATAACGCTATCTGTCTGCATACTGCAATGCTTAGGGTAATCATCCCCCTGCCACATAACGCGACATAACACACTATCAGTCATCTTCTTTATGATGATGCAACGGCACGCCAGAAATAAATGGCGTGCAATTGCCAACTTTTCACAAATAGCTCATCAAATTTGCCGGTGTATCCCCGGGAAGCACCTGAATTTGGATCGGAATACCCATTTTATCTATATCCTTGAATGCCTGACGTTCGGCATCGGATGCGGCGAGATTACGATAAAGGCGGGAACGGTTTTCATTTACCCCCATACCACCCACCGTCAAATTCTGAAATTTAGCCCCGACATTAAGCATTTTCAATACTGTTAGTGGGCTCTTCACCAGAATAATAATATTGTCGCTATTATTATCGGAGCTCACTTCACTAAGCTTTAGCGCAGCGGCCTCAGCATCATAAATATTGAGTGTCATGTTATTAGGAACCGCCATTTCCAGTACCGAAATCATAAACTCATCATTGACCAGTTCATCGTCAACAATAATGATCTTTGTGGCATTAAGATGTTTAACCCACCCTGTCATTACCTGGCCATGGATCAATCGGTCATCAATTCGTAAAAGCGATATCATAGACATTGTGATTTCCTTTTTTACAGGGGTTTTATCGCACTTTTCCCAACGTTTACCGATAATGTCACCAGTTCCTCCAGCGAAGAGACGTCCTGACGCTCCAGTAAAATATTAACTAGCATCGGAATATTGACTCCGGCGATGAGTCGGGTATCCTGCCGGTGTTTAACAAAATAGCTTGAAGCATTAAAAGGGGTTCCAGAATGAATATCCACCAGGAGTAATAGCGGAATATCCTCTGAAATATCAGAAATAATTACCGCGAGCTTTTTTATTAAACTTTCAAGATTTTCTCCGGGCATAAAATCAACGGTCAAAACATGTTTCTGGCTACCAATAAGCATATTGGTAGTATTAATCAGTTCACACGCCAGGTTGCCATGCGTCACAACAATAACGGAACATTCCATGGCTAACGATTCCTCTTTATCGATGGGCGGATTATGTCAGGTCCTCCTTTCTCACTTTTGCATCCTGAGAAAGCATCTCATACGATAAAGCAGTTATCGTGCCAAATTATAAATATATAAATTTATCAATGTATTAAAAAATAATATAATACTGTGTATGGCGACAGAAGTGAGTGTATCGGTTTAACAGGCTAAGTGTATCGGCCCTGGGGGTAAGCGTTGAAGAGTGTATTGTTGACAGCAGAATAATGGCAAAAAAACAGAAAAAGCTCCCACAGTTCAACTGTGGGAGCCCGCGCTTACAGCAGTTCCCGCGCGCTGGAAACAATGTCGTGCGCCGTCAGGCCGTACTCCTTTTGCAGGTAGTCCTGCGTTCCCACCTGGCCATAGCGCTCCTTCACGCCAACCCGGCGCATCGGTACCGGGCAAGTCTCTACCAGCACTTCCGCCACCGCCGATCCCAGTCCGTTGTGGATACTGTGATTTTCACAGGTCACAATGCGTCCGGTTTTCTCGGCGTAATTTTTTACCAGCATGCGGTCAATGGGCTTCAGAGTAAACATATCGATAACCGCCGCGCTGACCCCCTCCTGTTCAAGCTGACGTGCCGCCTCCAGCGCCTCGGCCACCATGATACCGTTCGCAATCAGCGTAATATCATCGCCTTCGCGCAGCACATTTCCCTTGCCGATGGTGAAGGTCGAACCCGGCGCATAGACGCTCGGCGCCTGCTTACGGATGGTTCGTACCCAGTAGAACCCCTCGAGATCGATCAGTTGACGCAGAATATCCTCAAACATCGTCGCATCGGTTACTTCCAGCACCACCGAATGCGCTAATCCGCGGACAATGCCCATATCTTCAAACGACATATGGGTACCGCCGTTATGACAGGCGGTCACCCCGGCATCCGAGGCGATGACCTTGACGTTATTGCGCTGATAATCCAGGGACATAAACAGCTGATCGAAACAGCGACGGCTGGCGAAGGCGGTAAAGGTATGCACAAACGGCTTGCGCCCGGTCAGCGACAGCCCCGCGGCAGTGCCGATCACGTTGGCCTCCATAATGCCGCAGTTGATGACATGCTGCGGGTATTTCCGCGCAACGCTGTCCATCGCCATCGAACTCATCAGGTCCGCTTCAAGAGCAATAATCGACGTCCCCTTCTCCACCTGCTGTGAGACGAAACCGGCGTAGATCTTACGCATTTCTACGGCATCTTTTTGTCCTGCGGGTGCAACCTTAATCATGCTCGGCCTCCAGTTGGCGAATCGTCTCGTTGAGCGCTTCTGCCATTTCGTCGGTCAGGCGCAGGTGGTGGGAGTTGCTGAGCTGCTCCAGATACGGTACGCCCTGCCCTTTAATACTGTCGAGGATCACCACCCGCGGACGGGCATCTGCCGCCGGTCGCGGAGAGACCGTTTCAAGCAGCCGCGGTATGTCGTCCCCTTTTACTGTGACCACATCAAAACCAAAGGCGCGGAACTTCCCCTCCAGATCAAAGGCACAGATAATTTCGTCCAGTTCGCCGTCAAGCTGCTGTTTATTCCAGTCGACAAATATCGTCAGGTTAGTTAAACGATGATGGGCAATAAACTGGAACGCCTCCCAGCACTGGCCTTCATTAAGTTCGCCATCGCCGACGATGCAGAACACCCGGTTAGCGCGCCCCGCCAGCTTATGCGATAACGCCATTCCTCCGGCAATGGAAATCCCCTGTCCCAGCGAACCGGTGGTGGCATCCACACCGCGGGTCTTCAGACGATCGGGATGGCTGGGCAAGCGGGTGCCGTTATGATTCAACGTGCTGAGCTCCTCGATCGGAAAGTAGCCCTTGATGGCTAAGGTGCTGTACAGCGCCGGGCCGGCGTGGCCTTTCGACAGCACAAAGTAATCACGTTCCGGCCAGTCGGGATCCGCCGGGTCAATGTTCATCACCTCGCCATACAGTACGGCGAGCGTCTCCACCACAGACATGCTGCCGCCGTAGTGGCCAAAGCCGAGCTGCGTCAGCGTTTTAAGCGTGGCAACGCGGATATCGCGCGCCAGCTGCGTCACTTCATTCACATTCATGGTTTCGCTCCGGTGTTTGCCTGCGTGTTACCACGCGCAGATTTGTTTTTAGCCAGCACGTTGTACGCCACCAGCAGCGCGAACAGCGCCACGACGAGCCCGGTAATGGCAAATGGCGATAAATAGCGCGCGAGATTGCCCAGCACGATGCCGATAGCGCCAAAGTCAGCATCGGAGAAGGTGGTGTTGGCAAAACCGATAGCGCCTAATACCGGCAGCAGCAGCACCGGCAGGAAAGTAATCAGCAGGCCATTGGCGAACGCGCCAATCATCGCCCCGCGGCGCCCGCCGGTAGCATTGCCAAACACCCCGGAGGTCGCGCCGGTAAAGAAGTGCGGCACCACGCCGGGGAGGATCAACACCAGCTTCATCTGTCCGAGCAGGAACAGCCCCACCAGTCCCCCGAGGAAGCTGAACAGGAAGCCAATCAGCACCGCGTTAGGCGCATAGGGATAGACGACCGGGCAATCCAGCGCCGGACGGGCGTTCGGCACCAGTTTTTCCGAGAAGCCGGTAAACGCCGGAACGATCTCCGCCAGAATAAGACGCACGCCCTGCAGAATGATGAACACGCCGGCAGCAAAGGTGATGGCCATAATGATGGCGTACACCAGGTAGTTCTGACCGCCGCTGAAGGTGCTTTCGACATACTCTCGTCCGGCGCTCACCGCCATAATCAGATAGATAATCATCATGGTCAGGGAGATAGAGATTGAGCTGTCGCGCAGGAAGCTTAAATTCTTCGGCAGGTTCATCTCTTCGGTAGAACGCGAGCCTTTGCCGCACAGGCTGCCAATCCAGCCGGCGAGGACATATCCCAGGGTGCCGAAGTGGCCAAACGCAATATCGTCGGTACCGGTAATCCGCTTCATATAACGCTGCGCCAGCGCCGGGAAGAAGGCCATCACCAGGCCTAAAATCAGCGAACCGGTGAACACCAGGCCGATGCCATCAAAGCCGGCCACGGTGAGGATCACGCCAATCATGCAGGCCATATAGAAGGTGTGATGCCCGGTCAGGAAGATATATTTCAGGCGCGTAAAACGGGCGACAATAATATTGGCTACCATGCCAAAAGCCATGATTAGCGCCGTCGATGCACCATATTTCTCCAGCGCAATGGAGACGATGGCTTCATTATTGGGAATAATCCCCTGGATATTAAACGCATGTTCAAACATGCCGCCCAACGGATTTAACGACCCCACCAGCACCGTTGCCCCGCCGCCTAACACAATAAACCCGAGAATGGTTTTAACCGTCCCTTTCACGACGTCGGAAAAAGATTTTTTCTGCGCCACGAGACCAATCAGGGCAATTAATCCCACCAGTACCGATGGGACTTTGAGAATATCAACAACAAAATTCAGCGTCTCAAGGATAAACATATCCGCCTCGCTTAAAATAAGGTTATTGTTTATCGAACCATGCGCGCAGCTGCGCTTCGAGTTCATTAATATCGATGATGTTTTTAATCACCACCAGCTGGCTTTCCGGTACGCTGGCGCTGGCGGCGATATCTTTCGCCATCACGAACAGATCCGCTGCGCCGGGGGTCGCCGATGACAGATCGGAATGTTCAACTTCGGCCTCGATAGCGAGTTTTTTCAAAACCTTCTTAATATTCATTTCGACCATAAAACTACTGCCGAGGCCGGAGCCACAAATTGCCATGATTTTCATCATTATCACCTTTTTTAGGTACAGTACGTCCGCATTACGCTCGCGCGTAATGTGCGGTGAAATCAGGTTATAAAATTAAATCAGAAACGTGAGATTATTTTTTTAATATCCTCCAGGGTTGTCGCCTGATGTAATTTCCCCATCTCCTCCTCGCTGGAAAATAATTCCGCGAGGGCGGAAATCATCTCAATATGACTATGCTTATCGGGAGCGGCGAGCATAACAATGACATCCACCGGGTCAAACTCTTCGGCGCCAAATGCGACGCCCTCTTCCAGCTTCAGCAGAGACAGCCCTAAACCTTTGGCCCCCTCCTCCGGGCGGGCATGCGGCATCGCCAGACCGGGGGCCAGAACATAATACGGCCCCAGCTTTTGATGCTGGTCGACGATGGCGGTGATATATTCAGGGCCGATAACCCCCGCCGCCAGCAGCGGTCTGGCGCAAAGTTCCAGGGCCTGCCGCCAGTCAGCTACGCTTTTCTGCTGCGTAATAGTTGCATCAGAGATCCATTTTTCCAGCACGTTGTCCCCCATCAGTAAGCCCACGATGAGCAAACTCTATTCAAGCTGACAGCAGTTAACTGCGATTACGGTCACAAAGATAGCGCTACCATCGGCTAACATTCAAAATTGTGATAGCGCTATCAATTTGCGTTTTGCCGAGGAAAACACAGCAAAAAAAAGGATTTAAGGCGTATACTCCGTGAAAGGTGAAATAAAGGATGATGGTAAAAGCATCTGCTCTGCAGGAATTCGTATGTCTCTAACCCGAAAACGGCGTAGTACCGGTAAAGTGACTCTCGCCGACGTTGCCCAGCTTGCCGGCGTGGGAACCATGACCGTTTCACGCGCATTGCGCACCCCTGAACAGGTTTCCGATAAACTGCGCGAAAAAATCGAAGCCGCGGTGCAGGAACTGGGATATATGCCCAATCTCGCCGCCAGCGCGCTGGCGTCCGCTTCATCGTGGACCATCGCGATGGTGGTACCTAATCTTGCCGAGGCAGGATGTTCAGCCATGTTTGCCGGTCTGCAGCAGGTATTACAGCCCGCCGGCTATCAGATCATGCTTGCGGAATCACAGCACCGTCTGGAACAGGAAGAAAAGCTGCTGGAAACCCTGCTAGCTTCCAATATTGCCGCGGCGATTCTGCTGAGCGTCGAGCACAGCGATACCGTGCGCCACTGGCTAAAAAACGCCTCCATTCCGGTCATGGAAATGGGGGCGATGCGCGCCGACCCGATTGATATGAATATCGGTATCGATAATGTGGCCGCCATGTATGAACTGACGGAAATGGTCATTAAGCGCGGCTATCAGAATATCGGCCTGCTGTGCGCTAACCAGGAGCAGTGGATTTTTCAGCAGCACCTGCAGGGGTGGTATAAGGCGATGCTGCGCCATCATCTGTCGCCCAACAGGGTGATTAACGCCGCCCTGCCACCGAATTTCTCCACCGGCGCCTCCCAGCTGCCGGAATTTTTACTGGCGTGGCCGGAACTGGATGCCCTGGTCTGCGTTTCAGATGAGCTAGCCTGCGGGGTGTTGTATGAATGCCAGCGCCGACGCATCAAAGTGCCTGACGATCTGGCCGTTGTCGGGTTTGGCAACAGCGATGTGAGCCGGGTGTGCCAGCCGCCGTTAACAACCATGACGGTACCGCACCATAAGATTGGCATTGAGGCCGGGCGGGCGCTGCTGGAACGGCTTAACGACGGGGACTGGAGCGACCGGAAGGCGATCGTCTCCAGTTTATGTCTGCGGGATAGCTGCTAAAGGCTATTCGGCTGCTTCCGGTTTTTCTGCTTTTTCCGGTTTTTCCGCTTTTACCTGGTCATTATTGGCGTTGCGGGTCATCCACAGCGCCAGCGCTTTCAACGAATCCGGGGTAAACTCATCGCAGCGGGCGGTAATCTCTTCCGGCGTCAGCCAGCACACTTCGCTCACTTCCTCTTCCTGCAACGCAAACGGTCCGTGCGACACGCAGCTAAACAGGCTTCCCCAGACGCGACAGTGTTGATCTTCATAATAGAACTGCCCGTGATCGGCGAAGGGGACGCCGGCAATACCCAGCTCTTCTTCCGCTTCGCGACGGGCGGAATCCAGCAGTTGCTCATCCGCCTGCACGACGCCGCCAGCGGTGGCGTCCAGCATGCCCGGCTGAAAATCTTTCGTCTCGGTACGACGCTGCACGAGGATTTTGCCCATCCCATCATGAACAACAATATAGGTCGCACGATGACGCAAACACTGCGCGCGCATCTGCTCGCGGCTGGCTTGCGCGATCACCTCATTGTTTTCATTAACAATATCTACCCATTCTGTGCTTGCCAAATCGTTCTGTTCCGCCATCAGGAAACCTTACTTTTAAAAGCGCTCTTGCGGCGCGTCTTTACGGTTGGGGGTAAATTACGGGTTAATTGCCACCTCTGCAATAACCTGGTGATCATAGAGTGCTAAAACCTGCAGTCGATCCCCTTCCAGCAGGCCATAGCTGGCGGCGAATCCCCCTTTGGGAATACTGACCGAACCGGGATTGAAAAGAAAAACATCGCCGCGCTTCTCGGCTACCGGGATATGAGTATGACCATAAACCAGCACATCGCCAGCGGCCAGCGGCGGCATTTTTTCGGGGCTATACAGATGCCCGTGGGTCAGAAACAGACGGCAGCGTTGGCTCAGCACCTGCTGCCAGGGGGCGGTGATGGGAAAGTCCAGCAGCATCTGATCGACTTCGCTGTCACAGTTGCCGCGCACGGCGATAATGCGCTGCGCCACGCGGTTGAGCTGCACGGCCACTTCCGCCGGCGCGTAGCCTTCGGGTAGCGCATTACGCGGCCCATGATTGAGCACATCACCGAGAATAATCAGCCACTGCGCCCCACTTTGCGCGAACCGTTGCAGAACGCGTTCAGTAGCGGGCAGGGAACCATGAATATCCGATGCAAACATCAGCTTCATTTCTTCCATCTCCACGCATTTCGATACGCCTATGATAGCGGAACCGCCGGCGCTATTCAGCCGGCACGTTTAGCTGACAGTGCGGCAAAGCGCTGAACCGACGCGCGCTGCCACTGGAATGTCGCGTAGTCCGCCAGCGGCTCCGGCACCTCATCGCCGTTAAGCACCAGTCGGTTGAGCATCAGCGCAAGATCGGTATCGGCAATTGACCATTCGCCGAACAGATTGGGGCCGCCGTGGGCCAGCAGCGCAGCGGCGGCCTCAAACAGCAGAGCGGCGCTTTTCCGCCCCGCGTCACTCAGCGGCGGCTTCTTCTCGCCCGCGAAAACCACCGCCGTCGAACGCTCCTCGCGAATCGGCACCAGATCGCTGCGCAGCCAGGCCTGCACCTGGCGCGCCCGCGCCCGCTTTTGCAGGTCATGAGGATAGAGCCGCTCCCACTCCGGCGGGGCAAAACGCTCATCGAGATATTCGGTAATGGCGGAAGATTCGCTGAGAGAAAAATCGTCAACGTCCAGCAGCGGCACGCGACGGGTCACGGCGTAACCTTTCCAGCCGGGCTGCCGGTTCTCACCGCGATTCAGATCGACCGTTTTGAGGGTAAAAGGCAGGCTCTTTTCCTGCAGAGCAACGTATACGGACATCACGTACGGCGAGAAGAAACTGGAATCGGACCACAGGGTAATGACGGGCTGGCTCATGGCATCCTCAAAAATCATGGGGCGATAAGTCAACATATCCTGTCTTTTGAGGGATGTCACTTATCGCACCATGAGGATTTTGCATCGTCCGGAGGGTTAACCCACGACCACCGTTTTCGGCTCCAGATAAGCCTGCATCCCCCATTTCCCCATTTCACGCCCCAGCCCGGATTGCTTAAAGCCGCCAAACGGCGCCAGCGGTTCATTGTCGAGAGTATTCACCAGCACCCGGCCGGATTCAATCTCCAGCGCCACCTCCTCGCCGCGCTGTCGATCCCCGCTTAACACGAGTGCGCTCAGGCCATAGGAGGTGTCGTTGGCAATCGCGATGGCCTGCGCCCGATCCTGATAAGGGATCAGCACCAGTACCGGGCCAAAGATCTCTTCCCGCGCAATGCGCATCTGGTTATGGACGTCGCTAAAGACGGTGGGTTTCACGCACCAGCCTTTTTCCATCCCCTGCGGCCGCCCTTCACCACCGACCAGCAGCCTCGCCCCTTCCTGTTGTCCGAGGCGAATGTAATCCTGCACGCGCTGCCACTGTTTACGGCTGACCATCGGGCCAATCGTGGTCCGCGGATCGCAGGGATCGCCGGAGATATACTCCGCCATTCCCTGTACGATGGCCTGTTCAAACTCCGCCAGACGCTGTTCGGGTACCAGGATACGGGTTCCGGCAATGCAGGCCTGCCCGCTATTCATAAACCCTGCTGCCAGCGCCAGGGACACCGCCTGCCGTGCATCGGCATCATCAAGAATCAGAGTTGGCGATTTACCACCGAGCTCCAGCGTGACGCGTTTCAGGGTTTGCGCCCCGCTTTCGATAATATGTTTCCCCACCGCGGTGGAACCGGTGAACGAAATTTTAGCAATATCAGGATGATGGTTGATAACATCACCCACCACCTCGCCGCGGCCGGTAACGATGTTAACCACGCCGGCCGGGATCTGTGCCGCATGCAGCGCTTCGGTCACGATCTGCGTCTGCCAGGCGCTCATTTCGCTGGGTTTAATCACCGCCGTGCAACCTGCCGCCATCGCCGTCGCCAGCTTGTTGCAGATAAAACCGGCATCGCTGTTCCACGGCGTAATCAATCCCGCCACGCCGACCGGGGTCATCACCACCTGCGCGCGTCCCGCCTGTTCAACAAATTCAAAGCGCGCCAGCGTCTCCATCGCCTGCTTGATGGTTTGCGCAGGCCACTGCGCCATCCACTGCGCGCGTGAAGCCGGGGCGCCATATTCCGTCACAATGGCGGCCTGTAAATCCGCTTCTCGCGCCTGCACCGCCTGATACATTCGTTCCAGCACCGCCAGACGCTGCGGCTTAGTGGTTCGCGACCAGGCCGGGAACGCAGCCCTTGCCGCCGCGATAGCCTGCCGGGCGTCCTCTTCATCCGCCAGTCGCACCAGGCCAATCACCTCCTCGGTCGCCGGGTTGAACAGCGCAAACTCTTCGCTACCGTGCGGGGTCACAAATTCGCCGTTAATATAAATTTTATCGATGTGCTGCATGATGGGGCTCCTCATCTGTGTTGATGAAGGCAGTATAGAGTCGCCGTATTGCCCCGATAAGAAGGTATAATTAACACAGTCTGTCACGAAAATCGGGATAATCATGCATCGTAGCGGTCTTACTGAACTGGAAGTCCTCCTCGCCGTCGCCCACCGGCAGAGTTTTCGCGCCGCCGCCCGGGAGCTGGGTATGTCGGCCACCGCCGTCAGCAATGCCATCGCCGGACTGGAGGCGCGTCTCAACGTGCGTCTGTTTAACCGCACCACCCGCAGCGTGGCGCTGACTGAAGCCGGGCAGCGTTACGTTGAGCGCGTGGCCCCCGCGCTGGCGGAAATTCAGCGCGCGTCGGAAGAGATAGCCACGCAGGCGGAAATGCCCACCGGGACGCTGCGCATCAATGCGCCACGCGAAAGCGTCACCCTGCTGTTTGATCTGTTCGAAAATTTTCTCAAGCGCTATCCGGCGATGCGTCTGGATATCGCCACCGAGTCGCGACTGGTGGATATTGTCGCCGAAGGCTTTGACGCCGGAATCCGCCTGGCGGAATCGCTGCCGCAGGATATGATTGCCGTCCCCCTGACGCCCGACGTGCGGATGCTTATCGTCGGCACGGCGGAGTATTTTGCGCGCCATGGCATCCCGCAAAGCCCGGAAGATCTGCTGCGTCATCAGGGTATCGGGATGCGTATGTCCCACGGCGGCCTCTATCATTGGGAGCTGGAACGGCATCAGCACAAAGTGACGGTCAACGTCCCGCCGCGCATCACCCTAAACGAAATGCGCGCCATCCACCGGGCGGCGCGTTCAGGCATCGGCCTGGCCTTCATCTCCGACTGGTTTATCCAGGACGATCTCGCCAGCGGCAGGCTGATCAGCGTGATGGAGGAATGGTGCCCGTCATTTGGCGGACTGCACCTGTATTACCCCGGCCGTCGCCACGTCCCTCCCGGGCTGAAGGCCTTTATCGCGCTGGTACAGGAGATGCGCGGGCGCCCCGGCGCCGCACGCGCGATTTAGCGCCTCGTTCTGCCGAATCACGGCGGGTCGCCTATACTCGAAACGTTGGGACCTACGATGGCGGGAGACACCATGATCGATCTTTACTACGCACCCACCCCTAACGGCCAAAAAATCGTGCTGTTCCTCGAAGAGGCGCAGCTGGCCTACCGCCTGATTCGGGTCGATATCAATAAGGGCGAACAGTTCCGCCCGCAGTTTCTCGCCATCTCGCCGAATAATAAAATTCCCGCCATCGTCGACCACGTTCCCCTCGACGGCGGTGCGCCGTTAAGTCTGTTTGAGTCCGGGGCGATTCTGCTCTATCTGGCGGAGAAATCCGGGAAACTGCTCAGCGGCGAGCTGCGTGAGCGCTATGCCACGCTGCAGTGGCTGTTCTGGCAGGTCAGCGGCTTAGGCCCCATGCTGGGACAAAATCACCATTTCAACCATAGCGCGCCGCAGACGGTGCCCTATGCCATCGAACGTTATCAGGTGGAGACCCAGCGCTTGTACAACGTGCTGAACCACCGTCTGGAGGCCAGCCCGTGGCTTGGCGGCGAGCACTACAGTATTGCCGATATTGCCTGCTGGCCGTGGGTTAGCGCGCACCCACGCCAGCGCATCGATCTCGCAAATTTTCCGGCGGTCCATAACTGGTTTGAGCGCATTCGCCAGCGCCCGGCAACCGAGCAGGCCCTGCTGAAAGTTCAACAATATTAACCCCCTGCTCGCCAGGCGTGCTTTGATGTATGATTGCGGAAATTACTACACGGAGGAAGCCTGCAATGTCTCAGCCAGACGCCATTATTCGTATAAAGAACCTGCGCTTACGTACTTTTATTGGGATTAAAGAGGAAGAGATCGCCAACCGTCAGGATGTGGTGGTGAACGTGGCGATTCACTACCCGGCGGACAGGTCGCGCAACAGCGAAGATATCAATGATGCTCTGAATTACCGCACTATCACCAAAAGCATCATCAGCCACATTGAGAATAACCGCTTCTCGTTGCTGGAAAAATTAACTCAGGATGTGCTCGATATCGCATGCGAACACCACTGGGTCACTTATGCTGAAGTAGAGATCGATAAACTTCACGCACTGCGCTACGCCGACTCGGTCTCCATGACCATGAGCTGGCGGCGATAAGCTGCTTAGGGAGGCGCTATGAAGATTCTGCTTACTGGCGGTACCGGCCTGATTGGCCGGCATCTGATCCCCCGGCTGCTGGAGCTTGGGCATCACGTAACGGTATCCACGCGCAGCCCTGACAAAGCGCAAACCCGGCTGGATGCCCGCGTCACCCTGTGGCGCGGCTTCGACGGTCAGCATAACCTTAATGATATGGATGCCGTTATCAACCTGGCGGGCGAACCCATTGCCGATAAACGCTGGACGGCGGAGCAAAAACAGCGCCTGTGCCACAGCCGCTGGGATATCACGCAAAAGCTGGTGAGCTTATTCAACGCCAGCGATACCCCACCGGCGGTGCTGATTAGCGGTTCTGCCGCCGGGTATTACGGCGATCTCGGTGAAGTCGTCGTCACCGAAGAAGAGCCGCCGCATAATGAATTCACCCATAAACTCTGCGCGCGCTGGGAACAGCTGGCCTGCGAAGCGCAAAGCGATCGTACCCGCGTCTGCCTGCTGCGCACCGGCGTGGTGCTGGCGCCCAGGGGCGGGATCCTCGCCAAAATGACGCCGGCCTTTAAGCTCGGGCTTGGCGGCCCTATCGGCAGCGGCAGGCAGTATCTGGCGTGGATTCATATCGACGATATGGTCAACGGTATCCTGTGGCTGCTGGATAACGATCTGCGCGGACCGTTTAATATGGTCTCCCCCTATCCGGTTCGCAACGAGCAGTTCGCCCACGCCCTCGGACATGCGCTGAATCGCCCGGCGATTTTCCGCGTTCCGGCGGCGGCTATTCGTCTGCTGATGGGAGAATCCTCGGTACTGGTGCTCGGCGGCCAGCGGGCGTTGCCAAAACGCCTTGAAGCCTCCGGATTCGGCTTCCGCTGGTACGATCTCGAAGAAGCGTTAGAGGATGTGCTGGGGTGAGCTGGCCGGTTGTCGCCTACCCTGCCAGCCAGAGCATCATTTCAGGCGCGCCGTTGGCCTGCTGAAAGGGTGGGGTCAACGATCGTTTTTTCGTAAGGATTCTGGTGGTAAGGTAGGTCCACGATCCACCGAATAATCTGCTTATGACGATCCTGACAACCCCGCGGCTGCTGCTTTCTCCATTTACCGAATCCGACTGGCCTTTTTTCCAGCGCCTGCGCAGCGACCGCGAGGTGATGCGCTTTATGGGCGAATGCCTTGATGAACCCGCGCTGCGTACCCTGTTTGCTGCCCGCTGCGCCGACCCCGGCGTATTTGTGCTCCGCGGCCAGGAGGGACAAGCCATCGGCGATATTGGCCTGCGCATCAGCGGTAAAAACCCATATGAAGCCGACATCGGCTACGCTCTCCTGCCGGAGGCGCAGGGCAAGGGCTATGCCAGCGAAGCGCTGCGGGCCATCTGTGATTACGGATTTCGTCAGCTCGGGATCCATGCCATTAACGCGTGGGTGCTTGGGGATAACCAGGGATCCGCGCGTTTACTGGAAAAACACGGTTTTACGCGGATTCAGATCCTGGAAAAGGCCTATCACCTGAACGGCGTGGATTATGATGATTGGGTGTATCGCCTGGAACGTTGAGTTTCTCCCGGCGAGGATCGCCGGGAGAAGGCGGAGATATTACTTCAACGAACCGTTGAGGAACTGCTGCAAACGTGGGCTTTTCGGGTTACCGAAAACCTCATCCGGGTGCCCCTCTTCTTCAATCTTGCCCTGATGCAGGAAGATGACGTGTGAGGAAACGTGGCGCGCAAAGCCCATTTCATGGGTAACCACCACCATCGTTTTCCCCTCTTCCGCCAGCTTCTGCATGATCCGCAGGACTTCTCCCACCAGCTCGGGATCGAGCGCCGAGGTCGGTTCGTCAAACAGCAGCACGTCCGGCTCCATCGCCAGCGCACGCGCAATTGAGACACGCTGCTGCTGCCCGCCGGAAAGATGCACCGGATATTTGATCTGTTGCCGCTCGTCAATGCCGACCTTCGCCAGATATTTCACCGCCCGGTCACGCGCTTCCTGCTTGCTGAGTCCCAGCACCTGAATCGGCGCTTCCATAACGTTTTCCAGCACCGTCATGTGGCTCCACAGATTGAAATGCTGAAACACCATCGTCAGGCGGGTACGCAGCAGACGCAGCTGATTTTTATCCGCCACCTTCAGCTGACCGTCTTTGTCGCGAACCAGACCAATATTCTGCCCGTTGACGACAAGCGTGCCTTCACTGGGCTTTTCAAGAAAGTTAATGCAGCGCAAAAAGGTACTTTTACCGGAACCCGATGAGCCGATAATACTGATAACGTCCCCGGCTTTCGCCCGTAACGAGACGCCTTTCAGCACCTCATGCTCGCCGTAACGTTTATGGAGATCGATAACATTTAATTTATTGTCGGACATGGCGGTCTCAATGCGTTGAAGAAGGTTTTATATGCTGCAACCAGCGCTTTTCCGCTTTGCGGAACAAGCTAATCAGCACATACGAAATAATTAAATAGAGCACCGCGGCAATCCCGAAGGCGGTAAACGGCTGATAGGTCGCCGAGTTAATATCCCTGGCGATTTTCAGCAGATCCGGCACGGTGGCGGTAAAGGCCAGCGCGGTGGAGTGCAGCATCAGGATCACTTCATTGCTGTACGCAGGCAGCGCGATGCGCAGCGCCGACGGCAGGATAATGCAGCGATACAGTTTGACCGATGAGAAGCCATATGCCCGCGCCGCTTCAATTTCCCCTGGAGGCACCGAACGAATCGCCCCGGCGAAAATCTCCGTGGTGTAGGCACAGGTATTGAGGGTCAACGCCAGCACCGTACAGTTCAGGCCGCTGCGGAAAAAAGCGTTCAGCAGCTCGGTGCCTTTGACGATTTCCAGCGTATACATCCCGGAGTAAAACACCAGCAGCTGCACATACAGCGGCGTCCCGCGGAACACATAGGTAAAAAGCCAGATCGGAAACTGAATGTATTTGTTGCTTGAGACGCGCCCGATAGCAAGAAACACCGCCAGAATGCCGCCCATCACCACCGAGGAAATTAACAGCCACAGCGTGATGGCCACGCCGGTAAAACGATAGCCGTCGGTCCACAACAGGGATTTCCAGTACTCCTGAATAATCTCAATCACAGGTCAGCCCTCTTCACGCCCACGGAGTAACGGCGTTCAAGCAGCAGCAGTACACCATTGGAAACTGTGGTAAACACGAGATAAACCAGACCGCAGACGATGGCAAAGTAGAACGGCTGCCAGGTGCTTTTCCCCGCCAGCTGCGTGGCCTTGACCACATCTTCCAGCCCCAGCAGAGAAACCAACGCCGTCGCCTTCAGGATAACCTGCCAGTTGTTGCCGATGCCCGGTAGCGCATAGCGCATCATCGCCGGGAAGAGGATCCGCCGGAAAGTCTGCCCGCTGCTGAATCCAAACGCCGTCGCCGCTTCGATATGCCCTTTCGGTACCGCCATAAAGGCGCCGCGGAAGGTTTCGGTAAAATAGGCGCCGTAGATAAAGCCGAGGGTGATAATCCCCGCGACCATCGGGTCGATATCAAACTGCGACATGCCCAGCGCATCGGTGAGCGTATTGAGGGCAATCTGCAGCCCATAGAAAATCAGTAACATCAGCACCAGATCGGGCACGCCACGAATTAAGGTGGTGTAGCCTTCAAAAACCAGCGCCAGTGGTCGATTGCTCGAGAGTTTTGCGCCGGCGCCCGCCAGACCAATAAGGACCGCCAGCACGACCGAACTAAGGGCCAGCTCCAGCGTGACCAGAGCGCCCTGCAATATAACCTGTGAAAACCCGTACAACATGCTGTCTGCCCTGTCTGTCATCGACCATCGCGCGCCAAACTGCGCGCGATGGGGTACGCATGATGCTTAGTCACCGTACACGTTAAAATCGAAATATTTTTTCGCCAGCTTGTCGTAAGTGCCATCTTTGCGCATTTCCGCGAAGGCCTTATTCAGCGCTTCACGCAGTTCGTTGTCCTCTTTACGCAGGCCCATACCGGTGCCGACGCCAAACAGCTTCTCGTCTTTAATGGACGGGCCGCCAAACTGATAATCTTTACCGACCGGCTGCTTGAGGAAGCCTTCGCTGGCGGCGACTTCATCCTGGAACGCCGCGTCGATACGTCCCGCGGTCAGGTCGGAGTAGATATTGTCCTGCCCCTGATAGGAGACAATTTCAATCCCCTTCGGCGCCCAGTGTTCATTGCCGTAGGTTTCCTGGGTGGTGCCCTGCAGCACGCCGATACGCTTGCCTTTCAGTTTGCTGAGATCCGGGGTGATATCGCTGCCCTTTTTCACCACCAGGCGGGAATCCGCAGCGTAGAGTTTGTCGGTGAAGGCGATTTCCTGTTGACGTTTTTCGGTAATCGACAGCGAAGACATGATTGCATCGATTTTCTTCGCTTTTAAAGAGGGGATCAGCGCGTCCAGCGGGTTTTCAACGAAGGTACATTGCGTATTGATACGCTTACACAGCTCTTTTGCCAGATCGATGTCAAAACCAATCAATTCACCCTGCGCATTTTTCGATTCGAACGGGGCATAAGTTGGGTCAGTACCGATACGGACTTTTTGCGGAATGGCGGCGAATACCGTGGAAACGCTGGAAAGGGCCAGCGCTAAAGAAAGAGACAACGCCAGTTTTTTCATAATTATCCTCAACAGACTGTCATTCTAACGGGTTTATTAGAAGTACTTAAGCCAGTTATCGTGCCATTATTCGCCCCGGGAAGGCAAAACATTCTGCGCCGGGAAACTAATTATTTCGCAACATAAACGCTTAACTATGCACTGCCTGCCCGGCAAAAACGCCTTTGCTGCACCAAAGTGAAACAGCGAAGGCAGAACTGCACCATTACAGGGCATTCATAGCGGCGCGCTATCAGCAGGCCCGGTTTCCCGGGCCCGGAGCGGATTAGTCACCATAAACGTTAAAGTCGAAGTATTTCTTCGCCATCTTGTCGTAGGTCCCGTCTTTACGCATCTCGGCCAGCGCTTTGTCAAAAGCGCTTTTCAGCTCGCCATCAGCCTTGCGCAGGCCAATACCGGTACCGTCGCCGAAGAATTGTTTGTCTTTAACCGAAGGGCCGGCAAAAGCGAAATCTTTACCGGCGGGTTGTTTGAGGAAGCCTTCACTGGCGGCGACCTCATCCTGCAGAGCGGCGTCAAGACGGCCTGCGGCAAGGTCGGAATAGATCAGGTCCTGGTTCTGGTAGGCCACCACATCAACGCCCTGGCTACGCCAGCGTTGGTTGCCGTACGCTTCCTGAGTCGAACCCTGCAATACGCCGACATGCTTACCTTTCAACGACTCCACCGTCGGCTGAATCGGGGAACCTTTCGGCGCAATCAGACGAGAATCTGCGGCGTACAGCTTGTCAGAGAAGGCAATCTCCTGCTGACGTTTTTCGGTAATCGATAATGAAGAGATAATGGCGTCGATTTTCTTCGCCTTCAGCGACGGAATTAATGAATCAAAATCACTTCCCACCCAGGTACATTTCACCTTGATACGCGAACACAGTTCATTGCCCAAATCAATATCAAAGCCGACGAAATCACCTTTCGCATCCTTCGACGAGAAAGGGGCGTAGGTGGCATCGGTGCCGATACGGATGCTTTGCGGCAGTGCGGCAAAAGCGCTGGAGGCACTGCTGATTCCCATGATTAAAGAGAGGGCCAGGATCGTCTTCTTCATACAATACCCTTAAGTGTCGTGATGTTGTTATGCGGTGCGTTCTGTCGTGTAGTTATCTGTGTTGCCGACCAACCCTGCAGGTTTTATGCCATCTTCTCAGTGCGTGCTGGAAACAGCGTTAAATTTGTTAATAAAAAGTTGCAGGATTGTCTTAGAAGGGAAGATACCAGCATTAACGGATAAACCGCAGTGCCCGAACGCAAAAAAACAAATTAAATGTCGAGGATTTGATCGAGGCGACAAAATTGCACTACGGGGACGCAAAGGTCGATAAGTCGCACTACTTTGGTGCGTCGACGGGTCCCTGCCAGCGGATAAACAGATCCTGCGGGAGAGTAATATCGAACTGGTCGATCACCCGATTGACCGTCTGGTTGATAATGTCATCCAGGGTTTGTGGGCGGTGATAGAATGCCGGAACGGGAGGCATAATCACCGCGCCCATCTCTGCCGCCTGAACCAGCAGCCGCAGATGGCCGAGGTGGAACGGGGTTTCCCGCACGCAGAGCACCAGCGGGCGGCGCTCTTTGAGCACGACATCCGCCGCGCGGGTCAGCAGGCCGTCCGTATAGCTGTGGACAATGCCTGAAAGCGTTTTCATCGAACAGGGCATAATCGCCATGCCGGTGGTCTTAAACGACCCCGAGGAGATGCTGGCGGCAATATCGCGCGCATCATGGACGACATCTGCCAACGCCTGAACTTCACGCAGGGAATAATCGGTCTCCAGCGCCAGCGTCTGTCGCGCCGCCTGGCTCATAATCAGATGGGTTTCAACATCAGGGACATCACGCAAAACCTGCAGCAATCGCACGCCATAAATCGCCCCGCTGGCGCCAGAAATACCAATGATGAGTCGTTTCACGATGATTGCCCCTTCTGCGTTATGTCGCAGACTTTGCCGGAATATCGCCACCGACGCAAGTCTGGGGACACAAACGGCCGCGCGGCAAAAACAAAAAAGCCCGCGGTCGTCAGACGGCGGGCTTCAGGCAGCAACGTGGCCGGTTAGCCTTCGTTATGCATCTCTAAGTTTTCCACTTCGTTCTGACGCTGTACCGCTTTCGCATCGTCATTACGTAAGGAATCAAGATAATCCAGGTACCGCTGGTCAACGTCTTTGGTGACGTACACGCCATTAAATACGGAGCATTCAAACTGCTGAATATCCGGGTTTTCCGCACGTACGGCTTCAATCAGATCGTTCAGATCCTGGAAAATAAGGCCATCTGCGCCGATGATCTGCCGGATTTCATCCACTTCGCGACCGTGAGCGATGAGCTCCGTCGCCGTCGGCATATCGATACCGTAAACGTTCGGGAAGCGAATCTCTGGCGCAGCGGAAGCCAGATAGACCTTTTTCGCGCCAGCTTCGCGCGCCATCTCGATAATCTGCTCCGAGGTGGTGCCGCGCACAATAGAGTCATCGACCAGCAGGACGTTTTTATCCCGGAACTCTGCGCGGTTAGCATTGAGCTTACGGCGCACGGATTTCCGGCGCAGCTGCTGACCCGGCATGATAAACGTGCGGCCAACATAGCGGTTTTTGACGAACCCCTGGCGATAGGGTTTATCGAGGATCCGGGCGATTTCCAGCGCGATATCGCAGGAGGTTTCCGGAATCGGGATGACCACGTCGATATCCAGATCTTCCCATTCGCGGGCGATCTTCTCGCCCAGCTTGGTGCCCATATTGACGCGGGCGCTGTAAACCGAAATCTTATCGATAAAGGAGTCCGGACGGGCAAAATAGACATACTCGAAGAGGCACGGGTTGCTGACCGGGTTTTCCGCGCACTGGCGGGTAAACAGCTGGCCTTTTTCGGTAATGTACACCGCTTCACCCGGCGCAACGTCGCGCAGAAACTCGAAGCCGAGGGTATCCAGGGCCACGCTTTCGGAAGCGACCATATACTCGGTGCGGCCGTCGCCGACATCACGCTTGCCCAACACCAGAGGACGGATACCGTTCGGATCGCGGAAGGCAACCATCCCGTGACCAATGATCATCGCCACGCAGGCATAGGCGCCGCGGATCTGGCGGTTGGTTGCGGCAATCGCGGCAAAGATGTTATCCGCTTCCAGCGGGTAATGACGGAAGTTATCCAGCTCGCTGGCGAAGATATTGAGCAGGATTTCAGAATCGGAAGTGGTGTTGATGTGGCGGCGTTTTTCTTCAAACAGCTTTTTACGCAGCTCGTGAGCGTTGGTCAGATTGCCGTTGTGCGCCAACGTAATCCCATACGGCGAGTTGACGTAGAAAGGCTGCGCCTCAGAGGCGCTTGAGCTGCCGGCCGTAGGATAGCGGACATGACCAATACCCATATTGCCCTGCATACGCTGCATGTGGCGAGCCTCAAAAATATCGCTCACCATCCCATTTGCCTTCCGCAAACGGAAACAGTTATTTGCATCAATGGTGAGGCAGCCTGCGGCATCCTGGCCACGATGCTGAAGCACCGTTAACGC
>NZ_JBJDNH010000046.1:0-42540 GCF_044900465.1 Klebsiella sp. NPDC088457 | reverse complement strand
CCCGCTGACCCGGCGGCTTGCGTGCCGTTGTTCCGTGTCAGTGGAGGCGCATTATAGGGAGTTCTGAGACGTTGACAAGCCCTGTTTTAAAAAAAAGTTTCGTTCGCTCAAATTCCCGCCATGACGTCGATTTTACGCGCTACCTGCTGGTCATTTGTGCGATTTCCCGCGCAAAATTGGCAACCTGCTGCCAGTCGGTGTAGACCACTTCTTTACTGGTATCCGTTTCACCGCCGGTCATCTTCATAATCAGACGGATCATGACGCGATCGTACCAACGATAGTGCGGATAGCGCAGCGCCCCGGCAAACACCGCGCTACGCTGCGGCTGCCACGGCGAATTGAGCAGAAACTTACGCGTATAGCTATTGGTCTGCGGCGTGCGCTTCTCAGGTTTCCGCGCCACGAGATTAACCGAGAAAAATGCTCCCGGCAGCGCATTCAGCGACTGAAGGTGTTTCTTCACGAAGCGGTCCAGCGCCGGATGGAAGTGCCCGTAGCGAATTGAAGCCCCAATCACAACGCGATCGTAGTGGTGCCATTCAACCTCTTCTGTACGATTAAGGTTAACCGTATCCGCATCAACCCCCAGCTCTTTCAGTTCAGATGCCAGGAAGGCGGCAATTTCGCGGGTCTGCCCGTCACGGGTGGAAAATAGAATCAACGTTTTCACAAGCACTCCTGTTATTCGCGCCAGAAAGTGGGGGTAAACAGCACCAGTAAGGTGAACACTTCCAGACGACCAAACAGCATATTAGCAATCAGGATCCATTTCGCGACCGGGTTCATCGTCGCAAAGTTATCCGCAACCACGCCAAGTCCTGGCCCCAGGTTGTTTAACGTCGCCACAACCGAGGCGAAAGCAGAAAAGTCATCCACGCCGGTCGCGATGATCGCCAGCATACTAATGATGAAGACCAGCGCATAAGCGGAGAAGAAGCCCCACACCGCTTCCAGAATACGTTCCGGCAGCGCACGGTTACCCAACTTAATACTGTATACCGCATTCGGGTGCACCAGGCGCTTGAGTTCGCGATTCCCCTGTTTAAACAGCAGCAGTATACGGATAACTTTCAAGCCGCCGCCCGTCGACCCGGCACATCCGCCGATAAACGCCGAACACAGCAGCAGTACCGGCAGGAATAGCGGCCAGCGTGCGATGCTGTCGGTGGTGAACCCCGCCGTCGTGGCCATCGATACCACCTGGAAGAAAGCCTGATTAAGGGTAGTTAGCGCTGAGCTATACACGTCATGCAGCCATAGTACCAGAGTACAAATCACCACCAGCGTCAGCTGTACGCCGATAAACATGCGAAATTCAGGGTCGCGCCAGTAGACCTTCAGACTCCGTCCGCTCAACAACGAGAAGTGCAAACCATAGTTACAGCCGGAGATCAGCAGGAAAATGGCGATAATCGAGTTAATCGTCGGGCTGTTAAAATACCCCACGCTGGCGTCATGGGTCGAAAAACCGCCAATCGCAATGGTCGAGAAGCTGTGACCAATGGCATCAAACGCCGGCATGCCCGCAAACCACAGCGCGAGCGCGCAGGCCACCGTCAACAGAACATAGATAAGCCACAGCGTTTTTGCCGTCTCGGCAATACGCGGGCGCATCTTATTATCCTTCAACGGCCCGGGCATTTCCGCCCGATACAGCTGCATCCCACCGACGCCCAGTATCGGCAGTATCGCCACCGCCAGCACGATGATCCCCATGCCGCCAAACCACTGCAGCATCTGTCGATAGAACAGGATCGCATGAGGTAAGGAGTCCAGCCCCACCAGCGTGGTCGCGCCGGTCGTAGTCAGGCCCGAAAAGGACTCAAAAAACGCATCCGTGACCGTCAGGTTCGGCTGCTCGGAGAAAATAAACGGTAGCGCACCGACGCTGCCCAGCACGGTCCAGAAGAGCACAACAATAAGAAAACCTTCACGGGATTTCAGTTCGCCCTTCTCACGACGGTTAGGCCACCATAGAAGTGAGCCAATCGCCAGAGCGACAAAAAAAGTCTGGGTAAACGCCCGCCCCGCACCATCGCGGTATAACAGGGCCACCAATCCCGGGAGGATCATGGTCCCCGAAAATAAAATGACCAGCAGTCCAACGATTCGGGTTATCGCGCGAAAATGCATCTCTGGCGCTTCCTTTGATATGCAAAAAAATCAGGTGGGGATTATTCGTCAATCTTAAGTAATTGCAACGAACCACGACTAAAATCAGCCAGTTTTGTCGAAAAAGGAGCCACTTCAGCTTGCGGAAGCGCCACGCGAAGCTGGACGAACGCCTGATATTCGCTTTCGACAATTTTCCCTGAGAACTGAGCCAACAGCGTTTCAATCCCGGATAACTGCCCGTATTCACACTGCAAAGTATATGCGGTCAGCGGCGTCTTGCGCTGTGTTGTGAGCTCAGCAAGCGCCTGATGGACGCCGCCGCCGTAGGCTTTTACCAGGCCGCCGGTCCCTAACAAAATACCGCCGTAGTAGCGCACCACGACGGCCGTTATTTCGCCGACGCCGCTGCCCATCAGCTGCGCCAGCATCGGTTTACCTGCCGTACCCGCCGGTTCGCCATCGTCAGAAAAGCCCAGCTGCTGAGAGTCATTGGGCGGCCCGGCCACCCATGCCACGCAATGGTGACGGGCGTTCGGGTGTTCCGCCCTGACGGACTCCACAAAGGCTTTAGCCGCCACCGCGCCGTCGGTATGCGCCAACAGGGTGATAAAGCGACTTTTTTTGATCTCTTCGACAAAGGTCACCGGCGCGGCCGGGATCAACCAACTTTCCATTACGCCAGTTTCAGATCGCGCGTCATATTTTCAACGCTGTTCTCGTGAATCACGACGTTATCTTCGATACGAATGCCGCCAAACGGCTTCAACGCATCGATTTTCTGCCAGTTGAAATGCTTGCTGAACTGCCCTTCGCGCCACGGCGCCAGCAGAGATTCAATAAAGTAGATCCCCGGCTCGATGGTCAGCACCATACGCGGCTGCAGAATACGCGTGCAGCGCAGATACGGATACTTCGACGGCGCCGCCAGATGCGTACCGGTATCATCCTGCATGAACCCCGCCACATCATGGACCTGTAAACCCAGCGGGTGGCCAATACCGTGCGGCATAAACGGCCCGGTCAGGTCGTTCTCGACCATCGCCTCTTCGCTCATGCTGGTGACGATCTGGTGCTTACGCAGCAGTTTGGCGATGCGTTGATGGAACTGAATGTGGTAATCGACATAGCTGGTGCCGGTTTTCAGCGTGCTAATCAGCGCCAGTTGCTCATCGTTAACGTCCTTAATCAAATGCGCAAAGTCACTGTCGCCGTGTGCCGCCCAGGTTCGCGTCAGATCCGCCGCGTAACCGTTATATTCGGCACCGGCATCCAGCAGGAAGCTGCGCGCTTCTGCCGGCGCACGGTGATCCAGTTTGGTGTAATGCAGCACGGAGGCATGTTCATTGAGCGCCACGATATTGCTGTAAGGCACATCGGTATCGCGATGGCCGGTGGCGGTCAGATACGCCTGGTTGATGTCGAACTCACTCATCCCGGAGAGGAAAGCCTCATGGGCGGCGCGGTGGCCATTGACCGCCGACTTCTGCGCTTCGCGCATGCAGGCCAGCTCATAGTCGGTCTTAAAGGAACGATAGTAGTGCAGGTAATCAATCACCCCTTTCGGGTTGATGTTATCAGCGGCGATATCTAAAGCCAGCGCCCGCTCCGGAACCGGCCCGATATAGGCGATATTACCGCGTGCGGCCGGCAGCAGGCTGCCGATACCGTCCGCTTTCGGCAGGGCAATGACTTCAACGTCTTCTGTCCAGAAGGAGGTCGGCAGCGGTTCAACGTTATGCCAGTAATCGACCGGGAGATAGAACCACAGCTTCGGCTTGTTGACGCCATCCACCAGCAGCCAGCAGTTTGGCACCTGGGTGACGGGGACCCAGGATTTAAACTGCGGGTTGACCTTAAACGGATACGGATGATCGTCGAGGAAGACATTAACCAGCTCACCGGAGTGAATCAGTAACGCGTCGAGATGAAAACGAGCTAAAACATCACGGGTACGTTCCTGTAGGGTAACAATATGATTTTTATAGAGCGCGGCTAGTGATTCCATCTTTTATCCTTTGCTTTTATTGGATCGTAATTCTCCGCATCTTAGCACATTGACCTTCGGCCGGGTGATTTCCGCCGGGTGTGATCAGACCAGCATTTATTTAAAGACTTATTTGCAATTCCTTAACATAAATCCCACACTCCGTCTCATCTGGTACGACCAGATCACATTGCTGGATTCAGGAGACTGACATGCTCTACAAAGGCGACAACCTGTACCTCGACTGGCTGGAAGATGGCATTGCCGAACTGGTGTTCGATGCCCCCGGCTCGGTAAATAAGCTCGATACCGCAACCGTAGCCAGCCTCGGTGATGCGCTGGATGTGCTCGAAAAGCAAAAAGATCTTAAGGGGCTGCTGCTACGCTCTGAGAAAGCGGCCTTCATCGTCGGCGCCGATATTACCGAATTTCTCTCCCTGTTCCTGGTTCCACAGGAGCAGCTGAGCCAGTGGCTCCATTTTGCCAACAGCGTCTTTAATCGCCTGGAAGATTTACCGGTGCCGACTATTTCAGCGGTGAACGGCTATGCGCTGGGCGGCGGCTGTGAATGCGTGCTGGCCACGGACTACCGTCTGGCTACGCCGGATCTGCGTATCGGCCTGCCGGAAACCAAACTGGGGATCATGCCGGGCTTCGGCGGTTCAGTGCGAATGCCGCGTCTGCTCGGCGCCGATAGCGCGCTGGAAATTATCGCGGCGGGTAAAGACGTCGGCGCCGATCAGGCGCTGAAGATCGGCCTCATCGATGGCATCGTCAAAGCGGAGAAACTACGCGATGGCGCGCTCACCATTCTGCGTCAGGCCATTAACGGTGACCTGGACTGGAAAGCAAAGCGCCAGCCGAAGCTGGAACCGTTGAAACTCAGTAAAATTGAAGCGGCCATGAGCTTCACGATCGCCAAAGGCATGGTGGCGCAGACCGCCGGTAAACACTATCCGGCACCGATGACGGCGGTAAAAACCATCGAAGCGGCCGCTCGTTTTGGTCGTGAAGAAGCTCTGAATCTGGAAAACCAAAGCTTTGTCCCGCTGGCGCACACTAAAGAGGCCCGCGCACTGGTGGGGATCTTCCTCAACGATCAGTACGTCAAAGCCAAAGCGAAGAAGCTGACCAAAGACGTCGAAACCCCGAAACAGGCCGCCGTGCTGGGCGCCGGGATCATGGGCGGCGGTATCGCCTATCAGTCCGCCTGGAAAGGCGTGCCGGTGATCATGAAAGATATCAACGACAAGTCGCTGACGCTCGGCATGAACGAAGCCGCCAAGCTGCTTAATAAACAGCTTGAGCGCGGCAAGATTGATGGCCTGAAGCTGGCCGGCGTCATCGGCACGATTCACCCCACCCTCGACTACGCTGGCTTTGACCGCGTTGATGTGGTCGTAGAAGCCGTGGTGGAAAATCCGAAAGTGAAGAAAGCCGTACTGGCGGAAACCGAAGAGAAGGTGCGCCCCGACGCGGTACTGGCTTCCAATACCTCAACGATACCGATCAGCGAGCTGGCGAGCGTACTGAAACGTCCGGAAAACTTCTGCGGTATGCACTTCTTTAACCCGGTGCATCGCATGCCGCTGGTTGAAGTGATTCGTGGTGAAAAAACCGCGGATCAGACCATCGCTAAGGTCGTGGCCTGGGCAAGCAAAATGGGCAAAACGCCAATCGTGGTTAACGACTGCCCCGGCTTCTTCGTCAACCGCGTCCTGTTCCCCTACTTTGCAGGATTCAGCCAGCTGCTGCGCGACGGCGCGGACTTCCGCAAGGTTGATAAGGTGATGGAGAAACTGTTTGGCTGGCCGATGGGGCCGGCGTACCTGCTCGACGTGGTCGGCATCGATACCGCCCACCATGCGCAGGCGGTGATGGCCGCCGGCTTCCCGCAGCGCATGCAGAAAGATTATCGCGATGCGATTGACGCCCTGTTCGACGCTAACCGCTTCGGTCAGAAAAACGGCCTTGGCTTCTGGCGTTATAAAGAAGACAGCAAAGGCAAACCGAAGAAAGAAGAGGACCCCGCCGTTGACGCGCTGCTGGCAGAAGTCAGCCAGCCGACACACGACTTTAGCGACGATGAGATTATCGCCCGCATGATGATCCCGATGGTCAATGAAGTGGTCCGTTGTCTGGAAGAAGGCATTATCGCCAGCCCGGCGGAAGCGGATATGGCGCTGGTCTATGGTCTCGGCTTCCCTCCGTTCCACGGCGGTGCATTCCGCTGGCTGGACACCCTGGGCAGTGCAAAATATCTCGATATGGCGCAGCAGTACCAGCACCTCGGCCCGCTGTATGAAGTGCCGGAAGGTCTGCGTAATAAAGCGCGTCACAACGAACCCTATTATCCCCCGGTAGAACCAGCTCGCCCGGCGGGCGTGCTGAAAACGGCTTAAGGAGTCACAATGGAACAGGTTGTCATTGTTGATGCAGTACGTACCCCGATGGGCCGTTCGAAGGGCGGCGCATTTCGCCACGTGCGTGCGGAAGATCTTTCCGCGCACCTGATGCGTAGCCTGCTTTCGCGTAATCCGTCGCTCGAGGCGGCCGCGATTGACGATATCTACTGGGGCTGCGTGCAGCAGACGCTGGAGCAAGGTTTCAATATTGCGCGTAACGCCGCGCTACTCGCCGAGATCCCGCACTCGGTTCCGGCCACGACGGTCAACCGCCTGTGCGGTTCATCCATGCAGGCGTTGCATGACGCGGCGCGCATGATCATGACCGGCGACGCCAGCGTCTGCCTGATTGGCGGCGTGGAACATATGGGCCACGTCCCGATGAGCCACGGCGTAGATTTTCATCCCGGGCTGAGCCGTAACGTGGCGAAAGCCGCCGGTATGATGGGGCTGACCGCCGAAATGCTGGCGCGCCTGCACGGCATCAGCCGGGAAATGCAGGACCAGTTCGCCGCCCGCTCCCACGCGCGCGCGTGGGCCGCCACGCAATCCGGCGCATTTAAAGCGGAAATCATCCCGACAGGCGGCCATGATGCCGACGGTGTCCTGAAGTCATTCCACTATGACGAAGTGATCCGCCCGGAAACCACCGTAGAAACGCTGGCGGCTCTGCGGCCAGCCTTCGACCCGGTAACCGGCACCGTCACGGCGGGAACCTCCTCCGCGCTCTCCGACGGCGCCGCCGCTATGTTGTTAATGAGCGAAAGCCGTGCCCGCGAGCTGGGGCTGAAACCCCGCGCAAGGGTGCGTTCAATGGCAGTGGTGGGCTGCGATCCGTCCATCATGGGCTATGGTCCGGTGCCGGCCTCAAAGCTGGCGCTGAAAAAGGCCGGGCTTTCCACCAGCGATATCGATGTGTTTGAAATGAATGAAGCGTTTGCCGCACAGATCCTGCCGTGCATTAAAGATCTGGGGCTGATGGAACAGATCGACGAGAAGATTAACCTCAACGGCGGCGCGATCGCCCTCGGTCACCCGCTGGGCTGCTCCGGCGCGCGTATCAGTACAACCCTGATTAACCAGATGGAGCGCAAAGACGCCCAGTTTGGTCTGGCCACTATGTGTATTGGCTTAGGTCAGGGGATCGCAACGGTATTCGAGAGGGTTTAACTACGGCGCGCCGGGGGGCGTTTCGCTTGCCCGGCCTCTACGAGATTATCTCAAAGCCACTGGCGGCCAATGCAGCCAGTGGCGAAGAGAGCAGGTTTAGTTGCCGTTCTTCCCGCCTGTCAGGGGCGGGTTTTTTATTTCTGCTACCTCCTCTTCCTGCCGAAGAGGCGGCGAGCATCAGATAAAGGCAAACGCATCGCCGAACAGGCGATCTTCGCGGGCGCTGCGCTCATTGCAGAACAGCTCGCGGGCGATTTTGGCCATCTCGAAACGGCCCGCAATATAAATATCATGCTCGGCCAGAGTGCCGTAATCTTGCAGCACGGCGGTTAGCACGGTGCCGGAACGACCGCGCCACTCCTCGTCCGGCTGTTCAACCACCGGCTCGACCCGCAGACCCGGATGTTCCACGCTCAACGCTTCCAGTTCTGCCAGATCGTAGAGATGCTTCGCTTCGCGTCCGCCCCAGTACACGGCGATATCGCGGTTCGGGTTACGCGCCAGGGCGGTAAGCAGAATGGAACGTACATAGGAGAACCCGGTTCCCCCGGCGATCAGGATCAGCGGACGATCTTCGTCTTCACGCAGCCAGGCTTCGCCATGCGGGATATCAACCTCAATCTCGCGCTCTTTCAGAATGCGATCCATGACCGCCATCGCATACAGGTTGAGCTCGGAAGCGCCGATATGCAGTTCAATACATTCCTGTTCCGACGGCGTGGAGGCCATGGAGAACGGGCGCTTGTCGCGCTCATCCATTACCACCATCAAATATTGACCAGCGCGGAAAGAAAACGCCGCTTCCGGCACTAATCGAACGCGATACACGGTATCGGTAATCGCCTCCACCGAGGTCACTTTACAGCTTAAGGTTGTCATGCGTCCCCTCTGTCGGGTCTATTAGAGCAAAACAGCGGCGTTAGCCCCGCTTACTGTTATTTAAAGATAGCCAGCTCATCCCAGATGGCGTCAATACGTGCCGTCACCGCGGGATCTTTTTTAATTGGACGACCCCATTCGCGTTGGGTTTCGCCAGGCCATTTATTTGTGGCATCCAGCCCCATTTTTGAACCCAGGCCGGAAACCGGCGAGGCAAAATCCAGATAATCGATCGGCGTGTTTTCTACCAGTACCGTATCACGAGCCGGGTCCATCCGGGTAGTAATCGCCCAGATCACATCGTTCCAGTCGCGTGCATTCACATCATCATCGCAGACGATCACGAACTTAGTGTACATAAACTGCCGCAGGAACGACCACACGCCCATCATTACGCGCTTTGCGTGACCGGCGTACTGTTTCTTGATCGTGACCACGGCCAGGCGATAAGAGCACCCTTCCGGCGGCAGGTAAAAGTCGACAATCTCAGGGAACTGCTTTTGCAGAATCGGCACGAAGACTTCATTCAGCGCCACCCCCAGTACCGCAGGTTCATCCGGCGGACGTCCGGTATAGGTTGAGTGATAAATCGCATCTTCACGCTGGGTGATATGGGTGACCGTAAATACCGGGAAGCTATCCACTTCATTGTAGTAGCCGGTGTGATCGCCATACGGCCCTTCCGGCGCCATTTCGCCAGGCTCGATATACCCTTCCAGCACGATTTCTGCGCTGGCAGGAACTTCGAGATCGTTGGAAATGCACTTCACCACTTCGGTTTTGGTACCGCGCAGCAGGCCGGCAAAGGCGTACTCTGAAAGCGTATCAGGTACCGGCGTGACCGCGCCGAGAATGGTTGCCGGGTCCGCGCCTAGCGCCACGGAGACCGGGAAACGCTCGCCCGGGTGAGCCGCGCACCACTCCTGGAAATCCAGCGCGCCGCCGCGGTGGGAGAGCCAGCGCATAATCAGCTTATTCTTGCCGATCAGCTGCTGACGATAAATACCCAGATTCTGCCGCTCTTTATGCGGACCCCGGGTGACCGTCAACCCCCAGGTAATCAGCGGCGCGGCATCTTCCGGCCAGCAGGTCATGATTGGAATACGCGTCAGGTCGACGCTATCGCCTTCGATGATTTTTTGCTGGCAGGGGGCGCCACGCAGACGTTTCGTCGGCATATTCAATACCTGCTTAAACTGCGGCAGCTTATCGAACAGATCGCGGAATCCTTTTGGCGGTTCAGGCTCTTTCAGGAAAGCCAACAGCTTACCCACTTCACGCAGCGAGCTGACATCCTCCTGCCCCATCCCCATGGCGACGCGACGCGGCGTACCAAACAGATTACACAACACCGGCATGGTGTAGCCTTTCGGGTTTTCGAAGAGCAGGGCCGGGCCGCCCGCACGTAAAGTGCGATCGGCAATTTCGGTGATCTCAAGGTGCGGATCGACCGGCAGGGAGATTCTTTTCAGTTCACCCTGCTGCTCCAGTAATGTCAGAAAATCGCGCAGATCGTGGTATTTCATGGAGTTGTTATTAACCTCTATACAGGCAGCTGATTATACGGTGTTCGCCGATGCCATGCTGTACTTTTGTTAAATTAGCGTGAAAGAACATGGAATTTTAGATTTCACTTATATTGGCTTTCGCGATCGCTACAGCCTTTTGTTATGCTTGCTGCTAATAGAGTGGAAAGAGTTATTATGCAAGCCTGGTATTTACTGTATTGCAAACGTGGGCAGCTTCAGCGCGCCCAGGAACATCTCGAACGGCAGGCGGTAAATTGCCTGATGCCGACGATCGCACTGGAAAAAATCGTTCGCGGTAAGCGCACTACGGTTAGTGAACCCTTGTTCCCCAATTATCTGTTTGTCGAGTTCGACCCGGAAATTATCCACACCACGACCATCAGCGCCACGCGCGGCGTGAACAGTTTCGTTCGCTTCGGCGCCCAGCCGGCGACCGTACCCTCCGCGGTCATCCACCAGCTGTCTATCTACAAGCCGGAAGGCATCACCGACCCGGAAACGCCGCATGGGGGTGACTACGTGCTGATTACCGACGGCGCATTTGAAGGTTTGCAGGCCATCTTTACCGAGCCGGATGGCGAAGCGCGTTCGATGCTGCTGCTGAACCTGCTTAACAAGCAGGTGCTGCAAAGCGTTAAAAATACCGACTTTCACAAAATCTGACGGCCCGCTTAAAAACGGATGCCAAAGAGCGTTCTGACATTGGCGTCGGTTATCTCCTCCAGCCGCTGAGCCTCCTCGCCACGCCATCCCGCTATGCTCGCCAGAATATGCGGCAGATAGGCTGGTTCATTACGGCGGGAAGCGGGCTTTGGACTCAGGTCGCGCGGCAGTAAATACGGCGCATCGGTTTCAATCAGCAAACGCTCTGCCGGGATATCCGGCAGCAGTTCGCGCAGTTCCAGCCCTCGCCGCTCATCGCACACCCAGCCGGTGATACCGATAGACAAACCGCGGCTCACGCACTCGCGCATTTCGTTACGCGTTCCGGTGAAACAGTGCAGCACCGCCCCAGGCAGTTTATCCAGCCAGGGGGTCAGCAACGCCAGAAAACGGTCATGGGCATCACGGCAGTGCAGAAACACCGGCATAGAGAGCTCGGCGGCCAGCGCCAGCTGCGCGCTAAAGGCGGCTTCTTGCTCCTGAGGCGTCGAAAAGTTGCGGTTGAAGTCCAGGCCGCATTCGCCGATAGCCACCACCTCCGGCTGACGAGCCAGCTGAAAAACCGCGGCCGCGACCGATTCCGCCCAGCCGCTGCTGTCGTGCGGATGGACGCCTGCCGTTGACCAGCATTTCTCATACCGGTGCGCCATCTTCCGGGCCTGTTCACTTTCATGCAGGTTCGTTCCGGTGAACAGCATGCCGGTAACGCCTGCAGCCTGGGCGCGCTTCACCACGTCATCGCGGTCACGGGAAAACTGTGTACTGGTTAGATTTACGCCGATATCAAACATCGCCACTCCGATATGACAACCGCCCTGACGGGCGGTTGGTTATTCTTCTTTGCTTCCCGCTTGTTCAGCGGCAGCATCCTCGTCTCGCGTCAGACGCTTACCGGTGTAGAAACGCGCGAAGAAGACCCCGATCTCAAACAGACAGTACATCGGAATCGCCAGCAGCGTTTGCGAAAAGACATCCGGCGGGGTCAACAGCATGCCGACGACAAATGCGCCCACCAGCACGTACGGCCGTTTCTTACGCAAATCTTCCGGCGTCGTCACTCCCATCCAGCACAGCAGCACGATCGCAACCGGCACTTCAAACGAGACGCCAAAGGCGATAAACAACGCCATGACAAAGTCGAGATAGCTGCGGATATCGGTAGAGACCTGGACGCCTTCCGGCGCCGCGTGCGTCAGAAAACCAAACGCCAGCGGGAACACCACGAAGTAGGCAAACGCCATACCGATATAGAACAACAGCGTACTGGAAACCAGCAGCGGCATCACCAGCCGCCGCTCATGCTTATACAGAGCAGGCGCCACAAAGGCCCAGACCTGATAAAGAATCACCGGTACCGACAGAATCACCGAGACCATAAAGGTCAGTTTTATCGGCGTAAAGAAAGGGGAAGCCACATCGGTGGCGATCATCGTCGCGCCAACCGGCATCTGCCGGATGAGCGGTGCGGAGACCAGCTGATAGATGTCGTTGGCGAAGTAAACCAACGCCAGAAAAATCACCAGAATCGCGATGATGCTATTGATCAGGCGCTTGCGCAGCTCAATCAAATGCGAAATTAGCGGTTGAGTATCTTCTACGCCCATTTTTACGGTTTATCACTCGATGCAGGGGAGGAATCGGAAGCTGTCACGGCAACTTTTTCTTTGGCAGCCGGGAGAGGGTCAGGCTGCTCTGAGGCAACGCCCTCTTCTGCGGCTGGAGCGTGAACGGGCGCGCTGGCCTGATGTTCGGCCGTCGCCGGCGTAATATCCTGACGCTGCGCTTCACTGCCCTTGACCACCGGGTTGTGAATGGTGTTCGCTTCGTCGCTTTCTTTCTCAGGATCGTGGGCGGTATAAGAGCGTTTCATGGATTCCGCGGCTTCGCGCAGCTCATCCATTGACGCCTTTAGCTCCGGCGTCAGGTTATCCAGGCTCGCCTTTTCCACTTTCTTCAGGCTTTCCTGGAACTCCTGCAGTTTTAGTTCCTGGGTAATCTCATTTTGTACGGTGGCCGCCAGCGACCGTAGCGTACGAATCCAGCTGGCTACCGTTTTTACTGCGACAGGCAGTCGCTGTGGCCCCAGTACGATGAGGCCAATGACGAACACCAGCAGTAGTTCACTAAAACCGATATCGAACACGAATTACACCTGCTCTTTGTCGTGGCGTTTTGTCTCGTCTTTTTTCGCATCATCCGGCTTATCAGCGAGAGTCTTCGCCGTAAAATCGGCATCAGGTGTGGATTTATCCGCTTTTTCATCATCGCTCATCGCTTTTTTAAAGCCTTTGATCGATGCGCCTAAATCCGAACCCAGCGAGCTCAGCTTTTTCGTCCCGAAAAGCAGAACCACAATGACGACAACAATTAATAACTGCCA
Source organism: Klebsiella sp. NPDC088457 (assembly GCF_044900465.1). Classification (NCBI taxonomy): domain Bacteria; kingdom Pseudomonadati; phylum Pseudomonadota; class Gammaproteobacteria; order Enterobacterales; family Enterobacteriaceae; genus Klebsiella; species Klebsiella sp. NPDC088457. Next base: position 29,412 of record NZ_JBJDNH010000046.1, on the reverse strand, counting down.
AATACTGATACCACCCATACACATTCCTCTATGACAGATGATGAATTATTAGGACGCATTATACACGTCATCACGCGAGCCGCCTCTTTGTCCGGCCACTCGCATGACATCGCGCAAAAACCAATGCGCTGTGATGAAGGCCATACCTCTCAGTGCGTTTTCCGCCAGCCAATCAGCCAGGTCACCGCGCCAGCGGCCATCAGCCAGCCTGGCATCATGCCCCACTCCGGGCGGTTGATGAATAACAGCGTACCACTCAGTAACAGAACCGCACCTATACCAAACAGATAACGGGACTGCCCCTGGCGAACGTGCCGCACCTGGAGGTCACGCACAATGGTATCGACGCTGGTCTGCAACTGTTTACTCTGTTGCAACGTCTGGTACACCAGTTCCGGTATTTCCGGCATTCTCTCGATCCAGAACGGCGCCTTTTCTTTAAACGCACGCACCAGCGCCGGAATGCCGACCTGATCTTTAATCCACGACTCCAGGAAAGGCTTCGCCGTTTTCCACAAGTCTAACTGAGGATAGAGCTGGCGGCCTACCCCTTCTACGTAAAGTAATGTCTTCTGCAGCAGCACCAGCTGCGGCTGAACTTCCATATTGAAGCGCCGGGCGGTGTTAAACAGGTTCAGCAGGACGTGGCCAAATGAAATTTCTGCCAGCGGTTTTTCGAAGATCGGCTCGCAGACGGTGCGGATGGCAAACTCAAACTCTTCGACGTTGGTATCCGCAGGTACCCAGCCGGAATCCACGTGCAGCTCGGCAACTTTACGGTAATCGCGGTTGAAGAAGGCGATGAAGTTTTCCGCCAGATAGCGTTTATCTTCTTTGTTCAACGACCCGACAATGCCGCAGTCAATACCGATGTACTGCGGGTTTTCCGGGTGGTCGTAGCTGACAAAAATATTGCCAGGGTGCATGTCGGCATGAAAGAAACTGTCGCGGAATACCTGGGTGAAAAAGACCTGCACGCCGCGTTCCGCCAGCAGCTGCATGTTCGTGCCCTGCGCTTCCAGCGCTTCCACGTCGGATACCGGAATACCGTAAATCCGCTCCATCACCATCATGCCTTCGCTGCAGTAATCAGGATAGACTTCCGGGACATACAGCATCGGGCTGTCTTCGAAGTTGCGCCGTAGCTGAATAGCGTTGGCCGATTCACGTAACAGATTGAGTTCATCCAGCAGCGTTTTTTCGTATTCGCGCACCACTTCCTGCGGGCGGAGACGACGACCGTCGGGCAACAGGCGGGGCACCCAGCGCGCCAGACGGTAGATAAGCTTCATATCCGCTTTAATCACCGGCACGATATCCGGACGGATGACCTTGATGACGACCTCTTTGCCGTTTTCTTTCAGCCGTGCGGTATGCACCTGAGCGATGGAGGCCGAGGCCAGCGGCTCAATCGCGAAGTCATCAAACCAGGCATCGACGGAAAGGCCGCCCATTGCCTGCTCAATCTGCTGTTTCGCCAGTTTGCCATCAAAAGGCGCCACCCGGTCCTGCAGTAACGCCAGCTGATCGGCGATCTGCGGCGGGAACAGATCGCGGCGGGTTGAGAGCATCTGGCCAAACTTGATCCATACCGGCCCGAGTTCCTGCAGCGCGAGACGCAAGCGCTCACCAAGGGGTTGGGTTTTATGGCGGTTAGGCATCCAGAACAGCATTCGCCGCCCGATACGCAGCGGCAGCGTGATACGCATTTTGGGAATGAGCTCATCCAGCCCGTAACTCAAAAAGGTGCGGATGATCAGATACAGGCGCCGTAATTCTCCTGGCGTCATTTGCCCTCCAGCATGTCCAACCGTTTTTCGAGTGTTGCAAGCGTGCGTTCCACGGCGGCAGTCTCTTCGCCAAACCAGGCCATTTCCAGCGGACCCGGCGCCAGACGCCACTCTTCGGTGAGCGCCTCTGCGGCATAGCGCTGCTGGCGCTGAGCGCCGTGCAGCAAGAAACGGGCTCCGCTGCGAAATACTTTGCTGAAGCCCTCGGCGACGATATCGCCGGTATAGGGAGCCAGCAGTTCAGCCGGGTCAAACTCCGCCAGATCGCACAGGGCCACGGTATTCTGCACCACCTGCAGATCGCCCTGAACTTCCAGATCGCCGCTGCGAATAAGCGCGGTCAGCTGTTGACGATTGCGTAGCTGCGGCAGCACGCTGAGACGGGTAATCACGGTACAGTCGGCATCGCCTTCCCAGGCCCCCAGCACATCCACCTGGCGGTCGCTGAAGACCAGCACAAGCGGCGTCGATAGCTCTTTCAGCTCGACGCGCAGCACTTTCCCCAGCAGACGTTGGCGAGCAGGTTTTAACGCTTTGTCACGCCAGAGAAAGGTATTGAGGGCGGTTTCAATGCCTGCGGTGACCAGTGGTTTGAAAGGCATACGCTCCCTCCTGTCAGAACTTATAACCACGGTGCAACGCAACGATACCAGCCGTCAGGTTGTAGTAATCGACGTTTTCAAAACCGGCATCCTGCATCATAGCCTTCAGGGTTTCCTGATTCGGATGCATACGGATGGACTCCGCCAGATAGCGATAGCTTTCACCATCTTTAGCCACCAGTTCCCCGACGCGCGGCAGCACGTGGAAGGAGTATGCGTCATAGGCTTTGCTGAGCGGCTCAATGATCGGTTTCGAGAACTCCAGCACCAGCAGACGCCCGCCTGGCTTCAGGACGCGATACATCGAACGCAGCGCTTTTTCTTTATCGGTGACGTTACGCAGACCGAAGGAAATGGTGATGCAGTCAAACGTGTTGTCGGCAAACGGCAGCGCTTCCGCGTTGGCCTGCACATATTCCACGTTGCCGACGATGCCGATGTTGCGCAGCTTTTCGCGGCCCATTTTCAGCATCGAGTCGTTAATGTCCGCCAGCATGACGCGACCGGTCTCACCCACCAGACGAGAAAACTTCGCCGTCAGGTCGCCGGTGCCGCCGGCCAGGTCCAGTACGGTCTGTCCACGGCGTACGCCGCTGCAATCGATGGTGAAACGCTTCCACAAACGATGAATACCGAACGACATCAGATCATTCATAACATCATATTTTGCGGCCACAGAATGGAATACATGCGCCACCATGTCCGCCTTCTGCTCTTTGGCTACCGTTTGAAAACCAAAGTGCGTCGTTTCTTGTGAATCCTCAACCATCTCAATGCCTGCTTATCAAGAAAATGTTCATCGAGTGTAACAGATTCAGCGCATTTCCCATACGGTTCAGCGCGGCGGAGACGGCTCGCCGGAGAGCGCGACCTCGGCGGAATCGCGCATCAATTCGTTATCTTCCAGCGCGTTTTCCTCTTCTTCAGGACGATATTCATCATCCTCAGCGCTGGCCTGCTCGACTAAATCAGGATTAATCCCGCGTTTCACCTCAACGCCCAGGCCGCGGAATGCCTCGGCCTGCACCAGCAGATTCCCGCGTCCGGAGGCGAGCTTTTTCATCGCCTGACGATAGTTATCCTGCGCCTTATCCAGGCTCTGGCCGATAGCCGACATATCATCGACGAACAGGCGCATTTTGTCGTACAGGCGGCCCGCCCGCTCGGCGATTTTCTGCGCATTGCGGCTTTGGTGTTCATAGCGCCAGAGGTTGGCGATGGTACGCAGCGCCACCAGCAGCGTGGTGGGGCTGACCAGCATGATGTTGTTCTTCAGCGCTTCGCTGATAAGTTCTGGCTGGCGGTCTATCGCCAACAGAAAGGCCGGCTCAACGGGAATGAACATCAGCACGTAATCCAGCGAGCGCAGGCCCGGCAGCTGTTGATAATCTTTACGCCCGAGCAGGCGGATATGATTACGCACCGAGACAATATGCTCCTGCAGCGCCGCCTCGCGGGTGCCATCATCCTCGGCATTGAAGTAGCGCTCGTAGGCGACCAGCGTCATTTTGGCATCAATGACCACGTCTTTCCCCTGCGGCAGACGGACGATCACATCGGGCTGCATGCGCGAACGGTTGTCGGTTTCGATACTGACCTGGGTCTGGTATTCATAACCCTCGCGCAGCCCGGAAGCTTCCAGCACGCGGGTTAACACCACCTCTCCCCAGTTACCCTGGGTCTTGTTATCCCCTTTCAACGCGCGGGTCAGATTCAGCGCTTCCTGGGCCATCTGCGCGTTCAGCTGCTGCAGATTGCGGATTTCATGCGCCAGCGTATGCCGCTCGCGCGCTTCCTGACCAAAACTGTCCTGCACCTGGCGGCGGAAACCGTCCAGCTGTTCACGCAGCGGCGTCAGCAGCCCATGTAAACTCTGACGATTCTGTTCATCAACACGCCGGTTGCTGTGTTCAAAAATACGGTTGGCGAGGTTTTCAAACTGTTCGCTCAGGCGCTGCTCGCTGTTGACCATCTGGCGGATTTTATCTTCCGCGTGCATGCGGGTCGATTCAAGGCGGGTGGTGACTTCACGCAGATCGGCTTCCAGCGAAGTATTGATTTCACGCAGGCTGCGCAGCTCATTGTTCAGCAGCTCGCACTCGTCGCGCCAGTGGGCCTCCTGCGCCAGCTGCTGACGCGCGGCGCTGAGTTCGATATCCAGCTCTCGCCGCTCTTCGATAAGGTCAGCGCGAATTTGGTCGGCTTTGGCTTTGGTCGCCAGCCACCCGACGACCAGCCCAGCGGCCAGCGCCACGATGGCACTTATCATAATCGAGATGTCCACAACGCCCCCTGCAGCAACAACTTATCGATACAAGGTAGAATTGTGCTGTACAAACGTCCAGTTGAAAAGGGTTTTCCTGCGCAGAGCGCCGCAAAAAAGAAAGGCCGGATAAACCGGCCTTGGGCGAAGAAGGGAGAACTACAGCAGACGGCGCGCCGCTTCCACAACGATTTTTACCGCGTGGCTTTCGGTTTGTTTCATGGTTTCCGCGTTCGGAATTTCCTGCTGAGTACGGTTTACGATAACCCCGGCCACCATCCCGGCGCGCAGCCCCTGGCTGGCGCACATGGTCAGCAGCGTCGCCGATTCCATCTCATAGTTCATGACGCCCATGGACTGCCACTCTTCCATCGAGCCTTTAAAATGGCTGACCACACGGCCAGAGAAGGTGTCGTAACGTTCCTGACCCGGGTAGAAGGTATCAGACGATGCGGTAACGCCAATATGGGTGGTCGCCCCGATCGATTTTGCCGCTTCCACCAGCGCGGTGGTGCAGGCAAAGTCAGCGACCGCCGGGTATTCCATCGGCGCAAAGTGCAGACTCGCGCCATCAAGACGGACGGAAGCGGTGGTCACCAGAACGTCGCCCACATTGATATGCGGCTGGATCGCGCCGGTGGTGCCGATACGCAGGAAGGTACGAATCCCCAGCTGCGCCAGTTCTTCAACGGCAATAGAGGTCGACGGGCCGCCGATACCGGTAGAACAAACAATGACCGGCTTGCCATCCAGTTCGGCACGCCAGGAGGTAAATTCGCGATGAGATGCCAGCTTGACCGGCTTATCCATCAGCGCGGCGATCTTTTCCACACGCTCTGGATCGCCAGGGACGATAGCCAGCGTAGCCCCTTGTAAATCGTTTTTGGTGAGGCCGAGATGAAAAACATCAGACTTAGACATAAAAAACTCCTCTGTGGGTCGAATTATCAGCAGAAGCAAAACGGTACTTTACAGAAGCTATTGGCTTATTTTTGTGACACTAATCACCACGAATGAAAGTCATTGCAATAATATTCCATCAAATAGTGATAAACATCACATTAACAAGTTATATTCGCCGGGCCTGAACAAAAGATAGCCTGTTTCAGGCACTGTGCTTTGTTAACGTCCGGTCGATAGCGTCTATAGTTATCGATGCGCTAATAAATAAGGGTACGGAGAATACCATGACCACAACCAAGCAACCTGGCTTTGCGCCTGCAGCCACGCCGCACGCTTCTACCGCCGTTCATACCCCGGAGGAGAGCATCGCCGCGGGTGAAACCTCGATCCCGACCCAGGGAGAGAACATGCCGGCGTATCATGCTCGTCCGAAAAACGCCGAAGGCCCGCTTCCGGTGGTCCTCGTTGTGCAGGAAATTTTCGGCGTGCATGAACATATTCGCGATATTTGCCGCCGTCTGGCGCTGGAAGGTTATCTGGCTATCGCGCCAGAACTCTACTTCCGTCAGGGCGATCCGAACGAGTACACCGATATCCCGACCCTGTTCCAGGAGCTGGTGAGCAAGGTGCCGGATACTCAGGTGCTGGCCGACTTAGACCATGTCGCCAGCTGGGCCGCGCGTCACGGCGGCGATGCCCATCGTCTGCTGATCACCGGCTTTTGCTGGGGGGGACGCATTACCTGGCTTTACGCCGCCCATAACCCGCAGCTGAAAGCCGCCGTGGCCTGGTACGGGAAGCTGGTCGGGCAGAAGACTCTCAACTCGGCGAAACATCCGGTGGATGTGGCGGTTGACCTCAACGCGCCGGTGCTGGGACTGTACGGCGGTAAAGACACGGGCATTCCGCAGGATACGGTGGAAACCATGCGCCAGGCGCTGCGTGCCGCTAATGCCAAAGCGGAAATTATCGTCTATCCAGACGCCGATCACGCCTTTAACGCCGATTATCGCCCCAGCTACCATGAAGAATCCGCCAAAGACGGCTGGGCAAGAATGCTGGCATGGTTTGCGCAATATGGCGGGAAACGCAGTTAAGGCATGATCTATCGGTTGCCGATATGGCGGTTAATCATATCGGCAATCGTCCCGTCCTCCAGCCACGTAGCCAGGCAGCGACGAATAAATTCATAATGCTCTGGCCTGCTGCGGGGCACGCATACCGCCTGCTGTATCTGGCTGAAGCTATCAGGCAGCAGACGCAATTGCGGATATTCACTTGCCACACTGCTGAGCGGTTGACGAATACCGGCGACCATATCCCCTTCCCCCGCGATAAACGCGCGAATTGCCTCCTGCGAGGTCGCGTATTGACGCATCGTGGCATGCTGTAACGTGCGAATCAGATACAGCTCATAGGCCGCACCTTTACCAACGTTAATCGTCACCCCCTCGCGATCCCTCTCCTGTACGGACTGAATATCACTGTCCTCTCTGACCAGCAATGAGCTTTCAATGGTGACATAGGGTTGGCTGAAACAGAGCGTATCTTCCCGAGCAGGGTCAATCGCCAGAAAGGCGATATCCCATTGATCCAGCAAGGCGGCATCCACCACCTTCCCGGCCGTCGGCCAGGTGATAAATTGCGCTTCGCGCTCACACCGGGCGGCCAGCTTTTTGGCCAACTCGACGGTGAGACCTCCCGGGGCGTTATCCGGCAACGTGGTGGCGAGTACCGGATTCCCCAGATTAATAGCAAAACGCAAAGGTCGGTGTGGCTCATCGTGACCGATCATCATTCTCCCCCGAAAATAGCTTTGCCTGCATGGTCCCGCTAAGCGTAGCCCAGGCGGGGCGATCTGTCCGGAAAGGAAGAAGAAGAGCAAAAAAAGAGGAGGCCGCGGCCTCCTTCGGGGATGGGGGTGATTCTGATTAGGCCTGGCGCAGGTTCTGCGCGGCTTTCACCATATTGGCCAGCGCCGCACGCGTTTCCGGCCAGCCGCGGGTTTTCAGGCCGCAGTCCGGATTGACCCACAAACGTTCTGCCGGGATACGCTGCGCCGCTTTTTCCAGCAGCGCTTCAATCCATTCCACGCTCGGCACGTTCGGCGAGTGGATGTCGTACACGCCCGGCCCGATTTCGTTCGGGTATTCGAACTCTTCAAACGACTCCAGCAGCTCCATGTCAGAACGCGAGGTTTCAATGGTAATCACATCCGCATCCAGCGCGGCAATGGAATCCATGATGTCGTTGAACTCGCAGTAACACATATGGGTGTGGATCTGGGTGTCATCCCGGGCGACCGCGGCGTTGATCCGGAAGGCTTCCACGCCCCACTGCAGGTAGGCATCCCAGTCGCTACGCTTGAGCGGCAGGCCTTCACGCAGCGCCGGCTCATCAATCTGGATGATGCCGATACCGGCCGCTTCCAGATCCGCCACTTCGTCACGCAGCGCCAGCGCAATCTGCTTAGCGATAGTTTCACGGCTGACATCTTCACGCGGGAAGGACCAGCACAGAATGGTCACCGGACCGGTCAGCATGCCTTTCACCGGTTTGTCGGTTAGCGACTGGGCGAATTTCGCCCACTCAACGGTGATCGCCTCCGGACGGCTGACGTCACCGATCACCACCGGCGGTTTCACGCAGCGGGAGCCGTAGCTCTGCACCCAGCCGTTCTGCGTGAAGATGAAGCCATCGAGGTGCTCACCGAAGTATTCCACCATGTCATTACGCTCGGCTTCACCGTGAACCAGGACATCCAGACCTAAACGCTCCTGCTCAACAATTGCCTGTCTGATGTGTTCCGCAATACCGGTGCGGTAATTATTGGCATCCAGATTGCCTTTTTTGAACTCCAGACGCAGGCCGCGGATTTCGGTAGTCTGCGGGAAAGAACCGATGGTCGTGGTCGGCCACGCCGGCAGATTAAAGCGGGCGCGCTGTGCCCGGGCGCGTTCGGCATACGGGCTATTACGCTGGCTGTCCCGGGCGGTTATGGCCGCCAGGCGTTTTTCCACCGCGGCGTTATGGACGCGGGTAGAGTGACGGCGCGCCTGAATCGGTGCGCTCCACGCCACCAGTCCAGCGGTATCGCCGCTGTTCAGCGCATCGCGCAGCAGCGCCAGCTCTTCGCATTTTTGCAGGGCGAAGGCGAACCAGCTTTTCACTTCCGCGTCGAGGCGAGTTTCCACGCTCAGATCGATCGGGCTGTGCAGCAGGGAGCAGGAAGAAGCGATCCACAGCTCACGCTTGCCGACGAGGTCTTTAATTTGCGCATATTTCTCGCTCAGATCGGCGCGCCAGACGTTGCGGCCGTTGATCAGGCCCGCAGAGAGCAGCCAGTCGGACGGCAGACGCTGATGCAGAGCAGCTACATCATCTTTACCGTGCACCAGGTCAACGTGCAGGCCCTGAACCGGCAGCGCGGTGATGGTGTCGAGGTTACCGGTGATACCTTCAAAATAAGTGGTCAGCAGCAGCTTAAGCTGGCCCGCGAGCGCGTCATATGCCGGTTTGAACGCCTCCAGCCACGCCTGAGGCAGCTCCAGTACCAGCGCCGGTTCATCAATCTGCACCCACTCGATGCCGCGTTTTGCCAGCTCCGCCAGCACCTGCTGGTAAACCGGCAGAATGTCATGCAGCAGGCTCAGTCTGTCGAACGACTCGCCCTTCACTTTACCCAGCCACAGCCAGGTAACCGGCCCCAGCAGGACGGGTTTGACCTTATGACCCAGCGCCAGCGCTTCGTCCACTTCATCCAGCAGCTGGGTCCAGGTCAGTTTGAACTGCTGGCCTTTTACAAACTCCGGCACCATGTAGTGATAGTTGGTGTTAAACCATTTTGTCATTTCTGCCGCCGCCGCGGGCTCACCGGTCGGTGCGCGGCCGCGGCCGATGCGGAACAGGGTATCGATATCCACAGAGCCGTCTTTGTTCTGATGACGAGCCGGCACATTGCCCAGCAGCAGGCTGGTGGTCAGAACATGGTCGTACCAGGCGAAATCCCCCACCGGCAGCAGGTCAACGCCCGCTTGCTTCTGCTGTTCCCAATGACGGGCGCGCAGTTCGCGGCCCACCGCCAGCAGTTCTTCGCGGGTCGAGTTACCCGCCCAGTAGCTCTCTTGTGCTTTTTTCAGTTCACGACGTAGGCCAACGCGAGGGAAACCGAGGGTGTGGTTAATAATTGTCATTTTTAAGACCTCATAATTTTTAATGTTGTCTCTGCAGGCAAACCCTAAATAGTTCGGCTGGCAGGAAGGCGGATCCGCAGCGCATCCCCAGGATGCTTACTGAAGTAAGTGACTGGGGTAAGCGAGGAAGCCAACGCATCTGCAGAATCGAAATATGATGAGTTTAGACGTCCAGATGTTTACACATCCATAATTGACAGGTACTGTATATTCCTCAAGCGCAAATTATTCATGCCGGAGTGAAGGACTTTCATGATCGAGATTAAACACCTGAAAACGCTACAGGCGTTGCGGAACAGCGGGTCGCTGGCAGGCGCTGCGGCGGCCCTGCATCAAACCCAATCCGCCCTGTCCCACCAGTTCAGCGATCTGGAACAACGCCTTGGCTTCCGTCTGTTTGTGCGCAAAAGTCAGCCACTACGTTTCACGCCGCAGGGTGAAATTCTGCTGCACCTGGCAAACCAGGTGCTGCCGCAAATCAGCCGCGCCCTGCAGGATTGTCATGAACCGCAGCAAACTCGTCTGCGTATCGCCATCGAGTGCCATAGCTGTATTCAATGGCTAACGCCGGCGCTGGAGAATTTTCGCGCCCGCTGGCCGCACGTCGAAGTGGATTTCCAGTCCGGGGTGACTTTTGACCCGCAGCCAGCCCTGCAGCAAAGCGAGCTGGATCTGGTCATGACCTCCGATATCCTGCCGCGAAGCGGGCTGCACTATTCGCCGATGTTTGATTTTGAGGTGCGCCTGGTGCTGGCGCCGGACCATCCGCTGGCGGCCAGAACGCGCATCGCGCCCGACGATCTGGCGACAGAGCTGCTGTTGATTTACCCGGTTCAGCGCGGTCGTCTGGATATCTGGCGTCACTTCCTGCAGCCGGCCGGCATCAGCCCGCAGTTGAAGAGCGTCGACAATACGCTGCTATTGATTCAGATGGTTGCCGCACGGATGGGGATCGCCGCCCTGCCGCACTGGGTGGTGGAAAGTTTTGAGCGCCAGGGTCTGGTCGTGACCAAAACCCTGGGCGAAGGACTCTGGAGCCGGCTGTACGCCGCGGTGCGCGACGGCGAGCAGCGTCAGCCGGTCACCGAGGCGTTTATTCGCTCAGCGCGGAACCACGCTTGCGATCATTTGCCGTTTGTGCGGAGTGCGGAGCGACCCAACGGCGATGGACCCACAGTGAGGCCAGGATCACCAGAGCCCCTATAATAAAGCTCGGCCAGTGGGGCTGCTCCTGCCAGATAGCCAGGTTGACCAGCAGCCCGGCGGGGACATGCACGTTATTCATGATACCCAGCGTGCCGGCATCCACCTGCGTCGCCCCGTAGTTCCACATAAAGTATCCCAGGCCTGATGCCACCACGCCCAGCCACACCAGAATCCCCCACTGTAGCGTCGTGGTCGGCAGCCTCTGCGGGTTACCCAGCATAAACCACGCCGTCGCCGCGACCAGGAAAGCCCCCATATAGAACCACGCAAACGCGTTGTGCTGCGGCATCGGGCGCAGCTCCATCAGGCGCTTATAGCCCACCATGCCGATGGCGAAACTGATATTCGACAGCTGAACCAGCAGCAGGCCCGTCCAGAAATGCTCGCTCACTTTGTCATAGCGAATAATGGCTGCGCCCAGCACCGCCAGCCCGGCGCTCAGCAGATACCCCCAGCGGAGCTGGCGTCCGCGAAGCAGATCGTAAATCAGGGTGATATAGAGCGGCGTAAAAACGGTAAACAGCAGGAATTCAGACACCGTCAGGTAAAGATAGGCGCGGAACGCCAGCAGATACATGATGCCAAGCTGCATCGCCCCGACCAGCATATAGAGCACAATGGTACGCGGCGATTGCCCGCGGGTACGCAGAAACGGCAGGAACACCAGCGCCGCCAGCCCAACGCGCATCAGTACTGAAAAGTAGCTATCGACGCTGCCCGCCAGGTATTCGCCGATCAGACTAAAGGAAAAGGCCCACAGGATAGTGGTAATAATCAGTAGCGCCACAATGAATGTCTCTCAGGAAGAAGAGCACCCATTGTAGCGGAGAGTCAGGTTGACAACTGACTAATTTTCAGTCAGTCGTCAATCTCGATCAGGCGAGATAGAGCTTCCGCAAATAGTGCGGTACCGCATCGTCAGCGTTACTGCCGATCACCTCCAGCTCCGGGTGCAGATCTTTCAGACGCTGGTGCGCGTTGGCCATGATGCAGCCCTTGCCCGCCATTGACAGCATTTCTGCATCGTTCATACCATCGCCAAACGCGATGCAGTCTTTCAGACCGTAGCCGAGCATTTTAGCCACCGCTTCCAGCGCATGCCCCTTCGATACCCCGCCAGCCATCACTTCGAGGCAGGTCAGGGTGGAGAAGCTGACGTTCACGCGATCGCCCCAGCGGGCGTTGATCGCCTGTTCCAGCGGCAGCAGGTGCTGGTGATCATCGCAGGTGAAAAAGACTTTGCTGATCCCTTCGGGATCGAGTTCGCCCACTTCATACAGCTTGTAGTTAAACACCGCTTCTTTGAAAAAGCGCATCTCTTCCGGGCGGTGGCGGTTCATATACCATTCGTCTTCGCGATAGACGTTGGTGACCACCTTCGGGTCGTTACGCATCATTTCGAACAGATCGGCGGCAATATCGCGGTCGAGATTATGGGCAAAGATTTGTTTTCCCTCGCTATCGTGCACGCGCGCGCCGTTGGAGGTGATCATGTAGGATTTGATGCCTAGATTGTCGCGAATCTGTCCGACGTCAATGTAGTGGCGACCGGTGGCAAAGACAAAATGGATGCCGCGGGCGGTCAACAGCTGCAGCGTCTCTTTTGCGTAGGGGGTTAAGTAGTGATCGGGGGAAAGCAGCGTGCCATCTAAGTCAGACGCAACAACCTGGTACATAAAAATTTTAACCTCTAAGCAGGGCGACGAGTGTTTTCGTCGGATTCATTGTGTCGACTGAAAAAATCGACGATGGCATTCAGCGCGACTGAGCGCATGGCGTCCTTTTCAAAAAGGATCTCATGGTATGCCCCTTCGATGACAAGCGGCTTATTACCTTCGCAGGGTCGGCCTGCCGCGGCACGGAGCGCGCAGTAGCGCTCGTGCATACGGTTATCGACCACGCGTTCTTCTTCTGCCTGTAATAACAATGTAGGGGTCGTGTCTTTTTCGACGCCGGCCAGCGCCTCCTCACCCGCGAGGATCCCCTCCCGCACCCAGTGATAGGTTGGCCCGCCAACCCGCAGCTGCGGTTCATCGGCGTAAAATCGCAGGTTACGACGATAGCGTTGCCGGCTATGCGTCAGTACGTTGACCGAAAAGGGCAACGCCCGCCAGCGGCCGGTACCGAGGGCATACTCTTCACGAATGCGCTGATGGCCCTCAGCCCAGTCGAGAATATGACGCACCATCCAGTCGGGGAAACGCATGACGATGCCGAACATGGGCGCGCACAGCGCAATAGCATCGCAATGCTGCTGGTGACGCTGCAAAAATAACGTCGCGATCGCGCCGCCCATCGAATGGGCCAGTATAAACCGTTTCCGCCAGTGGCCGGGCGCCACTTCCTGCTGCCAGAGCGCCGCCAGATCGTCGACATAATCGCTAAAGCGCACCACGTGGCCGCGGTGGCTGTCGGTCAATATGCGCCCGGAACGCCCCTGGCCGCGATGATCGATAATCATCACGTCGAAGCCGCTGTGGAACAGATCGTAAGCCAGCTCGGCGTATTTGACGTAACTTTCAATACGCCCAGGGCAGATCACCACTACCCGGTCGTTATCTTTGGCGCAAAAGCGAACAAAGCGGACCGGGACATCGTCGACGCCCCTGAATTCCGCCTCTTCCCGCTGATGCCAGAAATCGGTGAGAGGCCCCATCGTAAAAGCCGCAAACGCGTTTTCTCGCGTGTCCCAATCCTTTTGCTGCCGAAACATCGGGTTTACACCCCTGTTAACCACTGAAAATCGTTTTTTTAGCGCGCATCACACAATGCTTACACAATAGCGTATTGTGGCATAAAAACAGACAACCAGGGAGTTTCTCATGACGTTCGAGTGGTGGTTCGCCTATCTGCTGACATCCATAATTCTCAGCCTGTCGCCGGGCTCCGGGGCCATCAATACCATGACGACCTCAATCAACCACGGCTACCGCGGCGCGGCGGCATCGATTGCCGGGCTACAAACCGGACTGGCCATCCATATCGTCCTCGTCGGTATTGGTCTGGGAACCCTCTTTTCCCGCTCGGTGCTGGCCTTTGAGGTTCTGAAATGGGCGGGGGCGGCGTATCTTATCTGGCTGGGGATTCAGCAGTGGCGCGCGGCGGGGTCAATCAACCTGAACACCCTGGCGCAAGCGCAGACCCGCGGCAAGCTGTTTCAGCGCGCGGTCTTCGTCAACCTGACCAACCCGAAAAGCATTGTCTTTCTGGCGGCGCTGTTCCCGCAGTTTATCGTGCCGCATCAGCCGCAGGTAATGCAGTACCTGGTGCTGGGTATCACCACCATCGTGGTCGATATCATCGTGATGATTGGCTATGCGACTCTGGCGCAGCGTATTGCGGCGTGGATTAAGGGACCTAAGCAGATGAAGGCCTTGAACAAGGTGTTCGGCTCGTTATTTATGCTGGTTGGCGCGCTGCTGGCTTCGGCACGCCATGCCTGACGGCTATCCCGGTTCGTCTGCACAAACCGGGATAGCCTACGCTTAGCGTGAAATGATCAGATGAATGCCGAAACCGGCGAACAGCGTGCCGGCAATGCCGTCAATCCATTTTGCCATCCGCTGGTAGCCGCGACGCATCGTCGGTAGGGCGAACAGGCTGGCGACCACGCTAAACCAGGCCAGCGTTTCAAGGATAATCAGCAGGAAGATCCCCCAGCGCTCGCCCGCGCCGACGTTATCGCCGACAAACAGGGAGAAGACGGAACCGAAGTAGATAATCGCCTTGGGGTTAGCGAGATTCGTCAGCAGCCCTTTCAGGAAGCTGCGGCCGCTGCGGGCCAGCTCGACCTGCGGCTCCGGCGCCGCCACGGCGTTTTTCTTCAGCGCTCCGCGCAGCATCTGATAGCCCATCCAGCACAGGTACAGTCCACCGCCCACCATGATAATGGTGTGCAGCCAGGCCATTTTTTCGATAATCAGATGCAGGCCGAGCAGCGCCACGCCGGCCCAGACCATCACGCCGCAGGTTATCCCCAGCACGCCCATCATCGCCTCTTTGCGGGAGCGGCTAACGGCGGTCTGCGAAACAAAGAAAAAGTCCGGGCCAGGACTCATTAGCGCAATGATATGCACCAGCGCGACGGTGAGGAAAAGCATCAGCATGATTGAACCCTACTTAACAGGCTATTTACCCGGAAAAATATAGTGAAGACCGCAACTATCCTGACACTTTTTTGCCCGGCTGACTACTCATCTTCACCATCGATATGCGCGCGAATCAGCGCCATAAACTCTTTACCGAAACGCTCAAGTTTACGCGTGCCCACGCCGTTCACACTCAGCATTTCACCCGCGGTAAGCGGCGACTGCTCCGCCATTTCGATCAGCGTCGCGTCGTTGAACACGACGTACGGCGGGATATTCTCTTCATCGGCAATCGCTTTACGTAATTTGCGCAGCTTGGCAAACAGCTTGCGATCGTAATTGCCGCCGAAGGATTTTTGCATCGCCTTCGGCTTCAGCGCCACGATACGCGGAACCGCCAGCTGCAGCGGCACCTCGCCGCGCAGCACCGGACGCGCCGCTTCGGTTAGCTGCAGCGCCGAATGCTGCGCGATATTCTGCGTCACCAGACCGAGGTGAATCAGCTGGCGAATCACGCTCACCCAGTGTTCATGGCTCTGCTCGCGGCCGATGCCGTACACCGGCAGCTTGTCATGCGCCATCTCACGAATGCGCTGATTGTTGGCCCCGCGCAGCACTTCGACCACGTAGCCCATACCAAACCGCTGATTGACGCGGTAAATCGTCGAAAGCGCTTTGCGCGCGTCCATTAACGCGTCGTACTGTTTTGGCGGATCGAGACAGATATCGCAGTTACCGCACGCTTCCTGGCGCCCTTCGCCAAAATAGTTGAGCAGGACCAGCCGACGGCAGGTTTGCGCCTCGGCAAACGCCCCCATCGCGTTCAGCTTGTGGCGCTCAATGTCCTGCAACGGCCCGGCGGGTTTCTCCTCCAGACAGCGACGCAGCCACGCCATATCGGCCGGATCGTAAAACAACATTGCTTCTGCAGGCAGACCGTCACGCCCGGCGCGGCCGGTTTCCTGATAGTAGGACTCAATATTGCGTGGAATGTCGAAATGCACCACGAAGCGGACGTTGGGTTTATTGATCCCCATCCCGAAGGCCACCGTCGCCACGACGATTTGCAGATCGTCGCGCTGGAATTTTTCCTGTACGTCCGCACGCACGTCGTTTTCCAGCCCGGCATGATAGGCCGCGGCGCTGATACCGCGGCTTTGCAGGCGTGCGGCGGTATCTTCCACTTTCGACCGGCTGTTGCAGTAGATAATACCCGACTTGCCACGCTGGTCCTGCACGTAGCGCATCAGCTGATCGAGCGGTTTAAACTTCTCCATCAGCATATAGCGGATATTCGGGCGGTCGAAGCTGCTGACCTGAATCAGCGGGTCGTTCAGTCCCAGCAGACGAACGATATCGCGGCGGGTAGTGTCATCGGCGGTGGCGGTTAACGCCATAAACGGAATCTGCGGCACGCGCTGGCGCAGCTGGCCCAGAGCGGCATATTCCGGACGGAAATCATGCCCCCACTGGGAAATACAGTGCGCCTCATCCACCGCCACCATCGCCAGATTCCAGTGGCTGAGATGCTCGAGGAAGTTATCCAGCATCAAACGCTCGGGGGCGATATACAGCAGGCGAATCTGCCCGCTGCGACAGCCGGCCATGACCTCCTGCTGCTGCTCGCGGCTCTGCGTCGAGTTCAGACAGGCGGCGGCCACGCCGTTAGCCAGCAGCTGGTCGACCTGATCTTTCATCAGCGAGATCAGCGGCGATACCACCACCGTCAGGCCGCCCAGCACCAGCGCCGGCACCTGATAGCACAGCGATTTACCGCCGCCGGTCGGCATCACGACCAGGCAATCGCGCCCGCCCAGCGCCGTATCGATAATGGTTTCCTGGCCGGGGCGAAACTGCTGGTAGCCGAAGGTTTCCTGTAAAACCTGCTTTGCCAGCAATGCTTGATTCAATACTTCCGCCTGCGCCACGTTGACCCCGTCTGCGTGAAAAGAAAACAGGCGCTATTTTCAGCGCCTGTGAGCCAGAGTGCAACGATTAAAACAGATCGTTGAGCGTCACGCCGACGCCGACGCGGGTCTGATTAAAGTTATAATCGATAAGCGACTCGCCATAACCGCTGTAAACCTGGGTGTAGAAGCGCACATGGCGGGTAATCGGATAGCTGACGCCCAGCTCCGCGCCGCCGTAACCGGTGTTCCAGTTATATTGCCCCTGCGCGCTGAGGATCGCCTCACCTAGCTGATACCCCACCTTCAGACGGTAATAGCCCATATATTTGACGATATCCGGGTTATCGTTGGTGCTGCCGATCACGTACCAGGGCTTCACTTCCACCAGCCAGTTGCCGTTTTGCGCCATCAGGCGGGTATACAGACGGTTCCAGCTGCGCGAGGTGGGGTCAGAGCGGCCGTTCGAATCGTGGTTGTAACCCATCTCGATATCGCGCAGCGTCCAGCCGGCCAGCTGGTAATCGGTGGCGAAGCCCAAAAACAGCTGCGGTTCATAGTTAGTTTCCCGAAACGGCGCTGACTCTTTGCTGTTCGAGAGCTGCCACCAGGACTTCTGCGTATAGGATGCCCCCAGCAGCGAGTTCTCGCCGAGGATCCCTCGCCACAGCGGAAATGCCAGACTGAGCTGGAATTTCACTTCATCTTTGCGGGCGTTTTCCGCCCAGTCATAGCTGGCGATCGCTTCCTTGTTGATATCGCTACTCCACGTATAGAGCAGGTAGTTGCTCTCATAGGGATACAGCAAGAAAGGATTATCATGGTCCTGCAACAGGTTAGCGATAATACTACCGCGCACCGCCGGTTTATCATGAACCGGAGGGCTAACCGGCGCGTCCTGCGCCAAAACGCCAGCCGGCAGCGCGCCCAGCGCCAGCAGCCAGGCCAAAGAGATACGCATTACTGTTCTCCTGAATGAGTGATTTTTATTTCTGTTTTACCCCGCATCCATTCTACCTGTTTACCGCCGTCCTGCCCGGTTATCCGCTCTGAAAGTGGCAATCGCCATGTTAGAAGCATAAAATCAACATTTTATTAACGAATGGATACAATTGTCATGTCTGAACTCACTGCCGACGCCGTCCTTAAGCTGGTGGGCGAAATCTTTGTTTACCATATGCCGTTTAATCGCGCCTTAGGATTGAAGCTGGAGCGTCATGAAAAAGAGTTTGCCCAGCTTAGCTTCAAAAATCAGCCGATGATGGTCGGTAACTGGGCGCAGAGCATTCTGCACGGCGGAGTGATTGCCTCCGCGCTGGACGTCGCCGCCGGGCTGGTGTGCGTAGGCAGTACGCTGACCCGCCATAACACCATCACCGAAGAAGAGTTACGCCAGCGTCTGTCGCGCATGGGAACCATCGATCTGCGCGTCGACTATCTGCGCCCGGGGCGCGGCGAGCACTTTACCGCCACCAGCAGCCTGCTGCGCGCCGGTAATAAGGTCGCAGTCGCCCGCGTAGAATTACATAACGAAGAGCAGGTCTATATTGCCAGCGCCACGGCGACGTATATGGTGGGTTGAACCCCGCAAATCAAGTAACATCGCTATTTTGGCGTAACGGATTTTACCGATGGATGCAAAACAAACGCGGCTGGGGGTTATTCTGGCTCTTGCCGCCTATTTTATCTGGGGCATCGCCCCCGCCTACTTCAAGCTGATCTACTATGTTCCCGCCGATGAAATCCTCACCCATCGCGTGATCTGGTCTTTCTTTTTTATGCTGGCGTTAATCAGCCTCAGCCACCAGTGGCCGCAGGTAAAAAAACTGCTGCATATGCCGCGCAAGATTCTCCTGCTGGCGCTGTCGGCGGTGCTGATTGGCGGCAACTGGCTGCTGTTCATCTGGGCGGTGAATAACCACCATATGCTGGAGGCCAGCCTGGGCTACTTTATTAACCCGCTGGTGAACATCGTGCTGGGGATGATTTTTCTCGGCGAGCGTTTTCGCCGGATGCAGTGGCTGGCGGTACTGCTGGCCGCGTGCGGCGTGCTGGTACAGCTGTGGACCTTTGGTTCGCTACCGATTATCGGCCTCGGGCTGGCCTTTAGCTTTGCCTTTTACGGGCTGTTGCGTAAAAAGATCGCCGTCGACGCACAAACCGGGATGCTGGTTGAGACTCTGTGGCTATTGCCGGTCGCCGCCATTTACCTGTTTGCTATCGCCGATAGCCCAACCAGCCAGATGGGACAGAACCCGTGGTCGTTGAATCTGCTGCTGATGGCGGCAGGTGTCGTCACCACCATTCCGCTGCTGTGCTTTACCGGCGCGGCGACCCGCCTGCGGCTCTCCACCCTGGGATTCTTCCAGTATATCGGCCCGACGCTGATGTTCCTGCTGGCGGTGATCTTTTACGGCGAAGTTCCGGGGGCAGATAAGATGGTGACCTTTGGCTTTATCTGGGTCGCGCTGGCGGTCTTTATCGTCGATGCGCTGTATACCCAGCGCCGGCTACGCAGAGAATAGCCGACGCGGATGTCATACCCGGATAAGACGGCAGCGCCGCGATCCGGGTGCCTATCCCCTACAGCCAGTTTTTACGCTTAAAGTAGAGATACGGCGCCAGGCCGGCGAGCATCATAAAGACGATGGCGCCCGGATAGCCAAAGCTCCAGTGCAGCTCAGGCATAAACTCGAAGTTCATCCCGTAGCTGGAGGCCACCAGGGTGGGCGGCAGGAAGACCACGGAGACCACCGAGAAGATCTTGATGATGCGGTTCTGCTCGATATTGATAAAACCCATCGCCGCCTGCATCAGGAAGTTCACCTTCTGGAACAGCGATTCGTTGTGCGGCAGCAGGGATTCGATATCCCGCAGGATCTCACGCGCCTGCTCCAGCTGGCCCGCGGGCAAACGCGCCTTTCGCACCAGGAAGTTCAGGGCGCGCTGGGTATCCATCAGACACAGACGGACCTTCCAGCCGATATCTTCCTGTTCGGCAAGCGTCGAGAGGGCGTCATCGTACTCGTCGCCCTGGCGGCCTTCCATAATGACGCGGCTGAGTTTCTCGAGGTCGCTATAGATATTTTCAATTTCATCCGCCAGCTGTTCGATTTTGGTTTCGAACAGATCGAGCAGCAGCTCATAGGCGTTGCCATCCACCATCAGCTGGTTGCGCACGCGCATGCGGTACAGGCGGAAAGCGGGTAATTCGCGCTCGCGCAGGGTAAACAGACGCCCTTCGCGAATGGTGAACGCCACGGTGGAGTTACCGGCGTGATCCTCTGCGTCTTCAAAAAAGAAAAAAGAGTGGATGTGTAAACCGTCTTCATCTTCGAAGAAACGCGCCGATGCTTCGATATCTTCCAGTTCCGGGCGCGTTGCCAGGTTCTGACCCAATTCCGTCTGCACGCGGCTTCGTTCTTCGTCGTCGGGCTCGACCAGATCGACCCACACCGAACTGGCGAGATGTTTGATCTCATCAGCTTCCAGGCGTGTTAAACGATTATTTTCCAGTTGAAATGCGCTCAGCATGACCGGGACTCCCAATGCAAAAAAATTATCGGACAGTTCGGAGGGCACACAGAAACAACTTGGGTTTCAGACCATTAAGCCTGACTCAGAGCGACGGGTATGAAGGGTCGCTGACAACCGCTAAGGCTATCAGCATAAGAGGATAGCCTTAGGAGTTGTTCCTGACGGACAGGAAGTTGAGCCAGCATCTACTGGGTGTGTCCAAGGCGAATGTCCTCTTAGCGTAATCGTGCGCGCATGTTACGCCAGCGCAAAAACGGCGTCAACACGCAACAGAACGCTAAAGAGCAAATCCTGCCCTTTAGCATATAAGGCTAGCAGATTATTACAAAAAAACGATACTTTTCTTACTGTTACACTGTTTCCAGCCGCGCATAGGCCGCCACCAGCCATTTGATGCCCTGCCCCTGGAAGGCGACCTGCAAACGGCTGTGCTCGCCGCTACCTTCCAGATTCACGATGGTGCCTTCGCCGAATTTAGGATGGCGCACGCGCTGACCCAGCTTGTAGCCGGTGTCGTTCTCCGCCATTGGCGCGCCCATCCGCTGATGGCTGACCGGACGGCTCACCGTCGCGCGCAGGCGCACCTCTTCCACGCAGGCTTCCGGCAGCTCGCCGATAAAGCGCGACGGGCGATGGTAAACCTCTTTGCCATACAGGCGGCGGGTTTCCGCATAGGTCAGGGTCAACTTCTGCATCGCCCGCGTCACGCCAACGTAAGCCAGACGACGCTCCTCTTCCAGACGGCCGCCTTCATCCAGCGCCATCTGGCTCGGGAACATCCCCTCTTCCACGCCGACGATAAACACCTGCGGGAACTCAAGGCCTTTCGCCGAGTGCAGGGTCATCAGCTGCACCGCATCCTGCCAGGTATCCGCCTGCCCTTCCCCCGCTTCCAGCGCGGCATGAGAAAGGAAGGCCTGCAGCGGCATTAAATCTTCATCTTCATCGTTGTAGCTGAACTGGCGCGTAGCGGTGACCAGTTCCTCTAAGTTTTCGATTCGCGTCTGGCCTTTTTCGCCCTTTTCCTGCTCGTACATCATGCGCAGGCCGGAATCTTTAATCACCCGGTCGGTCTGGACATGCAGCGGCATATCCGCCGTCTCCTGCGCCAGGGCGTCAATCAGCTCCATAAAGCGCTGCAGGGCGCTGGCGGCGCGGCCGGCCAGGACTTTATCCTTCAGCAGCTCGCGGCACGCCTGCCAGAGGGTCAGCTGGCGATCGCGCGAGGTTTGCCGCACCACGTCAAGGGTACGGTCGCCAATGCCGCGGGTCGGGGTATTCACCACCCGCTCAAAGGCGGCATCATCGTTACGGTTGGCAATCAGACGCAGATACGAAAGCGCATCTTTGATTTCCTGACGTTCAAAGAAGCGCATCCCGCCGTAAATACGGTACGGCATGCTGGCCTGCAGCAGCGCCTCTTCCAGCACGCGCGACTGGGCGTTGCTGCGATAGAGAATGGCGCACTGCTCCAGCGCGCCACCGTTCTCCTGCCAGGTTTTAATCCGGTTGACGACAAAACGCGCTTCATCCAGATCGTTGAAGGCGCAGTAGAGGGAGATCGGCTCGCCGTCGGCGCCGTCAGTCCACAGTTTCTTACCCAGACGCCCGCTGTTGTTTTCAATCAGGGCGTTGGCGGCGCTCAGGATATTGCTGGTCGAACGGTAGTTCTGTTCCAGACGGATGGTCTGCGCGCCGGGAAAATCGGTGAGAAAACGCTGGATGTTTTCGACCTGGGCGCCGCGCCAGCCGTAGATCGACTGGTCATCATCCCCCACGATCATCACTTTGCCGCTATCGCCCGCCAGCAGGCGGATCCACGCGTACTGAATGTTGTTGGTATCCTGGAACTCGTCCACCAGGATATTGGTGAAGCGTTCACGATAGTGCTGAAGAATATGCGGTTTGTTGAGCCACAGCTCGTGCGCCCGCAGCAGCAGCTCGGCAAAGTCTACCAGCCCTGCGCGATCGCAGGCTTCCTGATAGGCCTGATAGACCTTCTGCCAGGTTTGTTCCACCGGGTTGCCGTAGCTCTGAATATGATGCGGACGCAGCCCTTCGTCTTTCTGGCTGTTGATGTACCACATCGCCTGACGCGGCGGCCACTGCTTCTCGTCGAGATTCATTGCTTTAATCAGGCGCTTCAGCAGACGCAGCTGGTCTTCACTATCGAGGATCTGAAAATCCTGCGGCAGGTTGGCATCCAGATGGTGAGCCCGCAGCAGGCGGTGGGCCAGACCGTGGAAGGTGCCGACCCACATGCCGCCCTGGGTCGTCCCCATCAGCTGGCCGATACGATGGCGCATCTCCGCCGCCGCTTTGTTGGTAAAAGTCACCGCCATGATGGAATACGGCGAGCAGTTTTCCACGCTCAGCAGCCACGCGATACGATGCACCAGCACGCGTGTCTTACCGCTGCCCGCACCAGCCAGAACCAGCATATTGGTACGCGAGGCGGCTACGGCTTCGCGCTGTTTGTCATTGAGGCTGTCGAGCAGGTAAGAAACGTCCATTGGCACCGCCGGAAATGAGCTGCCCGGCAACGCTGCGTCTACCGGGCATACTGTTAATATATACAGAACTAGTGGTGATTATATCAGCGAGGTCAGAGATGCCAACCGTGAAATTTCAATGTGCGGCAGCAGGCGGCTGTCGGCGGCGCGCATCAGATCGGCGCCCTGCGGCTTGATCCAGCAGGCCTGCATACCGCAGCGGATAGCGCCCGCCACGTCGGTGGTCAGGTCATCCCCCACGTGAAGGATCTGGCCCAGCGGCAGCTCGAGGCGCTCCGCCGCCAGATGATACATATCGGCAAAAGGTTTAGCCCGCCCGTCCGGACCGGCGCGCAGGACAAAACGGAAATAGTCGCTCAGACCAAACAGCTCCGGCTGAGCGTTGCCGTTGGTCACCGCCACCAGCGGCCATTTTTCCGCCAGCGCCGCCAGCGTATCGTGGGTTTCCTGCGGCACATCGATCAAACTGCGCCAGTGGGCAAAGTTCTCCATCGCCGCATCCGCGCCGGCAGCGGCCTGCTCGCTGGATAGCCCGGCGTTCGTCATCCCCAGCACCAGCGCGCGGCGGCGCCACTCGGTGACGTCGTGGTAAATCTCCGGTTCTGTCTCGAGCAGCGTCTGACGCAGCCGCTGCAGCTCGTTCGCATCAAATTGACTCAGTGACGGGTGGTAGCGACGCACGAAGGTCAGCGACTCATGCAGCGTCCGGTCGATCACCGGGCGGTTGTCATAAAGGGTATCGTCCAGGTCAAACGTCAGTGCTGAAATCTGGCCCAGAGGTCGGTAAAAACGCATTATTTCCCCCGTTTGGCGCGCGGATGCGCCGCATCATACACCGAGGCAAGGTGTTGAAAATCAAGATGGGTATAGATTTGGGTGGTCGAGAGGTTGGCATGACCCAGCAGTTCCTGCACGCCACGCAGATCGCCGCTCGACTCCAGCATATGGGTGGCAAAGGAGTGGCGCAGCTTATGCGGATGCACGTGGCTGTTCAGCCCCTGCTTAATACCCCATTCGGCAAAACGTTTTTGCACGTTACGCGCAGAAATACGTTTACCCAGTTTTGATAAGAACAGCGCGTCGTCATCGGCCGCGAACAGCCCACGGAGATCCAACCAGTGTTCAATCCACGCCACCGCGCTGCGCCCTATCGGCAGACGACGCTCTTTACTCCCTTTCCCCATCACCCACACCTCGCCCGACTCCCTATCAAGGTGTTTAATATCGAGGTTGACCAGCTCAGAGAGACGCAGACCCGCGCCGTACATCACTTCCAGCATCGCGCGATCGCGCACCGCCAGCGGATCGTTAAGATCGATATCCAATAGCCGGTTCACGTCATCGACGTCGATATTTTTCGGTAAGTGACGGGGGATTTTAGGCGCGGAGATACCTTTTGCCGGGTTGGCCGTCAGCTCGCCCTGCGCCACCAGCCAGTCAAAGAAGCTGCGGAGTGCGGAAAGGCGCAGTGCCAGACTTGCCGGCCCCAGCCCCTGCTTCCGGCTACGCACCGCCAGGCCACGGACCTGAGCGGCATCGCACTGCTGCCAGTTTTTAAGCCCGGCCAGCTCAGCAAGCGCAATGAGCGCATCCAGCTGACGGCGGTAGTTCAGCAGCGTAATCGGGCTCAGCTGACGCTCCACGCCCAGATAGCGCAGGAAACGGGCGACGGCGGTGAATAAGGGAGAGTCGGTCATGCGCGTTCAACCCAGCGCTCCAACAGACCAGGCAGCATTAACGCAATCTCCTGGAGCAGCTGCGTTCCCTGCCCTGGCTGGTAATGCTGAGCATCGCGGCTGGTGAAGAGCATCACGCCAGGGGCGTCATCGCCGCCCAGCAGCGACATCGCCACCGAGCCGATGGCTTTCGCTTCCGGCAGCATCACCAGCAGTTCAGGCCCGTTTAGCGGCCCGAGATAGTGGCGCTCCTGGCCAAGGCGTTGAATGCGGATAGGTTCAAACGCCTGCCGGGTCAGCGCCAGGTGGGTGAACTTTGATGGCGCGCCGAGCCGCCAGCTGTCAGGGAACAGACGCACCGTCGCCCCCGCCAGGCCGATCTCACGCGCCCAGCGGTGAAAGCGATTGAGCATCTCATCGAGGCTTTCCGCCGCCGCCAGCCGCGTCTGCAGATGAAGCAGGCGCTGGAACAGGCTTTCATTGGCGGTCGCCTGTTCCATCAACAGCATCATGTTCTCTTCCAGCACGTTGATATGGTTACGCGCCCGCACCATGTGCCATTCCACCAGCGAAATAGAGCCGCGCACCGGATGCGGAACCCGCATGTGCTCCACTAATGCCGCATTACGAATAAAGAATTCAGGATGTTGCAACAGATAGTCCACCACCGCGCGGTCGTTCAGCGCGCCGGTGATTTCCTGCTGTTCTTCCCCGACTTGTTTCATAAGTGAATAAATCCGTCGTAGACATGTGCCGCCGGGCCAGTCATAAACAACGGTTGGCCCGGTCCTTTCCAGGCGATATCAAGACGCCCGCCTGGTAATTCCACGCGTACTTCTTCGGCCAGCAACCCCTGTTGGATCCCCACCGCAACCGCCGCACAGGCCCCGCTGCCGCAGGCCTGCGTTTCGCCCGCGCCGCGTTCATAAACGCGGAGGCGAATGTGATGACGCTCGACCACCTGCATAAAGCCGATGTTGGCGCGTTCCGGGAAGCGTTCGTGGCTTTCCATCACCGGGCCAAGCGTTTCCACCGCCGCGGTTTCCACATCCTCGACCTGAATGACGCAGTGTGGGTTCCCCATCGACACCACACCGCACAATACTGTCTGTTCAGCGGCGCGCATAATATAGGTCTTTTCCGCTTTGTTGGCGCGGAAAGGCACCTGCGACGGCTCGAAGTTCGGCTCGCCCATATTGACGCGCACCAGATCGTCTTCCGTTACGCTTAATACCATACGACCGTTCGCCGTGCTCACACGGATATCACGTTTATTGGTCAGGCCTTTCAAACGGACAAAACGGGCGAAGCAGCGTGCGCCGTTACCGCACTGCGAGACTTCGCTGCCGTCGGCGTTGAAGATGCGATAATGGAAGTCCAGGTCCGGATCGTACGGCGGCTCCACAATCAGCAGCTGATCGAAGCCTACGCCAAGATGCCGATCCGCCAGACGGCGAATCAGCTCCGGTGAGAAAAAAACATTCTGCGTTACCGCGTCAACGACCATAAAGTCGTTGCCAAGGCCATGCATTTTAGAGAACTGCATTATCTACTCCAGTTGCGCGGAACAGAACGTTATCGTCAATAGTCTACCTGGGTCGGGCCACCGCTATCACCGCGATCGTTACGATCTGGCGTCGAGCTCTGGATACCGCTATCGACCGGTTTGGTCGGCGGAGCCGCCGTCTTTTCTGCCGGAGGGAAGTAAAGCGGTCCCTTCAGACCACAGCCGGTCAGGCTGAAGATCGCCAATAAAACGGCAAGCGTTGGAAAAACGTTATTCATTGATAGTTGCCCGTGATTCACTCTTTCTGCTTTCTATCATCGCAGGAGAAGACGTAAAAGCAAGCGTTTAGCATCCGACTGCACGCGCTTTTGTTTCGCGCTATACTGCCGCCATCTTCAAAAAAGCAGGGTAGAACCATGAACGACAGTGAATTCCATCGCCTGGCCGACGGCCTGTGGATGACCATCGAAGAGCGTCTGGACGACCGGGACGGCGATAGCGATATCGACTGTGAGATCAACGGCGGCGTGCTGACCCTCAGTTTTGAGAACGGCAGCAAAATCATTATCAATCGTCAGGAGCCGCTGCACCAGGTGTGGCTGGCGACGAAACAAGGCGGCTACCATTTCGATCTCAAAGGTGACGAGTGGGTTTGCGATCGCAGCGGTGAAACCTTCTGGGATCTGCTGGAACAGGCGGCGACGCATCAGGCCGGTGAAGAGGTCAGTTTCCGTTAATCAGCTCGCCCGGCTCAGCGCACGCCGGGCTTCCGCTCAGGAATAGTGCTGCTGCAGCACCGGTGACCCCACGGCATCCGGGCTCACCGGCGTGGCGGCAGCGCCGATCGCCTGGCTACGGAAGGGAATAACCTGAGGCCGGCCATCGACGTCGACGATCTGGTAGAACTGCGGCAGGTTGAAGTTGATAAAACTGGAGCCGTAAGTGAAGCGATCGTGGGATGACGAGTAGAAACGGCTCACGTCACGCACCAGCTCCTCTTTACTGCCTTCACAGTGATGATACACCTCGGCGCGGTTGCTCTCGTCCAGAATATAGATGTTAAACCCGCTGTCGTTGTTATCGGCATCTTCAAAGAAGAACTGAATAATCCCTTCGCTGGCAAAGCCATCCACCACCGGCGGCAGCTTAACATGGTTGGTTTCCACCTGAACCGACAGGCCGTGCAGCTTGTTATGCGAAATCGCGCCGTAGAATTCAATGGCGTTCTCCAGCTTCTGTACCGACACGTTAAGACGCTCGAAGAACAGTCCCCAGGTCTGGCCGGAAACGCGCAGCGCTTTAAAGCGCCCGGTATCCTGACGGGTGCTGGAAAGGCGCAGCTCAATGCACTCGGAAATCATCTGCTGCACGCGGGTACGGATCAAACCACGCAGATGCTGGCTATAGCAGAACACCTCTACGCTGTCCGGCGGCGCGGCATCCTGATGCATTTTACCGAGGATGGTTTTCAACGCTTCGATCATCGCCTGCTCGCCGTTAAAGTGCAGGGTGCGCACCTCATTCCACGAGTTGCGATACAGCAGATCGACGCTGCCGATTAAGCACTTCTGCTCTTCGCCAAAGCTGAAGACATCCAGCTTACGGAAGTCAAAGTGCACCACCTGGTTGCGGAACGCGGCGGTCGGGTCGTATTCAAGGTTGACGATAATCGCCAGATGGCGGATTTCGCAGGGGCTATACAGCGCTTTGGGCGTCGGCGACGGCAGGCGCAATGGGAAGTGATGCGACACATCCGCCACCATCTCCTGCAGTTTCGCCAGATCGACAGTGCCGTTGCCCTTAATAAACAGGCGAGTACGTGACGTCAGCAGGCCGTTAAACCAGGCCCAGGCCACCAGCTTATTAAGATAACGGTTATATTCCAGCGGCTGATGGCTGATGATCGATTCCATATCCGGCGCGCGGTTATACACATACCAGCCGGTGCGGTTGGCACGGCCCGGCGGCACGTGGATAAAGGTCAGATTCGGTTCGGACAGATCCGGGGAGATTTGCGGGTTCACCAGGGTAACTTTCCCCGGCAGCGCTTCAAACGCCGCATACAGCTTACGGGTCAGCACGCCAATATCCTGCGGACTGGCGGACACACTCAGGTTGTTGCGACGCGCGAAGCGGATCAGATTGCGATAGCTCTGCATCATCGCATCAAGCAGTTCGTTATGCGCTTTGCGCACTTCGTCGATCTTCCAGTTCGCCCGGTTGTCGAGCATCATCAGACGCTTTTCATCCCAGCCCCACCCTTGCACCAGATGGCTCACGACTTCACGACGCCAGCCCACGCAGGCGCGCTCGCGGCTGAGTTTTTCGCACACTTTCAGGTAGAAACAGCGGCGGACCAGATCGAGACGGGTCTCGTCTTCAATCGCCTGCAGGTAGGTGGTGACGCGCTCAAGCATCATGCAGTAGGGATCGAGACCGAACGAAACGATTTCCCCGTCATGCAGGCGCTGCTTAATGTCTTTCGCCAGCAGGCGGTTGTTAGGATATTCCCAGGAATAAGCCTCCAGCAGCAGCGTTTTCAGCACCGCCTTATATGGCGAATCGATGCTTTTATAGAGCTGCCACAGGCTGGCGCCGAAGTACTCTTCCGCCGACAGCGAGCTCAGGCCGCCAAGATCCAGCCATTCGTTCGGCGTCAACACGCCTTGCGCATACAGGCTCATGACGTAATCGTCGTAGTGCTCTTCTTCCTCGCACGGCACCATATTCCACAGAATACGCTTGCCGGCGAGGCGCACGGCGGTGCGGTAGAACTCATCCAGCAGCAAGATATGCTGCGTTGAGCCGCAGTCTTCGCCGCCCAGGCTGCCGCTTTCGTTATGGCGGAAGCGGTTTTCATCAATCAGGAAGAAGCTGACTTCAACGCCCAGCGAGGCGGCCCAGCTTTCCAGCAGGCTGCATTTACGCTGCAGCAGCTGACGCTCTTCGGTATCGAGCCATGCCTGGTGGCAAACCCAGATATCGAGGTCGGAAGAGCAGCTTTGACCGACGGAGGAGGTACTGCCCATCGAGTAGACGCCGGTAATCGGCAGCTCGCCTTTCGGCGGCTCCTGCGCCAGCATGCCCCGGTGCAGTTCTAACTCGTCAAGGTAGTGGCGTTGGGTTTCATCAGGCGTGTAGAGGCAAATGCCACGGGGAACGTTACCGTCAAGGTAACCCGGCATCAATGGGTGATGATAATGTAGTAATGTCGGCAGTAGACTGTA
>NZ_JBJDNH010000045.1:0-47347 GCF_044900465.1 Klebsiella sp. NPDC088457 | reverse complement strand
CTGTGGTTTAAGTTTCATATAAGTAAGCACTTCCCCCTTTGTGTGCTTAAATCGATCCGATCTATTTTAATGGTAATTCAGGCAATCCGACAACATAATCCCTGCTTTGTTCACCTTAGCGGCGCAGGTAATAGACAGTTAACTGCCACATTTGCACTTTGCGTACTTATCCTGGAGACAGTTATCCAGAGTTGATGTAGGGTTGCTGAGAATTTAAACGTTATCACCTTGAGTGATAAGACGAATTGTCTGAGAATGTAGTGATATTGTATGAATAATACGCCAGTACAACGTGAATATTTCTTCGACAGCATCCGCGCATGGTTGATGTTGCTGGGGATTCCGTTTCACATCTCGCTGATCTATTCCAGTCACAGCTGGCATGTGAATAGCGTCGAGCCGTCCTGGGGGCTGACCCTGTTTAACGACTTTATTCATGCTTTCCGCATGCAGGTCTTCTTCGTCATTTCGGGTTATTTTTCCTACATGCTGTTCCTGCGCTATCCGCTCAAAAAATGGTGGAAAGTGCGCGTTGAGCGTGTAGGTATTCCGATGCTGACCGCCATTCCGCTATTGACCCTCCCGCAGTTTATTATGCTGCAGTACGTCAACGGCAAGGCCGATAGCTGGCACAGCCTCTCGGGCTATGACAAATTTAATACCCTGGCGTGGGAATTGATTTCGCACCTGTGGTTTTTGCTGGTGCTGGTGGTCCTGACTTCGCTGGGCGTGGTGCTCTTTAAGTGGCTGACCGGTCGCCGAAGTGAAGGCACCCCCCGCTTCGGTGACACCGTCACATTAGGCCAGCTGTCGATGATTTTTCTGGCGCTTGGCGTGCTGTACGCAGTGATCCGCCGCACGCTGTTTGTGCTATATGCGCCGCTGCTCAGCAACGGCCTGTTTAACTTTATCGTCATGCAAACGCTGTTTTACCTGCCCTTTTTTATTCTCGGCGCGCAGGTGTTTATCAATCAGCGTCTGAAAACGATGTTCACCACCCCATCGCCATGGTGCTTTGTCGGCGCGCTGCTGGGCTTTATCGCCTACCGCCTGAATCAGCAGTACGGCTCCGGTGAGGGCTGGATGTACGAAACCGAATCGATCATTACCATGGTGCTCGGCCTGTGGATGGTGAACGTGGTGTTTTCTCTCGGCCACCGTCTGCTCAACTTCCAGTCCGCGCGCGTGACCTACTTTGTGAACGCTTCGCTGTTTATTTATCTGGTGCACCACCCGCTGACCCTGCTCTACGGCGCCTGGATCGCGCCGGCGATTAAATCCAACGCCTTAGGATTTATTGCCGGTTTAATCTTCGTGGTGGGTATTGCCGTCGTGCTGTATGAAATTCATCTGCGCATCCCGCTGCTACGCTTTCTTTTTTCGGGGAAGTTCCAGCAAAAAGCGGCTAAACCGCAGGTTTCCACCAGCTGAGCCAGGCCGATCGTCCGCTTGTTTCAGGCGGCGATCGGCCTGCCCCGTCCTTCCAGCGTCCTCACTGCGGCGCCAGCAGGCGACGGTAGATAGCGGCCGTTTCCTCATCAAAACAGACAAAACAGACCCGCTCCAGCGGGTTGTAGCGCGTCAGAAAGGTATTCACCGTCTGCACGGCGATTTCCGCAGCCGCCTGCTTAGGATAACCATAAACGCCGGTGCTGATTGCCGGGAAGGCAATCGAGCGATAGTTATTTGCTGCCGCCAGCAGCAGGCTATTGCGATAGGCATCCGCCAGCAGCTCCGCCTCCTGCCGATCGCCCCCGTGCCAGACCGGCCCGACGGCGTGAATAACCGCGCTGGCCGGCAGCTGTCCCGCGGCCGTAATCACCGCATGCCCCGGCGGACACTCTCCTTGCTGCTGGCGAACGACCTGACAGGCGGCAAGCAGTTGCGGCCCGGCGGCACGGTGAATCGCGCCATCGACCCCGCCCCCGCCAAGTAGCGAGGGGTTAGCGGCATTGACGATAACATCGACGTGCAGCGTAGTGATGTCGCCGAGAATAACCTCAGGTTTAACCGTCATTTCGCCTCCTGTCGGCAAACGTCTTTACATAAAGCATAGCGGATAATATGGCACGATAACCTCTGGGACGAAAGCCTGGGCGTGCGCATGTCACTGATAATCAATGTGCAGAATAGCAAGGGTATGTTACGGAACATTAACGGCGGGGAGTAAAAAAAAAGGGCCCGAGGCCCTGTTTATGCGTGCGGAGCGAGTCAGCTTATACCCGGTCGGGCGTTTCATTGCCCAGAGATGATTTCTGCTTGCGCGCTCGCGCCGCAAGCCATAGCCCGCTATTTTTCATCGCATAGCCGAATACCAGCCCCAGCGCCAGCGAAGGCACCACCACACGCCAGTCGCCGTTACCGGCAAAGGTGGCACAGGCGCCAATAAAGGTACCGGGGACAAAAGAGAGCAGCAGTTGCCGAGCCTGAATGCACATCAGGAAGGCGACGACGCCGGTCATCATGTAGCCCAGGATCTCGAGATGCGGCGCCAGCGCGCTGCCATATATAATGACCAGCGCCCACACCACCCCACTCATCACCGTGCAGGTTGAAATCAGCAGGCCTTTCAGCCCGCCCTGCGGACAAGCGAAATAGGCCGTACAGCCGAGAAAGCCCGCCCAGCTCAGCAGGCCGAGCGCGACCGCCACCCATCCCCAAATACCGGAGAGAATGCCTGTGGTGATTGCGATTGCGAGAAGTATGTTCATGCCGCGTATCATAGCAGATACGCGGCGCTCAAATGCGATCTGGAGCACATTACATGCAACATCAGAATATCAATTGCATTTATTATGCTAGCCGCATCACACTTTATTCTTCAGTTTCTTCCTGCAGTTCATCCCACATGGCCGAGATCGCATCGCGCGTCAGCGGCGCCATCGTGCGCCAGAATGGCGTTTCGGCATGGGCCTCGACCTTACCGAGGAAAGTGCCGCACCATGGCAGAATGTAATCGGCAAACAGCGTTTCCAGCGTTTCGCTTTCATCCTCCGGGGCATGGTCTTCAAGCCATGAAGCGGCCAGCAGCAACGAGCCAATATGGTCCGCGTTGCCTTCTCCGGTGGGGATCCCGTGCGCGCTGAGGAAACCGCGCACTTCCGCTTCGCTCGCCCCCTCGACCCAGGCACTACGATAAGGAGGAACGCGACACTCTTCGCCAACAAACAGCGCGTTGTAGTCCGCGGCCAGCGGTTGCACGTCGCAGCTTTGTTGCAGACGCTCCAGCTGCTCATCCTGCTCCAGCGGCCAGCTCGCCGCCAGTTTCCCTTCACGAATCAGGGTAAACAGCGGTACCAGAAGCGGATCCTGCGGCTGGCGATAGTACAAAGAGCCCAGCACGCGGCAGAGGATTGAAAACTCGTTCATTCATTTATTCCAGTTGTTCAAATTAAAGGTCAGCAAATTCAGGAATCGCCGGCATCCCGCGAGACTCGAGGAAATCCAGCAGCCGACGCGGAGAAACGTTCAGGATCCGCTCCTCCGGGAAGTTCACTTCATCAAGGATTTTACGACACTCTCTGAATTCACCGAGGGTAAATGCCGTGTGCGAATCGGAGCCCAACGCCACCCAACCTCCGGCATCGCGCACCGCGGCAGCAATGGCCCGACAGTTATCTTCGCTGCCCACGCGGGAAGAAATGAAGGATGAGTTGTTGATTTCCAGCGCCACCTGATATTTCGCCGCCGCTTCAGCAATCGCCGGGATATCGACGGGGAATTTAGGGTTACCCGGATGGCTAATAATATGCACCGCGCCGCTGGCCATCGCGGCGATCATCGCCTCGGTATGAGTCGCTTTGTCCTGCGGTGGAAAGACCGGCTCGTGGAAACCCGCAATGAACAGGTCCAGTGAGGTGAGCATCGGGCCGGAACAGTCGATTTCGCCGTGGATATTTTTAATGTTGGCTTCAATCCCGCGCAAAATGCCGACGCCGTCCACCAGCCGCGGCCAGATGCGCATATTGACAAAATGCCAGTAGTGCGGCGCATCGGCCATATCCGGACCATGGTCGGTAATGGCGAAAAGTTTGATCCCCTTACGCTTTGCTTCCGCAATATAATCGTGCAGGGTGCTGTAGGCGTGGGTACTGGCGACGGTATGCATGTGCAGGTCAACAGGATACATCACATTCTCCTTCTCTGTTTGTGGCAAGAATAGCAGGTATCAGGGCGTATGATGAGCAAAAACCCCGCCTCAGCGGGGTTTTCTCTTAGTATCCGCGCTGGCGATCGACCTGCCCGTTCACCGTTTCGCCCCGCTCCAGCTGGCCAATGGTCCCGGCAATATAGGTAATGGCTTCCTGAGGACGCGTCACCGCCGCGACATGCGGCGTCATCGCCACCCGAGGATGCGCCCACAGCGGGCTGTCAGCCGGTAACGGTTCGCGGCTAAAGACATCCAGCATCGCGCCTTTAAGCTTACCGCTGTTCAGCGCCGCCAGGAGATCGTCTTCGACGACGTGAACGCCCCGGGCCAAATTGAGAACATAGCTGTTATCCGGAAGCTGCGCCAACAGCTGCTGATTAATTATACCGGCGGTTTCCGCCGTATTCGGTAGCAGGTTGATCAGCACGCGCGTACCGCCGAGGAATTCCCCCAGTTCCTCCGCCCCGGCAAAGCTTTGTACCTGCGGCCAGGATTTGCGGCTCCGGCTCCAGACACGCAGCGGGAAGTCCCACGCCTGTAGCGCCTCGGCGACTTTCGCCCCGAGTACGCCCGCGCCCATAATCCCGACGGTAAACTCGTCACGGCGGTAGTCCGCCAGCGGCTGCCAGCGAGCTTCCTGTTTTAGCGCCTGATAGTCATCGAAGCGGCGGAACCAGTGCAATACCTGGCTCACGGCATATTCTTGCATCTGCAGGCCCATGCCGGTGTCTTCCAGGCGGAATAGCGGAATCGACAGCGGCAACATTTCCGGGTGCTCACGCAGTTTGCTCAGAATGGAGTCAACGCCGGCCCCCAGGGCGAAGACGGCTTTCAGGTCGCGTCCCTGCAGCATCTCTACCGGGGGATGCCACACCAGCGCGTAGTCAGCAGGGTGGTTGTCGCCGGGTTTCCACTCGCGAACGCGCGATCCTGGCAGCTGTTTTTCCAGCTCGGCAATCCAGTACGGGGTATCAAACGTCGGGTGATAAAAGATAATGTCCATAGTGACTCCTGATCGCTGACGCTTTACCCAGGCTAAGCCAAGCGTCGTATTTTACTTGTTGTTTTCTATTAGGTTGCCAGCATAACAAATTTCACTTTGCTGTCAGATAAAAAGAGAGTGGTGGCAAAAAAATCGATTGTCGCGCATTTAAAAAGCAAGTTGCGCGAAGTTTGGCTAAACGCACGTTTTTTTGAAAAAGTTGATTGACGAGAGATACGTATTTCCCTAAATTAGCGCCCGTTCCCGGCAGCAAGGGAACGACAATATGGTGAGGTGTCCGAGTGGCTGAAGGAGCACGCCTGGAAAGTGTGTATACGGCAACGTATCGGGGGTTCGAATCCCCCCCTCACCGCCATATTTTAAGAAGAGCTCGTACGCAAGTACGGGCTTTTTTTTCGCATGTTGTACCCCACCAGGGGGGAGATGAGAAGCCCCGACCGGGGTTCGACAGCTGGCGCAGCCAGCTGGACAGACCGCGAACCCGTGAGCGGGCTGCCCGCACAAAAATGCCGGGAGCATTTTTGAACAACGCCTGCGTTGGCCCCGCAGGGGCCAGGCCCAGGGATGGGCCGGGTAACGGCGAGCGCAGCGAGTCAATCCCCCCTCACCGCCATATTTTAAGAACAGCTCGTACGAAAGTACGGGCTTTTTTTTCGCCTGTTGTACCCCACCAGGGGGGATGAGAAGCCCCGACCGGGTAACGCAGGAAGATCTTCAGCAACTCCAGGGTAAACAGACAATTGAAGCCGGTCAACAGATAGAGGATTGCTAGCACCAGATAATGGCGAACTATTCCCGACCTGTATCAGTGCTATTCACTATATTCGGTGGTAAGAACATACAAAAATCTCGTTATGGTAGCGATAATTTATTTTCCCTATAAATAAGGCTTTGCCGGATTGCCATAATTTCCATTCCAATATTATTATTAATACATCGATAGAATCCGTGGCACTGCTGTATATAATAACACTGAGCATATAGGTATAAATATGTCTATCAATGCCGAAAAATTATACTCGGAAATTTTAGAGACCGTCCTCGGGGCTACCTTAGACTCTCAGTTATGGGGGAAAGCACTTGAAAAATTATCACTGGCCTCAGGACATCAATATGCAGCATTACTTTTTTATGACAAAGGGAATGCCCACCTGATGACCGATGCCTTACTCTGTGAGGAAAAGGTTTTTACCGCATACCGGGATGTGTTTTTAGCCATCGACCCTGCTGAAAAAATACTAACCGACCTGCCCGTTGGAGAAATTTATCAGGACAGAGAGATTTTAGGTGATAAATTTATTTCCCGTAGTGTGTACTATAATGAATTTCACCACCCCAATGACATGAACTATCTGACCAGCGTTAAACTGAGTACCATCAATGGCTATTCATCTTTTTTATCGCTCATCACAGCAAACGCTACCCCCTATCCACAACAATCTCAGTTTGATATTTTTCGACGCGTAGTGCCAGCATTAATTACCGCAAGCAAATTACATGCGAGATTTGAGCAACTTAGGGATAACCTAAAATATCAAAACGCCCTTCTGGATAATAACATTTATCCGGTGTGGCTTGTAAATCACATCGGAAAAATTCTGTATGCCAACACTCATGCTGAAACATACCAAAGTATGCGCCGTGATTTATGGTCAGCAAAGCGTGATACCATCAGTATTGAGACTGACGGCAAACAACTTAAACAGGCGATAGAACGAGCCACGTCAACCGAAGGATCCCCGAAAGCAGGTTTATGCTATACAACAGGAAGTAAAGTTAAGCCTGTGCTGGTTCTCCCTGCATCCCACCTTTCCGGTGTCGCCTGCATTATCATTCCTGACCCCTTTCTTAATGGCACGCCATTGATGGAACTGTTTGACCTCACTCCGAGTGAGAATACCTTAGCAGGCCTACTGGTCAGAGGGATGACACCAGAAGAATGTGCCCTGCACCTGGGAGTATCCATTGCGACTATCCGAACTCATTTAAGCGCTCTGTACAGAAAGACACGCACCCGCAATCAGTCCGAACTGCTCATCATCATCCGTGCCATTCACGGTTAACTATTTTTTATCATCTCATTCATATGAATGAGGTGCTCATCCATGACCAACGTTATACTCGGATTAACTAAATCAAAAAATAACCAAACCTGAATAACAGGCATCCGTTTTCAGCTGATAAGAGTTACTCATATACATTGCTAGTTATGGTTATGGCGATAACTTTCCAGTAAACCAGCATTTATCTCAGAGGATAAAAAATGGCCCTCTCCGTTAAAGATTTTTTAGATGAAGTCAAAACAATAAAAACTCAGGCAGAAGCGCTATCAAATAAAGAGTATAGTGATGTTCTTGACAGCAAAGGATATCAATATATCGATTTGGTAATGGAAGGTGGAGGTGTTCTTGGCATTGCGCTTGTCGGTTACATCTATATTCTGGAAAAAGCAGGAATACGATTTATTAGTATAGCTGGTACATCTGCTGGATCCATCGCAGCACTTATGTTGTCCGCAATCGACGTTCCTGAAAAGGAGAAAGGTGAGCGCCTTATAGATATAATTGCGAACATGCCTATGAACACATTTATCGATGGTAAAAATGATAACGATCATGACCCACAGAGGTTTATAGACGCCATCTCTCATTTAATAAACACAAAAAACAAATCCCGACTTTCCATTCTAAAGTCTATTTTTAGATTTATGACCATTAACGACAATTTAAAGAAAATTCATGGGCTTAACCGGGGAGATAGATTTGAACAATGGTTAAAAGAAAAGTTATCAGAGTTTGGCATTTATACATTAGCGGATCTTAAGAAAAAAATGGCCAGCACTCCCGATGGATGGAAATTAAGGGAGGCTAGTAAATATAAAGCATCCCAGTTAAACGGCCAGGCACAACTGGAAAAACTAAATATAAACAACAATTACCTGTGCCTTATAGCAGCAGATATATCTACTGAATTTAAGATTGAGCTGCCTGTGATGGCTGAGCTATACTGGAAAAATCCACAAAACATTAATCCTGCGGTATTCTGCCGCTGTTCAATGTCAATACCTTTTGTATTTAAACCATATATCACCCAAATACCTGCATTGAACGATTTTCTCAAGGGAAAATGGGTTGAGCAGACCGGCATCAACTTTAACGATATTAAAGTGTCTGACTTCCCTCCGGCACTTTCTTGTTTTATAGATGGTGGCATTATGTCTAACTTTCCAATAGATGTCTTTCACAACCCCACAAAAATACCTACCAGACCAACATTTGGCGTTAAACTTCAATTCGATGAACACAATCATGAGATCACCAGCACCATTGATATAGTAGCCCAATCTTTCAATTCAGCTCGTCATGCTATGAATTACAACTTTATCAAAAAAAATCCTGACTATACTCATTTAGTCACGTCGATCGATACCGGTGAAATCCCATGGTTAGATTTTAATATGAGCGATCGCAATAAACTTGAGTTATTCAAAGCAGGCGCTGAAGCAGCCTTGCGTTTTCTTAACAATTTCGATTGGTTACGCTATAAAGATATAAGAAGAGATATCGCTTCTGCTTATAAAACCGGTATTCCTGATGAAAAAATCCAAAGATACTTTAAGAATACCGGTCAGCACTGATAACAGGTAGCCCCAGGTTCATAATCTGGCTAGAGAATTTTGATGTCAGGTTATAAACTTCAATAACATCCCCAGGAAACTATCATGTCTAATGCGAGTAAATTAATTCAAATTGCAAAAAGCCAGCTTGGTGTTGCTGAGGACCCTCTTGGCCATAATTCAGGAACACAGGTAAACGAATATTTAAAAAGTGTTAATCATGCGGCTGGTGCCCCATGGTGTATGGCTTTTGTTTACTGGTGTCATTTACATGCCGGGATTCAAGGCGTTCCAAAGACAGCCAGTGTCAGTGATTTTTATAAGCAATCCCTTAATCTTGGTAAAGCAATTACCTTTTCTATTCTTTCACCTGGAGATGTCGTTTTAAGAGTAAACTATCCAGCTCTGCCAGGTGGAACAAAACTCGGAAATCATGCGGGTATATATACTGGCCTCAATAGCAATAAAGTCCCTTTGTATATTTCAGGAAACACGCCCTCAACAACCGGTCTGGTAGCTGACAAATCAGACTCTTATGTTGATGAGCATACTATGAAATATTTTAACTATGTGGTTCGTTTTTGCTGATCATTTATAATCATCTGCGACTAACGATAAACCGTATTTCATCCTGAATGACGGTGTCAGAGCAACGGATAAGTCTTGTCCCAATACCCCGGAGTCTGATACAGCGCCTTGAGATAATCGATAAATAATCTCACCTTCGCCGGCAGATAACGTTGCTGGGGGAAAACGGCCTGGATGTTGTATGCCGGCAACGCATACTCATCCAGCGCCGTAATGAGTTCGCCGCGCTGCAGTTCACCATGAATCTCCCAGGTCGAACGCCAACCAATCCCCAACCCCTGTTTTACCCACGACAGTAAAAGCTCGCCATCATTACATGCCAGGTCGCCGCGAACCTTAATCGCCACCTGCCGGCCCTGGTTCTGAAACGTCCAGCCGCGCTGTTGCCCGCCCTGCATGCTAAAGGCCAGACAGTTATGTTTTGCTAAATCATCAAGCGAGTGCAGCATACCGCAGCGGGAAAAATACTCCGGGGTACCGCACACCACCCGCTGGTTTGGAAATAGCTTAATCGCCACATAGGTGGGATCCAGAATCTCGCCGATACGGATACTCATATCAAAACCGTCATTGACCAGATCGAGAACCGTATCGGTGAAGTTGAAATTAAGATTAAGCTCCGGGTAGCGCTGTTTGAAAGCGTAGACATGCGGCGCAATATGGCGACGGCCAAATGCCGCCGGCGCCGATACAGAGAGCTGCCCGTTCACCGCCAGGTTGCTGTTGCTGATATCGCCCTCAACTTCATCGAACTCATGCAGCACGGTTTTCGCGCGTTCCAGCAGGCGTTCGCCGGCTTCGGTAAGCTTGAGTCCGCGGGTTGAACGATGCATCAGCTTGACGCCCAGCCGCCTCTCCAGCGCGTCCAACCGCCGCCCCAGAATCGCCGGGGTTACGCCTTCATTGACAGCGGCCGCCGCAAAGCTCCCCTTCTCCGCGACCTGCACAAATGTATTCAGCTCGGTGTAGCGCCCCACTCCATACCTCCAGTATCGACAGAAACCGATTTTAGGTCATTCAAGTAACATATAGCCTATTTTATGCTGAAGACGATAATTAAAATATCGACTATCAGGAGTTAATCATGACCAGAATGAGAGCAATCGAAGCCGCTGTCCAGGTAATGCGGCGCGAGGGGGTGGATACGGCTTTCGGCGTACCCGGCGCGGCGATTAATCCCCTGTACGCCGCGATGCAGAAAATCGGCGGTATCGACCATGTACTGGCTCGTCACGTGGAAGGCGCTTCACACATGGCTGAGGGCTATACCCGCACCAACGCCGGCAATATCGGCGTCTGTATCGGCACATCCGGCCCGGCAGGTACCGATATGGTCACCGGGCTCTATTCGGCCTGCGCAGATTCGATTCCCCTGCTGTGTATCACCGGCCAGGCGCCACGCGCCAGAATGCATAAAGAAGATTTTCAGGCTGTCGATATCACCAGCATCGTCAAACCAGTG
The DNA here is from genome assembly GCF_044900465.1 of Klebsiella sp. NPDC088457. Classification (NCBI taxonomy): domain Bacteria; kingdom Pseudomonadati; phylum Pseudomonadota; class Gammaproteobacteria; order Enterobacterales; family Enterobacteriaceae; genus Klebsiella; species Klebsiella sp. NPDC088457. The sequence goes on along the minus strand of NZ_JBJDNH010000045.1, from coordinate 36,528 downwards.
ACCAAATGGGCGACGACGGTGATGGAGCCGGGCCAGGTTCCTTACGCCTTCCAGAAGGCATTTTACGAAATGCGCAGCGGGCGTCCGGGGCCGGTGCTGATCGATCTGCCGTTTGATGTGCAAATGGCGGAAATTGAATTCGATATCGACACCTATGAGCCATTACCGGTACACCGCCCGGCGGCAAGCCGGGCCCAGGCGGAAAAAGCGCTGGCGATGCTTAACGCAGCCGAGCGGCCTCTGCTCGTCGCCGGCGGCGGTATTATCAACGCCGACGCCAGCGAACAGCTGGTCGCCTTTGCGGAAATGACCGGCATTCCGGTTATTCCCACCCTTATGGGCTGGGGCACGATTCCTGACGATCACCCGCTGATGGCCGGAATGGTGGGATTACAAACCGCGCATCGCTACGGTAACGCCACGCTGCTGGCCGCCGATGTGGTGTGCGGCATTGGTAACCGCTGGGCCAATCGCCATACCGGTTCGGTGGAGGTGTACACCGAAGGTCGCCGCTTTATTCATGTCGATATCGAACCGACGCAAATCGGCCGGGTCTTCACCCCCGATTTTGGCATTGTCTCGGATGCCGGCGCTGCCCTGGAGCGTTTCCTGGAGGTGGCCCGCGAATGGAAGGCCGCGGGCAAACTCAAGGATCGCAGCGCCTGGGCCAGCGAATGCGCCGCGCGTAAACGGACGATGCACCGCAAAACCCATTTCGACAACGTGCCGGTAAAACCCCAGCGCGTCTATGAAGAGATGAATAAATTCTTCGGTCAGGAAACCTGCTATGTCAGCACCATCGGCTTGTCGCAAATTGCAGGCGCGCAGTTTTTACACGTCTACAGGCCGCGCCACTGGATCAACTGTGGTCAGGCCGGCCCGCTAGGCTGGACGATTCCCGCGGCGCTGGGGGTGGTCAAAGCCGATCCGCAGCGCCAGGTGGTGGCGTTGTCCGGCGATTATGACTTTCAGTTTATGATCGAGGAATTGGCTGCCGGGGCACAGTTCAACCTCCCCTATATCCACATTCTGGTCAATAACTCCTACCTGGGGCTCATCCGCCAGGCGCAGCGGAACTTCGATATTGACTACTGCGTCCAGCTGTCGTTTGAAAATATCAACGCGCCGGAGATTAACGGCTACGGCGTCGATCACGTGACGGTCGTGGAGGGTCTCGGCTGTAAAGCGCTGCGCGTATTCAACCCCGGCGAGATTCCGGCGGCGCTGCGTCAGGCGCAGGAGCTCATGCGGCAATATCGCGTCCCGGTGGTGGTGGAAATTATTCTCGAGCGTGTCACCAACATTGCGATGGGAACGGAAATCAACGCGATCAATGAGTTTGAAGAGCTGGCGGAAAGTGCGGCCGATGCGCCCACCTCGGTTCCACCATTTAACTGATTAGCGTCTCTGACCCGTAAAAACAAGGAGCACACGATGCCACGTTTTGCTGCAAACCTGTCCATGTTGTTTACCGAAGTAGATTTTATCGAACGCTTTTCTCTTGCCGCCAGGGCCGGTTTTAAGGGGGTGGAATATCTCTTCCCCTACGATTACAGCGCAGCTCAGCTGAGAACGCTGCTCGATGAGCATCGGCTCACTCAGGTGCTATTTAACCTGCCTGCCGGCGACTGGAACGCCGGCGAACGCGGCATCGCCTGCCTGCCTGAGCGGGTGGCGGAGTTCCGCGATGGCGTCGAGCAGGCGATTCTTTACGCCCATATTCTGGGGAATCGCCAGGTTAACTGCCTGGCCGGCATTAAGCCGCAAGGCTACGACGATGAGGTCATCGCGACAACCTTTATCGACAACCTGCGTTATGCCGCCGACAAACTGGCGCAGGCGGGCATCAAGCTGGTTATGGAGCCGGTGAATACCCGCGACATCCCCGGTTTTTACCTTAATCACACCCGCCAGGCGCTGGAAATCATCTCCCGGGTTAACCATCCTAATCTGTTTATCCAGTATGACATTTATCACATGCAGATTATGGAAGGCGATTTAGCCAGAACGCTGCAGGAAAACCTGACGCTCATCAATCATGTCCAGCTGGCGGATAACCCGGGGCGGCATGAACCGGGAACCGGCGAAATTAATTATCCGTTTCTTTTCGCCCATCTGGAAGCGATTGGCTATCAGGGATGGATCGGCTGCGAGTACAAACCCGCCACGACGACCGAAGCCGGTCTGGGCTGGATGAAAACGCACACTATTTCTTAACGGAGACCGCGATTATGGCACGTATTGGATTTATCGGAACCGGCATCATGGGCAAACCGATGGCGCAGAATCTGCAAAAAGCCGGTCACACCCTGCTGTTCTCTGAACATCACCGGCCGGCACCCACCGAGCTGCTGGGCGAACACGGCATCGCCCTGCCGACACCGCAAGCGGTGGCCGGGGATGCCGAATTCATCATTATTATGGTGCCGGATACGCCGCAGGTTGCAGAAGTGCTTTTTGCCGATGGCGGCGTCGCTCAGGGGCTGAGCAGCGGTAAGGTGGTGATTGATATGAGCTCAATTTCACCCGGCGCGACGAAAGGGTTCGCAGCCCGGGTAAACGCGCTGGGCGCCGCTTATCTCGACGCCCCGGTATCGGGCGGCGAGGTCGGCGCACAGGCCGGAACCCTGTCAATCATGGTGGGCGGCGATGAGGTCACCTTTGCGCGCGCGCTACCGCTGCTACAGGCGATGGGCAAAAATATCACTCACGTTGGCAGCAACGGCGATGGACAAACCGCCAAAGTCGCCAACCAGATCATCGTCGCGCTCAATATTCAGGCCGTGGCGGAAGCGTTAGTTTTTGCGGCGAAAAATGGCGCCGATCCGGCCAAAGTGCGCGAGGCGTTGATGGGCGGGTTCGCCTCATCAAAAATTCTCGAAGTCCACGGGGAGCGGATGATCAAACGGACCTTTAACCCCGGGTTTCGTATCGCGTTGCACCAGAAGGATCTCAATCTGGCGCTGGCTGGCGCAAAAGAGCTGGGCCTGAATTTGCCCAACACGGCCAATGCACAGCAGGTCTTTAGCACCTGCGTTGCGCTGGGCGGCGCGGAGTGGGATCACTCGGCGCTGGTAAAAGGACTCGAACATATGGCGAATTTCACCATTGACGGTCAGAAATAGGCAACAACTCTCCTCCTGAAGCTTATGCCGGATGCGGGAAACCCGCCGGCTTTTGCTGAAAGAAGAGCCCTTACTGACGTACCCTACGCCCATCGGGCACATGTCAAATAAAGCGTAAAAATAAGACGCCATTCGCGCTGCAGCCGTCGGGCAGCGCGTACAGGAGATCGATATGTCCTTCAATGCCCAATCGTTTCTCACGGGATTATTTACCACCGCCATCGCCGCCGCTCATCCGCGTCAGACCCTGAAGCCCTACCTGCCCGCTCCCGCCAGCGGCAGAACGCTGGTGATCGGCGCCGGTAAAGCCGCCGCCGCGATGGCGGCCGTCGTGGAGGAAGAGTGGCCAGGAGAGCTCACCGGCCTGGTCGTGACCCCCTATAAACATGGCGTCAGCTGCCAGCGAATTGCAGTGGTTGAAGCGGCGCACCCGGTCCCGGACGACGCCGGCGAACGCGTCGCTCGGCGCGTATTAGAGATGGTCAGCGGCCTCACCGCAGAAGACCGGGTTATTTTCCTGCTTTCCGGCGGCGGTTCATCGCTGCTAGCCCTTCCCTGCGCGGCCATCACTATCGAAGATAAGAAACAGATCAATAAAGCGTTGCTACGCTCCGGCGCCAGCATCAGTGAAATAAACTGCGTGCGTAAGCATCTCTCCGCCATCAAAGGAGGACGCCTGGCGGCGGCCTGCTGGCCAGCCAGCGTCTACACCTACGCCATTTCCGACGTCCCTGGCGATGACCCTGCGGTTATTGCCTCCGGCCCGACGTGGGGAGACGCCACCACCTCTGCTGACGCGCTGGAGATCGTCAAACGCTACGCCATTCAGATCCCCGAACACGTTCATCAGTGGCTGTCAGACCCGCAATCTGAAACCGTTAAGCCCGGCGATCCGCGTCTGGCGCGCAGCCACTATCAGCTGATCGCCACGCCGCAAATGGCCCTCGACGCGGCCGCCAGCTACGCCAGAGCCGCGGGCATCACGCCGATCGTCCTCGGCGACCTGGAAGGAGAATCCCGTGAAGTCGCCCGCGTACACGCGGGGATTGCGCGGCAAATTCAAAAATATGGTCAGCCGATTGCCGCGCCAGCGGTGATTCTTTCCGGCGGTGAAACCAGCGTCACCGTGCGCGGCAGCGGGCGCGGCGGGCGCAACGCCGAGTTTCTGTTAAGCCTGACCAATGAGCTCAAAGGACAGCCGGGGATCTGGGCGCTGGCCGGCGACACCGACGGCATCGACGGTTCAGAAAACAACGCGGGGGCGATCATGACGCCACAAAGCTGGCAGCGGGCGGCATCGATCGGCCTCAGCGCGCGCCATGAGCTGGATAACAACAACGGCTACGGCTACTTTTCCGCGCTGGGCGATCTGATTGTCACCGAACCGACGCGCACTAATGTTAACGACTTCCGGGCGATTCTTATTACTCAGCCCGATAGCTGATTGCGGGGTCTTGCCCATTATGGGGCTGCGGCGCGATGCTCTCGCGCCGCTTTTTTTACCTTATAACGGATAATGCGCCGGGTAATCCAACTGCGCAACGCCGCTGGCCACCGCGGCCTGAGCCACCGCGCCGGCGATTCGTCCCAACAGCCGCTCATCCATCGGTTTCGGTAAGATATACTCTGGCCCAAACGTCAGCGCCCCGCTTTGGCTGCTGCGCAGCACGACCTCCGGAACCGGCTCTTTTGCCAACGCCGCCAGAGCATGCACCGCGGCAATCATCATCGGCTGGTTAATATCCCGGGCACGAATATCCAGCGCCCCGCGAAAAATAAACGGAAATCCGAGAACGTTATTCACCTGGTTAGGGTAGTCGGATCGTCCGGTCGCCAGAATCATATCGCTGCGCGTGGCGTGCGCCAGCGCTGGCGCAATTTCCGGATCCGGGTTAGAGCAGGCGAACACCACCGGTTTTTCCGCCATCGCGCGTAGGTCCTCCGCGCCAAGCAGATCCGCTCCGGATAGCCCCAAAAAAACATCGGCGCCCTGCATCGCCTCCCGCAGGGTGCGTGGGCCGCTGTTATTGATAAACTCTTCCTTGAAGCGGTTAACGCCGGCACGCCCGGCATAGATCACCCCGGCGCGATCGACCATATACAAATTCTCCGCCCGGGCGCCAAGCTGGCGTAAGAGCCGCATGCAGGCGATGGCCGCCGCGCCGGCGCCCAGGCAGACAATTTTGGCGCTGGCGAGGGTTTTCCCCTGAATTTCCAGCGCGTTCAGCATGCCGGCGGCGGTGACAATTGCCGTGCCGTGCTGATCGTCATGAAACACCGGAATGGCGCAAGATTGCTTTAACAGCCGTTCAATCTCAAAACATTCCGGCGCTTTAATATCTTCTAAATTAATACCGCCAAACGTATCGGCGATCTGCGCCACGGTCTGAATAAACAGTGCCGGGTCTTTGGTATTAATTTCAATATCAATCGCATCAATATTGGCAAAGCGTTTAAACAGCAGCGCTTTACCTTCCATTACCGGTTTACTGGCCAAAGAACCTAAATCGCCTAATCCCAGAATCGCCGTACCGTTGGAAATCACCGCCACCTGATTGCCCTTGCCGGTATAACGCCAGGCGTTTTCCGGATCCCGCGCAATTTCCCGAACCGGTTCAGCGACGCCCGGACTATACGCCAGCGCTAAATGCTCGGCATTATCGGCCGGTTTACTCAGGGCAATGCTTATTTTCCCCGGTAGCGGATATTGATGATAATCCAGCGCCGAACGTTGCTTATCGTAAGACATATAAACCTCATATTGATGTTAAATCACTCACACAGTCAGGATTAATTGACTCAGCCCGAAAATACGTCGGGTAATCTTCAGCAGAATACCCGACGCGGTATGACATTAATGAACCAGCATCCCCGTAAATACATATGCCTGGAGCAACGTAATAACGCCAATAATGCAGGCGAAGATCAGGCTATGCTTAACGGTAAAACGGAACAGTTCAGATTCCTTCCCCACCATTCCCGTCGCGGCGCAGGCGACGGCGATGGATTGCGGAGAGATCATTTTTCCTGTTACGCCACCGCTGGTATTCGCCGCCACCAACAACGTATTTGAAACATGAATCTGCTGCGCCGTCGTAGACTGCAATGAGCAGAACAGCGCGTTAGAAGAGGTATCAGAACCGGTAAGAAAGCCCCCCAGCCAGCCGAGGAACGGTGAGAAAAAGGGAAACATCACGCCCGTTCCGGCCAGCACCAGCGCCAGCGTGGTCGACATCCCGGAGTAGTTGGTCACAAAGGCAAAGGCCAGCACCATGCCAATCGACCATATGGGCCATTTTAAACTGACCAGGGTCTCGCCAAATACCCTGACGCCTTTTTTTACCTCAACCTTTAAAATAAACATCGAGATAATCGCGGCAATAAAAATGGCGGTTCCCCCGGCCGAGAGCGGATCAAACTTGAATATCGCGTCCATCGGGGTTGGCTGTGCGACAATCGGCGCGGTTTTCATGACCAGCTGATGCAGATGCGGGATCTGGAAATTAAAGACCAGGGAGTACAGCGCCCCTCCGGGAATAAACAGCGCTTTAAAGGATTTCATCGTCCAGATCGTCACCAGCAGCGTGAGAATCAAAAACGGCGACCAGGCACGAAGAATTTGCCCAAAATGGTATTCAGAAGGTACGGGACCGGTAGAAATCGCTCTCTGTAGCGCCATCGCCCCGGCGGACTGTCCCATACTCAGCGACGCTTCGGTATTTTTCGGCCGCCAGACCTTGAGGAACAGCGAGAGTGAAACAATGCTGACCAGCGCCGAGGTAATATCCGGCAGCTCCGGGCCAATATAGTTAGAGGTAAAAAACTGCGTAACGGCAAAGCTGCCGCCGGCCACCAGCGCCGCGGGCCATGTCTCCTTAATGCCTTTCCAGCCGTCCATCATCGCAATCAGCCAGAAAGGCACCATCACCGATAGCAGCGGGAGCTGGCGCCCGGCCATCGCGCCGATATGGAATGGATCAATCCCTGTCACCTGCCCGGCGACCAGAATCGGCACGCCGAGAGCGCCAAACGCCACCGGCGCCGTATTGGCAATCAGACATAAGCCAGCGGCGTATAAGGGTCTGAACCCCAGCCCGACTAGCAACGCGCCGGTAATCGCCACCGGTGCGCCAAAACCGGCGGCCCCCTCCAGCAGCGCGCCGAAAGAGAAACCGATCAGCAAAACCTGCAGACGCTGGTCATCGGTGATCGACAGTACCGAACTGCGAATAATATCAAACTGGCCGCTGATCACCGTCAGTTTATACAGGAAAACGGCGGCGATAATAATCCAGGCGATCGGCCATAGACCGTACAAAAAGCCATAGCCAGCGGCCGCAAACGCCATTTTGGCCGGCATATGAAAAGCATAAATCGCAATCACCATCGATAATATTAAGGTAATCGTCCCGGCGACGTGACCTTTTAATCTTAATACCGCCAGGGCAATAAAGAAGAATATAATCGGTATTAAGGCGATCAGTGCTGATACCCCCAGACTGCCTGACGGTGTATACATTTGATTCCAGGTAAGCATATTTTCAGTCTCTAATTATTTTATATACCTGGTATGTTTCGGGCATCCTGAGCAACTGCAAATATAATTTAATATATTTTGCCGTTACGACTCATAAAGATACCTGCCAGCACACCTGATATATGTTGGTAAGAGGAGTTCTTCAGCACACGAATGCGCAGAAGGAGATTAAGATGTCCATGTTCTTCATACCACCCGGCGTCAGTCACAAAATAAAACTGCGCGAGTTTCTTTATTTTTATTTTGACCTCAGCGTGCGGTTCGCCGCTCAGATCATCAGCATAAAAAGCGCATCGTCGCGCTACCGCATTATCTGCAGTAACCCCCAGCAGAGAATATCGCCGGGGGCTTTTTATTTTTTATTGCGCCATTGATGGCGCCGCGAGGTCTCTATCCGTTATTCAGCGCGATGCATGCTGCTTATCGCGTAAACGCCAGGCATGCAGCAGCGGTTCGGTATAGCCATTCGGTTGTTCCGCGCCGAGAAAAATCAGATCGCTGGCCGCTTTAAACGCGCTGGAGGCGGAAAAATCCGTCGCCATCGGTCGATAGGCGGCGTCTCCCGCATTCTGCCTATCCACGACTTGCGCCATATTCTCCAGCGAGGCCTGCACCTGCTCCCGGCTCAGCACGCCGTGCCGTAGCCAGTTGGCGATATGCTGGCTGGAGATGCGCAGCGTCGCGCGGTCCTCCATCAGCGCCACGTTGTGGATATCCGGCACCTTAGAGCAGCCAATTCCCTGCTCAACCCAGCGCACGACGTAGCCAAGGATACTCTGCACGTTATTATCCAGCTCTTGCTGAATCTCCTCCGCCGACCAGCCGCCTTTTTCATCTACGGGTACCGTCAACAGATCGTCCAGCAGCGACGCGAACTCGGCGCTAAAATCAGCCCCTGCGATATCGGCCTGCACCTTGCGGACATCGATCTGGTGGTAATGCAGAGCATGCAGCGTTGCCGCCGTCGGCGAAGGCACCCATGCGGTATTGGCCCCGGCGCGCAGCTGTTCGCCCTTTTGTTCCAGCATCGCGGCCATCATATCGGGCATGGCCCACATTCCTTTGCCAATCTGCGCCTGGCCGCGTAAGCCGCAGAACAGGCCGGAGAGAACGTTATTGCGTTCGTAGGCTTGAATCCACGGGGTCGATTTCATCTGATTTTTACGCAGCATTGCCCCCGCCTCCATCGCCGAATGGATCTCATCCCCGGTGCGGTCGAGAAAGCCGGTGTTAATAAACGCCACCCGGTGACGGGCCTCGGCAATACAGCTGCGCAGGTTGACCGATGTCCGCCGCTCCTCATCCATAATCCCCATTTTCAGCGTGTTCTCCGCCATCCCCAGCATTGCCTCGATACGCGTAAACAGCAGGTTGGCGAACGCCACCTCGCGCGGGCCATGCATCTTAGGTTTGACGATATATACGCTACCGGCGCGCGAATTTTGCCTGCGCTGCAGGTCATGTAAGGCGATCGCGCCCGTCATGACGCCATCGAGGATACCTTCCGGAATATCGTGGCCAGCGCTATCCTGGATAACGGGAGTGGTCATTAAATGGCCGACGTTGCGGATAAACAGCAAAGCGCGGCCCGGCAGCGTCAGGGCCGAGCCGTCGGCGGCGGTGTAGCGGCGATCGTCATGGAGCCGACGCACGATTTGCTGGCCATTTTTAACGATCGTCTCCCGTAGGGTTCCGGTCATCAGCCCCAACAGATTGCGATACACCACTATTTTATCCTGCGCATCGACGGCGGCGACCGAATCCTCGCAGTCAAGAATGGTGCTGATCGCCGACTCGATAATCACATCATTAATATGCGCCGGATCGCCCTGACCGATTCGCCCCCCGGCATCAATCTGCAGTTCAATATGCAAGCCGTGATTCTTGAGCAAAATCACCTCAGGGTCCGCCGGTTCTCCACGATAGCCGATAAATTGCGCCGGGGTGCGTAACGTCGTTTCGCCTTGCGTACGCAGCTGAATACACAATTGCCCCTGCACCACGGTAAAGCCCAGCGCATCGTGGTAGCTGCCCCTTTCCAGCGGCAGCGTCTCGTCAAGAAAGCGGCGAACCCACGCGATCACCTGCGCGCCGCGAACCGGATCGTAACCGCTGCCGGACGTCGTCTCCTGGGGAATAATGTCGCTGCCGTACAGCGCATCGTACAGGGAGCCCCAACGGGCATTCGCCGCATTCAGCGCATAGCGGGCGTTCATCACCGGCACCACCAGCTGCGGTCCGGCCTGCCCGCTAATCTCTTCGTCAATACCGGTTGTCGCCACCTCGACGCGCGGCGGCGGCGGCACCAGATACCCCAGCTCGCGGAGGAAAGATTTCCAGGCGGCCTTATCGCTCACCGGACCGGGAAACGTGCGGTGCCAGTTATCCAGCGCCGCCTGAATACGATCGCGCTCCGCCAGCAGTTTGCGGTTTTCCGGGGTCAGGTCGTGGATTAACGCCTCGATATCGCGCCAGAACGCCGCGGGCTGCACGGCAGTGCCGGGCAGGACCTCCTCATCAACAAAGCGCTTAAAATCGGCGTCAACGCGTAAAGTGCCCTGGGTTATCATCTCACTCATATTCCGCTCCTTATGACTCGTTCGTTGCCGTTACCAGACCCGCGACCGCCGCTTTCGCCACCTGGGCATCCTGCGCGCCGGTTAAGCCGGACACACCTACCGCGCCGATGACCTGGCCATCAACGATAATCGGCACGCCGCCTGCAAGCGGGGTTAATAGCGGCGCGGTCACAAACGCGGTGCGGCCATGATTCACCATCTCTTCATATCCCTGCGTTTCACGGCGGCCCAGCGCGGCGGTCCGCGCTTTCTCCTGTGCGATATAGGCGGCGATTGGAGCGCAGCTATCCATGCGGGTTAACGCCAGCGGATGGCCTCCGTCGTCCACCACCGCCAGGGCAACCGACCAGTTATGTTTCAATGCTTCTTCATGGCCCGCGGCAATTATCGGGGCAGCCAGCTGCTGGCTGAGGATCGCTTTAGTCTTCATTGTGCTGTTCCTGTTCAAGGGCTTCTTCTACCATTTCAATCCAGTGGCGCACGGGCGTCCGCCCGGCGCTGGCCAGATGCGTTTGACAACCGATATTCGCGGTGACGATCAGGTCGGGTTTCCCGCTTTCCAGCGCGTTCATCTTGTTATCCCGTAACCGACGCGACAGCTCGGGATGCGTAATGGAATAGGTGCCTGCCGAACCGCAGCACAGGTGGCTATCCGGGACCGCCGTTAAACTGAATCCCAGCCGGATCAGCACCTTTTCGACCTCGCCATTGAGTTTCTGCGCATGCTGCAGCGTGCAGGGGCAGTGGAATGCCAGCTTTTTGTCTCCGCGTATGCGCAGGTTTTCCAAAGGCTCATTGCGCAGCAGCTCAACTAAATCAATCGCCAGTTCGCTCACCCGGCGCGCTTTTTCCGCGTACCGCGCATCGTCTTTCAGCAGATGGCCATACTCTTTAACAAAAGCGCCGCAGCCGCTGGCCGTTTGTAAAATGGCCTCTGCCCCCGCTTCAATCCCCGGCCACCAGGCATCAATGTTCTGCCTTGCGCGCGCCAGCCCCTTCTGCTGCGCATTCAGGTGATAATCCACCGCGCCGCAGCAGCCGGCCTGGGCAATCGGCTGCACGCTGATGCCAAGCTGGTCCAGCACCCGGGCCGTCGCCGCGTTGGTATTGGGCGACAGCGTGGGCTGCGCGCAGCCTTCCAGCATCAGTACCCGGCGCGCATGGCGCTGCGGCGGGCGCGCTTTCGCCACCGCCGCCGCCGCGGGTAGCTTGGCCCTCAGCACCGCGGGCAGCATCGGGCGGAACACCTGACCCACCTGGGTGAGCGCGCGGAAAACCGACGGCCGCGGGACGATCTGCCGCAATCCTTCCCGCAGCATGCGTTCCGGCAGCGGCCGCTTCACCTTCTCTTCGACGATTTCGCGGCCGATATCCAGCAGATTGTGATAGCGCACGCCCGACGGGCAGGTTGTTTCACAGTTACGGCAGGTCAGGCAGCGATCCAGATGCTCCTGGGTTTTTAGCGTGACCTCGTTACCTTCCAGGACCTGTTTGATCAGATAAATTCGCCCACGCGGCCCGTCCAGCTCATCGCCCAATAACTGATAGGTCGGACAGGTTGCCGTGCAGAAGCCGCAGTGAACGCAGGAGCGCAGGATGCTTTCCGCCTCGTCGGCGCGCGCGTTGTGCCGCATTTCTTCATTAAGGTTGGTTTGCATGATTAATCCTTATATTTCCGCGTACATCCGCCCCGGATTAAACACGCCGTGAGGGTCGAGCTGCATTTTTAGCCGTTGGTGATAGTGCAGTAGCGGCGCGGCAAGCGGTGAGAAGCCGCCATCGCCGGCGCTAAAACGGGTGGCGTAGCCGCCCGCCTCCGCGGCCATCAGGCGAATCAGCCCTGCATCGGCGTCGGATTTCAACCAGCGTAGGGCGCCGCCCCAGTCGATCAGCTGCTCGCCCGGGAAGCCGATAACCGGTGCATCGATCGGCAGCGAGATTCGCCACAGCGTCGCCGGCAGGCGGAAAAAGGGTAGCTGATGCTCGCGGAGCTGCCACCAGAACTGATTGGCGACCGTCTCGCCGCCGAGCCGCTCGCGCGCCGCTTTCACCGAACCTTCTCCCCCTTCCAGACGGATCCACAGCGCATTATCGTAATAACATAGCGCGCCGATCGGCAGCGGCTGCTGCTGCCACTTGGCGATCTCGCCCATCGCCACAGGCAGGTTAAGCTCAAGACGCAAGCTCATCGTCGCCCGTGGCTTAGGCAGCACCTTCATGGAGACTTCGGTTAACACGCCGAGGCAGCCGTAGCTTCCCGCCATCAGCCGCGAGAGATCGTATCCGGCGACGTTTTTCATCACCTCGCCGCCAAAGCGCAGATGCCTGCCGCGGCCGGTAATGACGCGGGTCCCCAGCACAAAATCACGCACCGCCCCGCTCCATGGCCGCCGCGGGCCGGCCAGGCCGCTGGCCACCATCCCGCCCCATGTTGCGCCAGCGCCAAAGTGCGGCGGCTCACAGGGCAGCATTTGCCCCGCGTTGCCCAGGGTCTCTTCAATTTCCGCCAGCGGCGTGCCGGCGCGGGCGGTAATCACCAGCTCTTTAGGATCGTAGTTAACGATGCCGCGGTGATAACGCACATCCAGCAGTTGGCCGCAAGTCTCACGCCCCAGAAAGGTCTTGCTGTTGCTGCCCTGAATCGCTAACGGCGTTTTATTGCCGATGGCATCGTTCACCTGTTCCAGCAGCTCTTTGCTGTAATTACATTCGCCTGTCATCAGAAGCGCTCCAGTTCAGGAAAAGGCAGATGGCCATGATGAACATGCATGGCGCCAAATTCTGCGCAGCGGTGCAGCGTGGGAATATTCTTACCAGGGTTCAGGAGACCGTCAGGGTCGAAAGCCGCTTTTACCGCATGGAAAGTGGTAATTTCATCGCTGTTGAACTGCGAGCACATTTGATTGATCTTTTCACGGCCGACGCCGTGTTCGCCGGTGATGCTGCCGCCCACCTGCACGCAAAGCTCAAGGATTTTGCCGCCGAGGATTTCTGCGCGTTCGAACTCGCCAGGCGTGTTGGCATCAAACAAAATCAGGGGATGCATGTTGCCATCGCCGGCGTGGAAGACGTTCGCCACCCGCAGCTCGTAGCGACGCGATAGGTTGGCGATGCCTTCCAGCACCCCCGGTAGCGCGCGGCGCGGGATGGTTCCGTCCATACAGTAGTAATCGGGCGAGATGCGCCCCACCGCCGGGAAGGCGTTCTTGCGCCCGGCCCAGAAGCGGATACGCTCGGCTTCATCCTGCGCCAGGCGGACCTCTGTCGCGCCTGCCTGCAGCAGGATCTCGTTGACCCGTTCGCAGTCCTCCTGCACGTCGGACTCCACGCCGTCGAGCTCGCATAACAGAATGGCCTCCGCCTCGACGGGATAGCCGGCATGAATAAAATCTTCCACGGCGCGAATAGAGAGGTTATCCATCATCTCCAGACCGCCGGGAATGATGCCATTGGCGATAATATCGCCGACGGCCAGACCCGCCTTTTCGATCGAGTCAAAGCTGGCCATCAGCACCCGGGCGACCGGCGGTTTGGGTAGCAGCTTAACGGTGACTTCGGTCACCACCCCCAGCATGCCTTCAGAACCGGTAAACAGCGCCAGTAAATCAAAACCGGGGGAATCCAGCGCGTCGGAGCCGAGCGTCAGCGCCTCGCCCTCGAGGGTTAACACTTCCAGTCGGAGCAGATTATGTACGGTCAGGCCATATTTCAGGCAGTGTACTCCCCCGGCGTTTTCCGCAACGTTACCGCCGATAGAGCAGGCAATCTGGGAAGAGGGATCGGGAGCGTAATAGAGATCGTAAGGCGCAACCGCCTGAGAAATCGCCAGATTACGCACGCCCGGCTGTACCCGCGCCCGGCGTCCGGCGACGTTGATATCGAGGATCTCATTAAACCGCGCCATGACCAGCAATACGCCCTTTTCGAGCGGCAAGGCGCCGCCGGAAAGACCGGTTCCCGCGCCGCGGGTGACCACCGGGACGTGTAGCCGATGGCAAACACCCAGGATAGCGATCACCTGATCGATACGCTTAGGCAGGACAACCAGCATCGGCCGCGTACGATAGGCGCTCAGGCCGTCGCATTCGTAGGGAATCATCTCCTCATCGGTGTGGAGAATATCCAGATCGGGGACATGCTCACGCAGTGCCATCAATACCGATGTCCGCTCGACATCGGGTAAAACGCCATCAAGGCGCTCGTCGTATAAGATATTCATGAGTAGGGTTCACTTTGTAATCGTGTTATGTGGCAGCAGTTCGTTTGCCCGCTGCTTCTGCGATCAGTTTTTAGGTGGGGAATGACCTGCCGTCTATCACTTTATCTAGCGGTCAGACCACTTTTTTTTCATCAATGATTGACGCGCAATGGTTAATTTGGTGTTAAATGACTGTGATAATAAAACTTCCGGTATGTAACTATTACGATAAGAACATAACAGCAAAATTGGTCCTACCAGCAACCGAGGTCCGTTTATGAAAGATGAACATAGCTCGACTCGTCGCCCTATTTGTGAAGTTGTTGCGGAAAGTATCGAACGGTTGATCGTTGATGGCGTGTTAAAAGTCGGACAGCCACTTCCTTCAGAGCGTCGCCTGTGTGAGAAGCTCGGGTTCTCCCGTTCGGCTCTGCGTGAAGGGCTTACCGTGCTGCGCGGCCGCGGGATTATCGAAACCGCCCAGGGCCGCGATTCCCGCGTCGCCCGTCTGAACAAAATGCAGGACACCACGCCGCTCATACACCTGTTTAACTCTCAACCACGCACCCTGTACGATCTGCTCGACGTGCGCGCGCTGCTGGAAGGGGAATCCGCCAGGCTTGCCGCCCAGCTAGGCACTCAGGCTGATTTTGTGCTGATCACCCGATGTTATGAGAAAATGCTGGCTGCCAGCGAAGGCGACAACGAAATTACCCTCATTGAACATGCCCGCCTCGATCACGCCTTTCACCTGGCGATTTGCCAGGCGTCGCACAACCAGGTACTGGTTTTCACCCTCCAGTCGCTGACCGATTTGATGCTCAATTCGGTATTTGCCTGCGTGAATAACCTGTATCACCGTCCGGCGCAGAAAAAACAGATCGACAGACAGCACGCGCGGGTTTACCACGCCGTACTGCAGCGGCTGCCCAAAGTCGCCCAGCGTGCCGCCCGCGATCACGTCATGAATGTGAAAAAAAATCTCCATGACATTGAGCTGGAAGAGCAGCGTCTTATTCGTTCGGCGATGCGTCTGGAGGGCTGGAGCTAACGACCAGCGGGGAGGAGAAGCGGAGCAATGCGCGCGAAAATTGCCGCTCATTGCTCCCTGGCGTTGGCCAGCTCATGCGGAAAACCGCGGGGAAACGTCGCCTTAGCGGCGGCGCATGGCTACAGCCCTCTTGCCTGCTCTTTCAGCAGGTCGAGGCCATAACAGTTAATCCGCAACAGGCCCGGATTCAGCTGATATTGCCGACGTTCCAGGTCCCAGTGCAGGTCGGTCTCAATCAGGCCCTTTTCTGCCAGATACAGCAAGTGACCAATAAATATCGCCTCGCTGGCTTCCTCAGCAACATACTGCTGATAGCGATGTTCGTCCGCACAGCATGGATATATTTTGGCGAGTTTAGACAAAATTGAAATCAGAATACTGGTTTGGATATGCATTATTTCCTTAAAAAATATCAACGCGCGGATTTGAAAGAAGAGAGTTGGGAAAATGTGGTCAGAATGGCGATCGCCAAATGAAAGGTAAAAAATAACAGCAGCCATTTGGCTATCTCTTCCGGTAGAAAATACCTGTCGGGATTGCTGGCAATAGGATTCCGGATATTGCCGTGCATAAATTCATTCAGCGATATAAGCCAGACCGGCAGCAGTTTTGGCATACCGTCACTCAGCTCTTCCACGGCAGAAACCGGGCTCAGAAACTGCTCCAGAGAGAGGCGTACCCCCTCGAAGGTGCTGATAAACCACAGCGCCAGCGCGCCGTAGCGCAGGCGGCTTTCGGGGGCATAAGCGCCGACCATGCCGGCAACCACGATGCCGCATAGCGCGTATTCCTCATACCCGATGCGGTCAGCGGCAATCAGGCCACAGGCGGCAAAAAATAACATCAACGCGCCCATTAATAACGCGCTGCCGGCAATTATGAACCAGCAGCTGCGTTTCTGTGAGAACAGATAGACATATTCAGGCATACGGCATTCCGAAAAAAAGCGGCGATGGATTCGGCCCTACAAAAGATATTTAGCCGACGCGCCGGCGCTCGCGGGTAAAAAGATAACCAGCGCAACGGTCTTCAACAAAGAGCATTGTCTGGTTACCCTGGCGCTGTGTTTACCGGGTCGTCACGCGCCAGACGGCGTTGCCGACATCGTCAGCGATGATCAGAGCGCCCTCATTGTCCTGAGCCAGGCCCACCGGGGCGCCATACAGCTCTTTCTCATCATCGGAGACAAAGCCGCTGACCACCGTTTCGGGTTTACCTACCGGCTTGCCATCTTTAAAGGCGACGAATGAGACCTGGTAACCGTTCAGCGGCGAGCGATCCCAGCTCCCGTGCTCGCTGATAAAGGCCCCGCCCTGGTACTTCTGCGGCAACATGGCGCCGGTATAGAACAGTAGCCCCAGCGGCGCCACATGCGAACTCAGCGCATAATCCGGCTTAATCGCTTTCGCCACCATGTCCGGACGCGGCGGTCGGGCGCGGCGATCGACATGTTGGCCAAAATAGCTCCACGGCCAGCCATAGAATCCCCCGTCCTGTACCGACGTCATATAGTCAGGCACGAGATCCGCGCCGATCTCATCGCGCTCATTGACCACCGCCCAGAGCTTGCCGCTATGCGGTTCCCACTGCAGGCCCGTGGGGTTACGAATACCGCTGGCGAAAATACGGCTGGCGCCGGTGGCGACATCCACTTCCAGCACGTTGGCTCGTCGATACTCGACATCGATGCCATTTTCGGTGATGTTGCTGTTCGAACCGACCCCGACGTACAGCTTTTTCCCGTCCGGACTGGCTAACAGCGCCTTGGTCCAGTGGTGGTTGATCTTATCCGGAAGATCGGCAAGTTCAGTTCCCGGCGCGCTAATCGAGGTCTCCCCCGTCTGGTAAGGGAAACGCATGATGCTGTCGGTATTGGCGACGTACAGGTTATCGCCGATAAGCTGTACGCCAAAAGGCGAATGCAGATGCTGAAGGAACAGATGTTTTTCCCAACCGCCAGGGCCTTTACGCAGCAGGGTGATCGAGTTACCGCCTTTTCCGCCTTTACCTGACTGATTTTTTACTATGCCGGCAATAAGCTGTTTCGGCGTGGTCAGCGGTTCGCTTCCCGGACTATTGCTTTCTACCACCAGAACGTCATCGTTCGGTAATACATAAACCTGGCGCGGATGCATCAGGCCGCTGGCGATATTCTCAATTTTCAGCCCGGCCGCTACTTTGGGGACCATCCCTGATTTCCAGCCCACCCCGGAAGGGACCTGCATCGGCGGCACGAGGAAATCCTGCGCTTTCGGTAGAATGGGATCGGGGCCGATTTGCTGGTCTGGCGTCAGTTGCGCTTTTTCATCACAGCCGCTAAGAACGGTAGACAGTGCGAAGGCCAGCGGCACCATCAGGAAAAATTTATTCATGGCGTTCACCTCGACTATTTTCCCCGCTGCAGGATAAAACCAGCGTGGCGATCAGCAAGCACACAACCGTAATCACAGAATAAACCACGTTCTGCGGCGCCACGGCGTAGGCATCGCGGCTATGCACAAAGGCGTTGAGGATTGCTGAAATGATGGCAACAACGTTTAACCAGAAATTGATCTTCACCGCGGAGAGGGCCGGCGATGACTGCCCGACCCACACCTGAAAAAGATTAATCAGCCGGGGAATAATGGCCAAAATAAGCCCCAGCGCAATTAACCAGGCCGCACTCTTTTCCCACATAACGTTGGTGCTATAGAGATAAATAACATCAAAAATTAACGCTGCGCAGAAAAAACCATATGGTATTGGATTAAGGAGTTCATAAATGACGGCCGCAACTGAGCATCGGCGCCGGATCGTATTGGTACTCATATTCATATCCTTGGTATTGAAATAACTGTCGCAGGTGAAGCGGGTATGCGAGTGAGCCCGGCCGGCCAGGGTTCTCCTCTTCGCGGGACAATCCGGCAACGACGTCTTAACGCTTTCCCGTTCGCTGATACCGTAGCCAGTATGCCTTTTTCGAACAATCAGAGAAACGCAATATATGGAATTCAGTTTTGCATAAATAGCGGGGGGCAAGAATCTCGTCTCCCCGGCCCTTTAAGTTAAAGCGCAACACAGTTTTGCATCCAGGGACATTGTCCGCGAAACGATCCCCTGTAGTATATTGCCCATCAGGCCAGGGCTGAATATAAGCCATAGACAACGTATTCTCCCGGCCCGGAGATAAATATCGCACGGACTTAAAATCATTATCCTTAAATAAAGTTAATATTGAGAAAATATCATGGTAAATGCGTTTGCGTTATTGGTGGTCGCCCAATTAACAGGTGAACTACTGAGGAATTTACTCCATCTTCCGTTACCAGGGCCGGTCATTGGCATGTTTATTCTGGCGCTCATTCTCATCCTTCGCGGTACAAGCAAGTTAGCAAGCGCCCCTGATAGTGCATTAAAACAGCTCGCCGAGGGCCTGATAAATAATATGGGGTTGTTGTTTGTCCCCGCCGGTGTCGGGATTATTACGGAAGGCGGCATACTTCGTGAATACTGGTTACCCATTCTCATTGGTCTGGTATTTTCAACCATCCTTGGACTGGTGGTCACCGGACTGGTGATGCATCATTTTTCACGAAAAAATAAGCAGTTGAGCGAATCGATAGAACTCCGGGGGCAACAATAATGTCGACTATTCATGCTTTGTGGACGCCGATGGCATTAAGTCCTTTGCTGTGGCTGACGCTGACGTTGTTATGTTTCATGGCAGGGAAAAAGGTACAGCAACTTTCAGGAAATTCACCGTTATTAAACCCGGTACTGCTGGCCATTATTTTGATGGCCATCTTGCTGAAACTTACCGGGACGCCATATGCCGTCTATTTCAAAGGCGCCCGGTTTATCAATTTTCTGCTTGGGCCAGCGACCGTATCGCTGGCGGTACCGCTGGCGCTGAACATGTCACATATTAAAAGTAGCTTTCGGCCTATTGGACTTGCGCTACTGGCGGGGTCATTGACTTCCACCATCACCGGCGCGCTGCTGGTATGGCTATTTGGCGGCGCACGCACCGTGGCTCTGTCGATGGCCTCCAAGTCGGTGACCACCCCGATCGCTATCGCGCTGGCGCAGGAAGTCGGTGGAGTGCCCGCCTTGACCGCCGCGCTGGCGATTGCTGGCGGTATCGTCGCGGCCGTGGTGGGACGAACGATCCTACGCTGGTTTAAAATTAACGACTGGAGAGCGCACGGTTTTGCCGCAGGGGTGGCCGGTAGTGGCGTAGCCGCAGCGCAAATCGCGCCCTTGAACGGATTAGCCGCTGCATTTGCCGCGATTGGTATTGGTCTGAACGGCTTACTCACGGCGTTGATTGTGCCACTGCTGGCAGGATTGTGGCATTAATAGCCGGTTATAAACTCCACAAGCAGCCCATAACGCGGCGCGGTTTTCTTATGCACCGGTGAACAAAACCTGGGTTCAGGCGGATGCAACCGGAACCCGGTTTTTAACTTGCCTCCGGCTATAGTCGTTCCCAGAGCGGCGGAGTGCCAATTTTCGCCACCAGAAAGTCGATAAACGACCGGACCTTGCTGGAAACGATCCTTTTACGCGGATAAACAATCCAGATAGCCGTTTCGGCGCGCAGCATGCTGAATTCCCATTCGGGAAAAACGCGCTGCAGGCGATGTTGTCGCAAATCATTGCAGACCAGCCAGTCAGGCAGCACGGCTATTCCAGATCCATGGCGACACGCATAAAGCAGGGCTTCGCTGTCGTTGGCAATAAGCCGGGAGTTCATCGATATTCGAGCCCAGTCATCCCCGGCCCCCTCTTTACGGGCATACCAGCCTTCGCCGTGGAGCCGCGAAAACATCAACATCTGCTGACCAGGCAGCAGATCTGCGGGCGAATGCCGTGCTATCCAGTCCGGGCTCGCCCAGGCATAACGTTTCTGTGCAGCCAGTTTCCGCGCATGCATAGTCGATTCCGGTAGTATGCCGATGCGGATGCTCAGATCGATGCGAGATTCGATCAGATCCTGCACATCGTCGTTGAAAGTCATGTCCAGGGAGATTTCCGGGTGGAGCTGAAGAAACTCCTCCACGAAGGGCATCACATGCATGCGGCCAAAGGCGCTCGGGACGCTGATGCGCAACATACCCGCAGGCCGCTTGTTGAGCGCCGAAGTCGAATTTTTCGCCTCCTCCCACTGTGCCAATAAACGAGTGGCATGCGAATAGAAAAGCTTCCCCGCTTCGGTTAGCGTCAAACCGCGCGTTGAACGATTGAACAGTGCAATATGCAGATCCTCTTCCAGATCGGCGACATGCCGGGAGATGGTTGAGGTTTCGATATTCAGTTCCTTCGCGGCGGCACTGAAACTTTTCAATTCTGCAGCGCTAACAAACGTTCTGATCGCAGCAAAATAATTCATTGTCTTGGTCCTTTTCCGCTTTCTTAAGAAGCATTTCGCAGGTGGCATAATTATGCAATTGTGTTATCCAAAAATAGCACTTCAGGAAAGGTGCCATCGATGCCATTGTATCTCATCATAAATAATGTCGGGGTGTCTATGAACTACTTTTCAGCTTTGCAAACCTTTATCCACGTGGCAGAACTGCAGAGTTTTAATCGTGCTGCCAGCGAGCTCTCGATAAAGAGATCGACCGTATCACGACACATCTCCGGACTGGAAGAGCATCTGCATATTACGCTATTCAACAGAACCTCCCGCGGATTAAGTCTGACCGAGGCTGGTACGTTATTTTTTCCGAAAGCCAAAGAGTTATTGCATAATCTGGCAGAAGCCAAAGCCGCCACTATGGCATTAAATCAGCACCCTTCAGGGCAATTAAAACTAACGGTTCCCGGTGCCTTTTGTCGTCACCACGTACTGAAACTGATAGATAAGTTCTTTCTTAGCTATCCGGATATCGATATTTATCTGCGCTACAGCACCGGCCAGGAGAGCCTGATTGGCACCGAAACCGACCTCGCTATTTGTTTTGGCGCGTTAAATCAGTCAACGATTCGCGCGCGTAAACTGGCTACGCATAGCTATGCGGCCTATGCAAGCCCCTCCTGTTTGCATAGGCCAGGCTTCCCGTTACATGTTCAACAACTTATCGCCAGCGCGTTTTTCATCCCCAGCGAAATCGGCTGGTACTGGAGGGAAGGAAAAGGTGAATGGCAGGAAACCGGAACTCACCGGCTACCGCGTCTCATTTCACGGGAAGAAGAAGTTCTGCTGGAACGGGCCAAAAATAATCAAGGTATTGTGGTTCTCCCGGAATGGCTGGCGTTTAATGCATTAAAAGCAGGGGAACTCGTAAAAGTCTTCCCGCAAATTACCTTTCAGCCGGGACGCGAACCTACTGATATCTGGTTAGCCTACCCCCATAAAAAGACAGTATCATCGAAAGTAAGAGCATTTATCGACTTTATGATTGCTGAGATCGGTGAAAAACCTTACTGGCTCGATAGCCCCACCGCGACAGAAAAACAGCCGCAACGCCACCCGCTAACGGAATAATCAGCAGGGATGAGAAAATGTGCGGGACATATATTTCTTTAATCTCAATATCTATTCATGAGATGAGTAAAACCCCCTGTCCGTAACAAAGTCCCACGTCCCGGGAACAATATTATGTTTGTTCGCAGAGTCGTTCATAGAAATACAGGAGCTATCGGCAATCATGGTCCGCCAGGCGACAACTATAACTTTCTATTGCCGAGAGCAGATATTTTTATAAAGTAATAAAATATTTCGCTGATATGCTGCCAGAAGCGAAACGACAAGCACGGTGATTACAATTTATCCAGGGCATGCACGGTACGCTCATTGACGATATTACCCGTATTAAGGGTCGATTTTGGCTCAAGCAAAACGACGCAACACTCTTCGCTAAGCGCTTCAGGACAATGTTCGGTTCCTTTAGGCACGATGATAAACTCGCCCGGTTCAAGATCGATATCCCCTGTTCTTAACCCCATCCGTAAACGACCGCTGATAACCAGAAAAAGCTCATCCTCATGTTCATGATGATGCCAGTCAAACTTTCCGGAGAATTTAGCCAGTTTGACATACGCATCGTTGATATCGCCGACAATTTTCGGACTCCAGCGATCGCTGAACAGATCAAAGCTTTCTTTTAAATTAACTTTACGCATTAATCATCTCCATCATAGTGCTCTGACACTAACGAGTTTAATATATAATAAAAATAGCCGGGAAACAGGCAGCACGGTGCTGAGCCTGCCAGGTTAGATTTATTGCTGAAAAAGAGATACCGGCGGACTATAAAGAGAATCGCGGTATCGCTGCCCGTGGTTTACCGCGCGATCTTGCTTATCTTTCCGGCAAATTGATACGCGGAAGATCCAACGCGGCTGTTCGAAATAAGAATACAGTTACCCACAAAGCAGAACAATAGGTTTCCCGATCCCAGGTGAATGATTTCATTACCCGGACATCAACTTACTGAATTAAATATCTTTTATTTATAAAAATTTTTACCGCATGATTATCAGACCGCAGGTTTCGTTTCTTTAAGTGAACAAAGGCCCGGGAGACAGACTCCTTACCTGACGCATCTCACCCGATCGCGGCGCAGGCCATTAACCCGGATCCAGATGCGACATCACCACCGTTGCACTAATCGCCGTTTCAGTAGAGATATAAGCATGCGCAACCTCCCCGGAGAAACCGTAAAAATCCCCCGCTCGTAATGTAATGGCCTCGTTCGGGCTAAACCGTAATAGCAAAACCCCGCTATGCACCATAATATGTTCATGGGTGCCAACAGAATGGCCCGGACTGTTAATGGTCACTTGCGGATTCATTTGCAATAGCCATATCTCGGAGGTATTTCCCGGCCCGATGCGGAATTTCATCGTTTGTGAATAATCGCCCGGCGCAGGCCGATATCTTTCAAAATAAGGGTATAGCTTATTGCTGCCGCTCAGCAAATCGCCAATAGGCAGGCGTAAGGCGGCGGCGATAGCATCCAGCGTATCGACCCGGGGATTTGAGTGACCTGACTCCAGTTTAGATAACGCGCCCTTTGAAATACCTGACAATTTAGACAGATCGTTTAACGAAATGCCTCGTGATTGCCGCAGGCGCCTTATTTTATTGCCTATATTTAATGACAAAGCGGCCGGTTTATCCTGCTCTGAACCAGGCATTATTGCGTCACTCATCGTATATTACCTTAGCATTCGAATGAACCTCCCGCGCCTGTGGCCATAGCCAAAGGAGCCTCTGGCGCGATCGTGAACAGTCAGCATATCGTTTTACCGCATGGCTTGCTTCATAAAAAAAACACCCGGCCGGCGCCGCGCTGGCAGGGTGATGAGTGACATCCATTCCACCGCCTTATTCTTCTAAGGCGGTGATTTCATTTAGCTGAAGCGAATATCCAGCGAACGCAGCCAGGTCTGCAGACCGGCGTCCTGAATAGGGATAAGCCTGGCAGCTTCGCTGGATTCATTGATATGCGCGTGCCAGTAACCCGGAGGGGTAACAAAAGACATTCCCGGTTCCCAATCCACCCGGGTGGCATCCGCAATATTACCCTGCTCATCGAGTTTAGTGCCCACCAGCGAGTAGCATCCCTGCGGGCAATCAACGATATAGTCCAGCGCGATAGACTGATGGCGATGCGGTTTTTGCACGGAATTCGCGGGCAGCGTACCAAACATTGCCCACAGAACATGGGTAATCGTACGAGTATGTGGGAAGTGCTTATTCCCCAACAGCACGGAAATTCGGCTACGGTTACCCGCGTCTTTATCTGCTGCGGCTTTACGCAGCTCTTCTTCCGCACGTTCGGCGCCATACAGCGTCGCGGAGAAGCGTGGCGTTACCTGGCCAACGCCAAGATAAGAAAGCAACGGCGCGTCATTAACATAATAGAGTTTTAAGGTCGTCACAGCCCTGAGCGTGGTCGGAATTCCCCCCGGGAATGCCAGGAAAGAGCCCTTATCCAGAGGGATGTTTTTCCCGTCATGTTCCACTACGCCGAAACCATCAATGACATAAACAATTTGTGAAGTCGCAAGCGGATTCAGCGCAATTCTGTCACCGCCATTGATGCGAATAAAATTAGCCAGTAACCCCGGGCCAGTTGCCGGACCGACACAATTTAATCTGTCGGAGAGATCCAGAGGAATCACGCGGGTCTCGCCACTTTCATACAATGAAGCCGGGAAAGTATGATACGGCACGCGTGAAATGATCTTAGCCCCGATAGGATTGGCGGCTTTTGAGTATTCATAAAAGACGGCATCGGCTGTTACATCTGCAGGAAGAATATCATGACGTTCCACAATTGAATCGGTCATTTTGCTGCTCCTCAATAATATAAATAGGTGGTTTGCGACAAAGCGATATTGATTTTCAACCACGATGTTACTTTAACCTGTATTATTGGATGGAATAAGAACTATGTCGGCAAAACTGTGTTGCTTTAATTCCTCGCCAGAACCGACAAAGCAGTTTTATTAACCTGCAACGGCCCGGGGAGATCGTTCAGAAGCATCCGCCAGCTGCGCCCGGCAAATGCAAAACTGTTTCCCATTTATTCCCCTTCTCCTCGCCGCTATTCGCGCCTACGCTTACTGACGATGAATTTGGCCCGCAACTCACTCTCTCCGGATGAAAACAAGAGCCAGATACTCATTTAAAAAAGGTTGTCGTTAGATACAACCGGTGATGTACACCATTTTAAGGCAATCATATCATCCGACTGATTGCCTTTTTTCTTCGCGCCCGCCTTTCTACAACACATTATTATTCTCAGACACCGCTTCGGCTTAATCGCTATTTACCCATGTATACTCCAGAGCGCGTAAAGAGATAACCTGGCAGGGGAATAATTGACCGCCCTTTATCGGTCATAAAAATTCTTTGCGGAGAATACGTGACCGCAGCGTAGACGGCCCCGGGAGAGTACAGACGGAGATAAAGCCACATCATATCCGCACATGAGCTACCAGCAGGACAGGCGGAATTTTATACTGCGGTTCGCGCAGCAAACGAGGCCGCTTGTTTGTTTCAGCTTTTTGCCAGGGTTAGCCGGGTTCACGCCAAAGAGCGTGGGAAAAATGACCACACCGCCGTTTCTGGAAAGGGCCTACCGTCGCGCGGCAGGCTTCCTCAGCATTTATGAGCGGCGGCGTGATGTCGTCAATATCATCGCCGCCGCGCGTGGCCCTCACCACCCGGGTAAAAGAATCGGTGGGTTCAAAATGGCGTGCGCCGGTACTGCCGATATCGCGGGCGCCAGAAGTTGTCCGCAATGCGCGCCCACAGGCTCTCCTCTGGCAGCTCGGCGGCAACGCCGTCTTGCTGCGCCGCCTGCGCCACGCGAACCGCGATCTTCTGGGTGAGCGACTGAATCTGCGAAATATCGGGCAGCAGCAGACCGGTACCGTGAAGGGCCAGGGGAGAGTACTCCGCCAGCGTCCGGCTTGCCGCCATCAGCATCCCGTCCGTTACCCGCCGCGCGCCGCTTATCATCACGCCAAGCCCAATCCCCGGAAAGATATAAACATTATTGCACTGCGTAACCGGGTAGCTTTCCCCCTGCCACTGAACGGGCGCAAAGGGGCTACCGGTAGCGACGATCGCCCGCCCTTCGGTCCAGGCCAGAATATCTTCCGGCCGGGCTTCCACGCGAGAGTCCGGATTAGAGAGCGGCATAATAATCGGCCGCCGACAATGACGATACATCTCCGTTATCACGGCTTCGCTGAACAGACCAGGCTGGCCGCTCACGCCAATCAAAATCGTCGGCTGGGCGTGGCGAACCACCTCCTGCAGCCCGTAATGACCCTGTTCGCACTGCCAGCCCTTCAGCCGGCTGAGCGGTTGACTGAGGCGCGCCTGGAAAGCAAGGAGATCCGTCTGCTCCTCCGTTAGCAGGCCAGCGCGGTCAACCATATAGATACGCGCCCGGGCCTGCGTTTCACTTAGCCCCTCCGCGACCATCTGCGTCACAATCTGCTCGGCGATGCCGCATCCCGCCGAGCCGGCCCCGAGGAACACCACCGTTTGCTCACTGACCCGCCGCCCGGTGGCATGACTGGCGGCCACTACCGCCCCCAGCGTTACCGCGGCGGTCCCCTGAATATCATCGTTGAAGCAGCACAGTTCATCACGATAGCGCTCCAGCAGCGGCATCGCCGACTGCTGGGCAAAATCCTCGAACTGCAGCAGGACCTCAGGCCAGCGCTGTTTCACCGCGCGAATAAAGAGGTCGATAAACTCAAAATACTCCTCGCCGGTGATACGTGGATGCCGCCGCCCCATGTACAGCGGATCGTTTAACAGCCGGGGATTATTGGTGCCGACATCAAGAAAAATGGGTAACGAATATTCCGGGGCGATCCCCCCGCAGACCGTATACAGGGATAATTTGCCGATCGGAATCCCCATGCCGCCCATTCCCTGATCGCCCAGTCCTAAAATACGCTCGCCGTCGGTTACCACGATAACCCGGACATTCTGGCGGGAGGCATTGTGCAGAATATCATCGATGCGATAGCGGTCTTCCCACGAAATAAACAATCCGCGCGGGCGCCGGTACATCGCAGAAAAATGTTCACAGGCCAGCCCGACTACCGGAGTATAAATTATCGGCAGCATCTCCGGTAAATAACCTTCGACCAGATGATAAAATAGCGTCTCGTTAATATCCTGAATATTGCGTAAATAAATATGCCGGGCAATATCCGATTTAATATCCTGAAACTGCAGCCAGGCACGCTGCGCCTGCTCTTCAATCGATTCAACCGTCGCCGGGATCAAACCATGCAGATTAAAATTATCCCGTTCCGCCTGTGTAAAGCCGCTCCCTTTGTTCAATAAAGGCGACTCCAGCAATAGCGAACCGGCGTACGGAATATAAAGCGGGTTTTCTCTTGTTGCATTGTCCATAACAAGGTCCAGTGGGTAAAGTGGCGCGACGTTGATATTCAGAACATGAGATAGTTGGTTGCCAGCATGGCGATAATGCCGCCGATAGCGGGAATGAGCGTCCGCCGTACGATGGCAAAAGGCGAGCACTCTCCCGCCTTACTGACGGCGATAATAATACCGGCGACCGGAGAAATGGCGCGCCCCATGCCGGCCATCATTTGCATCGGCAGAATCATCTTCACCGCGCTCTCACCAAACGTGCTGGCAATCGAAGGGGCCATACCGGAGAAGGAGAAGAAGGCCGCGACGCCAGAGCCGGTGAGCACGGCGGTCACCCCAACCAGCGCGGTCATCACCAGCGTCATACTGGCGAAACCAAAACCGGCGTTCTGTACGGCGTCGAGTAAATAGTCGATAGCGCCAATTTTTTGCATTCCCTGGGCATAAATATCGGCGCAGACCAGCAGTGAAACGATACTGGTAAACATGCTGCCCATTCCTTTAAAAAAGCTCTGCACGCCCTTGCAGCTCGCGCGAAAATCCCGTGTCACCGCCAGTTCGCAGACAAACGCCAGCAGCGTGCCGACAATCATCGCGGTGACCACATCGACCTTAATTGATGTGATGACCAACGGGCTGAATACCAGCACCAGTATGACGGGAAAAACCGGGAGAATGGCGTAAAATATCGGCGCCTGCCGCTCGGCGTCATGAGCACTCGCGTGCTGCGCTAACGGTTCGCCAGGGCAATGTCCTTCTTTTTTATCATAATATTTCGCGGTGAAATAAATCAGTACCGCAACCGTCAGCATCACGGCGATCGCCACCGGCATCTGGTAGCGGGCAAAATAGACCGCCGCTTCCATGCCAGCATGTTTAGCCGCGAGGTTGGCGGTTCCGACCGCGGGGCCCAGATCCATAAACGCGCACAGACCGATCATCGCCGCCGCCGCCGCTTTGCTCACGCCAAGGCGCACCAGTACGGGGAAAAAGGTTACCAGTAGCAGCATCGCCAACCCGGCAGCGCTGGAAATCGCCACGTGCAGGAGCTGAGCGCAAATATATCCCAACGCGAGAATCACATAGGGGGCTTTAATCACCTGTAAAGGACGAATGCAGACATTCACCATCGCATTCGACGCCTTAATGTGGTCCATATAGCTGGCAAAGCCCCCTGCCGCCATGATGATAAGCCCTATCCCTGCGACCTGGGTGGCCAGCGACTCTTTCGCGAAGGAGAAGATATCGAGCCAGATCGATCCCGTCGATTTGGCGTTAGCGTACAAGATGCTCTGTTCAGGATAAAATAGCGCGGTGATGGTTAGCAGCGCCAGCCCGGCCAGCAGGAGGACCGTCTGAGGCTGAACGTTCTTGATAATTAACCATGCGGCAATAGCGGTAATCACAATGGCGATTATAAATGCGATCATGGATGATGTCCTTTTATGAAGCCGGGTAAGATAGAGAAATGCTTCGTTTCTGGTCGTGGGTTGTGTTTCAGATACCAACAGAGTAAATTTCGCCGTACCGGTAAAAAATGAGAAAATGATTTTCCCACAGCAAATTGTGCGCATGATCCCATAACGCGAAGTGTCCAGAGTTATTGGATTAGCGAAATACTTACTTATCCATCTAAATATGCGATATTTCATAACGAAATAACTTTTCCGGGGTCTATAAAATGTCAATTAAATCACCCTTAACGCTGGAAGAATATAAGATTAACACCGCGCATTTATCTGTTTTAACCGAGTCAGAACAGCGTCTGGATAACTATATCCGTGAGCATTTTAATGAAATCCCGTATCATGGCATTGTCGATGTCGCTAACAACGCGGCGGTCAGTAAAGCGACGATTGGTCGTTTTTTAAATAAAATAGGGTTTACCGGTTATGCGGCGTTCCGGCGGGTTGTCGAAGAGTCCCTGTCGCCGCAAAAGATGATTTCACCGTATCAGCTGGCAACACGTTCGCCGGTCAGAGACAACGTCGCCACGGAGCAGGTCGTGACGGAGTTCAATAATAACGTGGCGACGCTTTTTACGAGTTTCAAAGACAGCATCGATATCAAAACCCTTAACCATTTTATCGATATTATTCTGGATAACGACCGGAAATTATTTGTCGTCGGCCCCTCGTCATCTCATGCGATGGCGACGCACTTCGTCACTCTCATAAAGTATTTTCGCGACCGCGTCACGCTATTATCTCTGGATGCCGGAGAACTCCCCAAATCACTATTGAACCTGGCAGATAATGATGTGCTGATCGTTTTTTCCTATTATCGATTTAATAATACCGCGTTACGCATCGCAGAATGGTTTCGCAGCAAGAAGGCGCTGGTGGTGCTGATCACCAATTCTGAATCCAATCCCTACGGGAAGTTTTGCAATCTGCAGTTCGTTTTACCGAGCGATACCCGCTCGGTGTTTAAAAGCCGGATCATTGGTTTCTTCTTTATTGAACTCACCCTTCATCTGGCCTATGAAAAAGGTGGCGGCGAAGGTAATTTTGAACAGCTGGAAGAGCTTTTCGTCTTTTTTGAAACCTTCTCATCCGGTACCTGACGGGCTACCGGATGAGCCGAAAATAACGCATTAGCCCTGCCCGCTGGCCGGGGGAGATAGCTGGCGATCGAAGGCGCAAATGGCCTCATCAATTAATATATCGTTGCTGCCCAGCCAGCTGGCCGGTTCACAGGCGTGGCGGATCTCCTCTTCTGACAGGAGAGTTCTGATGGCCGGGCATCCCATAAGGGTGTCGTAAAGATTTTGCGATCCGTCCGCCTGGTTTAACAGGCTTTTCAACATGTTGTATCCCTCACTGCGGCCAATTTTTTCTGCCAGCTTCATAGAGACGGATTCCGACATGATAAAGTGGTGCGAGGCGGTGAAGTTCTCACGCATCCTGGCGGTATCCACCTCCAGGTGACGAATCAGGCGTTCGCCACGCTCAAGGCTGGTGGCAAGACAGAGCGCGGCTTCCGGCACCAGCGTCCAGTTCAGCACCCGGACGGAGGCAGAACGTACGTCATGCTGATCGAGAAGATTTGGCCCGCCAGAGGAATACATCCAGCCCATCCGGGCCAGCGTCTGGATCATATTGCTGGCCCGCGGGTTTGTTTTATGCGGCATCGCGCTGGAGCCGCCCCCGCCTTCCCCTTCACGCAGCTCCGCAATCGGCGTACGGCCCAGCGTCTCCACGTCATTGGCAATGCGACACAAGGTGCCATGAACGAGGGCGAAAAACTGTACCACTTCAACGACGTTATCCTGGCTGGCATTCATGACCCCGGACGGACAGCTTAGCCCCAGCTCGCTCATCAAACGGTTGCGGATAGCCAGTCCCTGCGCGCCAACCGACGCCAGATTCCCCACCGCCCCGCCAAATAAACCGGTCGTTGCCGTCGCAAACAGGTTATCCAGGCGCCGCAAATGCCGCGTCACTTCCCCCAGGTAGCCGCTCACCTGCAGTCCCCACGTGGTCGCTGAGGCGTCTATCGAATTAGTCCGCGCGACCATGACGCTGTGTTTATGCTCCACGGCCATCTCTTTTAACGCGTTTCCCAGCGCGATCGTCTGGCGCCGCAGCAGCGTCAGCGTCTGACTAAGACGCATCGCTAGTCCGCTATCCAGAAGATCCTGGGTGGTGCAGCCCCAGTGCAGGTATTTTTTCACCTGCGGCGTCCCCGCATCGGCAATTTGATCGATCAGCGGCTTGATTGGCATACCGACGCTGCGGGTTTCTTGCGCCAGTCGGTCCCAGTCGAGTGAAAGCGTCCGGCAGGTTTCGGCGATATCATCTGCCGCCTGCTGGGGAATTATCCCCAGCGCTGCCTGCACGCGCGCGACGGTCGATTCAAACGTTAGCCAGCAGCTAATCAGGTTTTCATCCGACCAGATAACTTTCATCTCCGTTTGGGTAAACAGAGAAGAATACAGTTCTGAATCAAATACCGAACTTTGACTACCTCGCATCATCAACTCCTGTATGGGTTACGCCTCTACCGACAGTATGGCCCGGTTGGCACAACTGAATGGTTTTCTCTCTGCGGCTGATTGTGCGTTAAATAATTAACAGGAAAAATGGGAAAATTTATTTCCCGCCGGACCTCAAGACTCCCCCTGCGGGAATGTGAGCGACTTAACAACCCCCCCAATTTTACGCCCTCGGTTCTTTTAAAATAATCATTTCACTAATTCCGTGAGGAATAAAACACCGCTTTTAATAGCGCCCTGGACGGTAATTTGTGTTTAATATCACAATTGGCCATGAGAAAAAAAGTTTCCCCTACCGCGCATCATCGTTCAGGTTTAAAAAAACAGCGCACGCCCAACAATAGAACATAACCTGTTACCGCTACATTTTATCTGGCCCGAGGGATTCTATGCACACAACAACGAAAGCAATCATCCTTATTACATTCATGACCGCCAGTTATTCCGCCTCTGCAATCAATGTTTATAAAGATAAAAAGAATACGTTGGATATATATGGTCGGTTAGAATGGCAACTTGCCCATGGCGACGCGTCATTTGCCGAAGACGATTCACGTAGCCAGCTTGGAGGACGTCTTGGACTCTATTTAACCCACAAATTAGACGTACTCGATGATACCAAAATTGTCGGTCGGGTTGAATGGCAGGTCAGGACGGAAAAAAACGATAATAAAACCGGAGAGAAAGATCTTGATGCCCGCTATGCCTGGCTCGGTCTGGCCCATGCCCGCTACGGTGAATTGATCGGCGGGCGCACCAAAAACCCGCTCTATCAGGTCATGAGAATGACCGACCGTTATAAAAACTTTACGCCGAACGTCTATAACTACGGAATCACGACGATAGATAGCTCCTACCAGTTTAACCGTCAGGACGGTACCATTCAGTGGAACGGCGAGTTTGACGGACACCAGATCCAGCTGGCATATGTCATGGGCAACGGTAATAGCGATACTAATGCTCTGGATGACGGCATGATGGCAAGTTACAGAAAAACCTGGTCGTTAGCTGACCTGAAAATAACGCCAGCCCTCTCATCCAGCGAATATAAGCGCAAAGACGGGGTAAAAACGACGGACGGGCGGAAAAAGCATACGCAATATACCGGCGGGCTACAGCTCGATTATGGCGATATTTCTTTCGCCGCCACGGTGGGTAAAGTCACGATCGCGCGCGATAAGAAAGCTGACAATGATTATACCAGCTTCGATTCCTTAGCTTCATGGAAATATCAAAAAGTCAGATTTTTGGGAGGATATAGCACGCTGAATGAAAATGGTAAGAAATATGCCGAACGCCGGGGCTGGCGTGCGGAAACACAATTAACGCTAGCGAAAGATACCTGGCTATCCCTGACTTATGTGAAGGAACTGGCCAATAAAAATAAGCAAATCCATGACGATGCCTTCATCGCCGGACTGCGCTACGACTTTTGAGGATCAGCAATATGAAAAAAGCACGTTATCTACTGGCCGGCTGTCTGTGTCTGTCAGCCCTCGCGCAGGCTGAGACCGTGATTGCCCCGACGCCCTGGTCGACGATGAGCGGTGCAAACAAAACCGTGGCGATATATGGCAACTCTTACACCCATTACAATAACAACGTGAATACTCGCCTGCGCGATCTCGCCCGTTCGCTGCTGCCCGATCGCGGCAAAGGCTATGCGTACCGCGGTATTACCATCTCGACAGGGCACTTAGGCTGGCATATCCCCAATCTGGAGTTTCAAAACGGCCTGCAAAAATGGGACGTGGTCGTCTTCCAGGGAAACTCGACGGAAGCCATTACCAAAAAAGCCGCCACCCGGGAAGACTTTAAGCAATCGGCGATAAAAATGGCGGATATGGCGCATAAAGCAAATGAAAAGGTCGTCTGGTTCATGACGTGGGCCAGCAAAAATAAACCGGAGCAGACGGATAAACTGGAAAAAGCCTATCTGGATATCGCTCGCCAGACCCAGGGGTACGTTGCCCCTGTCGGCCTCGCGTTTGCGCGCGCCATTGCGCAGCATCCGGAGATAAATTTATACCATAGCGACGGCAACCACCCGTCTCTGGCCGGTACTTATCTGACGGCCTGCGTGCTGTTCGCGACCCTGTATAATAAATCACCGATAGGCGGCGCCCTGCCTGTGGACAGCGATATGAGCGAACAGACGGCCCGCGCCCTGCAGCAAACCGCATGGGATACGGTCATCGCTTTCAGGCAGCAAAAATAATCGCTCTGTATGGAGATCAGGGCTGGCGCAGCGCTGGCCCTGCCATCAATCCTCTTCCATTCGCTGATACTCTTCGCTGAGAAAATCCACCAGCGCTCTTACCGAGGGCAGCAGACCGCGGCGGGAGGCAAATACCGCATGAATCACTTCCCGCTGCGGCTGCCACTCATCCAGCACCACCTCCAGTTCTCCCGCCGCCAGCTGATCGCGCACCATTAATAGCGGCAGCTGGACCACCCCGACGCCGGCAACCGCCGCCTCACGAAGCGCCAGCATATCCGTGGTCACCATTCTGGGCGTAAAATAGACTTCCGCCCGCGCGCCAGCGGGCCCCATCAGCTGCCATTTGTGCTGATGCTTGCCCGCCCCGAGGCTAAGACCAGGCCACGCGCTGAGCGCGGATGGCGCATGAGGCCGTCCCATACCGGCAATTAATGCCGGACTGGCCACTAGCCGATGGCCGCGGTCAGCCAGGACACGCATCACCAGATCGCTGTCGTCAAACGGGCGCGGGCGTACGCGAATCGCGACATCTATTCCCTCGCCGACGACATCAACCCGGCGGTTCGT
This sequence comes from Klebsiella sp. NPDC088457, assembly GCF_044900465.1. NCBI lineage: Bacteria > Pseudomonadati > Pseudomonadota > Gammaproteobacteria > Enterobacterales > Enterobacteriaceae > Klebsiella > Klebsiella sp. NPDC088457. The sequence goes on along the minus strand of NZ_JBJDNH010000045.1, from coordinate 2,393 downwards.
CGCCTCCAGCAGGACGTTCACCCCCGGGTAACGCAGCATAAACCGCGCCAGCATCGGCCCGACGTGCGCATGTAATAAGGTGATCGGACAGGTAAGTTTGACGCTGCCGCACGGTTCAGCACGCAGGGTTTCAACCGCCTGCTGCGCCGCCTCGGCTTCTATTAACATCGCTTTGCAGTGCTGATAGAAGGCCTGCCCGACTTCGGTCACCACAAACTGTCGCGTGGTGCGATGAATTAAACGCACGCCGAGGCGTTCTTCCAGCTGAGCTATCCGCCGGCTTAATTTTGATTTTGGCTGATCGAGCGCTCTTCCGGCGGCGGCAAACCCTTCATGGTCCACCACCTGGACAAACCAGGCTAAGTCGTTGAGATCCTGCATCCTTCCTCCATTGTTCCATTTTCAGAACAGTATAGGCCATTTTTGCTATCTACCGGACTATTGGTCACACATATAAGCTTACTGACATCAGCAACAGAGACACAGGAGCAAGAAATGAAACAGATTACAGGAGTTTACACCGCGCCGGCGCAGCACTGGGTGGGCGACGGTTTCCCGGTTCGCTCGCTGTTTTCTTACACCACACATGGCGAGCAGCTGAGCCCCTTCCTGCTGCTGGACTATGCCGGTCCGCATAGCTTCCCGGCGGGTAGCGGTAAACGCGGCGTCGGCCAGCACCCGCATCGTGGATTTGAGACGGTCACCCTCGTCTATTCCGGGGAAGTTGAACACCGTGACTCGACGGGTAAAGGCGGCGTCATCGGCCCCGGCGATGTGCAGTGGATGACGGCGGGTGCCGGGATCCTGCATGAAGAGTTCCATTCAGCGGAATTTACCCGCAGCGGCGGGGAACTGAAGATGATACAGCTGTGGGTCAATCTGCCAGCCAAAGACAAAATGACCCACCCCGGCTATCAGAGTATTACGGCGGATGTCATTCCTGATGTCGCCCTGCCGGATGGCGCCGGCAATGTCCGGGTGATCGCCGGCAGCTACGGCGATGTTGCCGGGCCTGCGCATACCTTCTCGCCGTTGAACGTCTGGGATACGCAGTTAAATCAGGGCCATGACGTGACGTTCACGCAACCTGATGGCTGGAGCAGCGCGCTGGTGGTTCTCGAAGGAGAGGTCAGCGTCAACGGCAGTGACGCTGTACGTGAAGGCCAACTGGTGGTGTTAAGCCAGAAAGGAGATGCAATTCATCTCCACGCCGCGGCTAACGCCAGGGTGCTGCTGCTGGCCGGTGAGCCGTTACAGGAATCTATCGTAGGCTACGGTCCGTTTGTGATGAACACGAAAGCACAGATCGCGGAAGCGGTACGCGATTTTAACAGCGGCCGTTTTGGCCAGATCTGAAACGACAGAGGTGAATAATATGTCCGCCCCAGCAAACTTTAACGGTTCTCGTCCGGTGATTGATGTTAACAACACCGCCATGTTGTTGATTGACCATCAGAGTGGATTGTTCCAGACCGTGGGTGATATGCCAATGCCTGAACTCCGCGCTCGCGCCGCCGCGTTGGCAAAAATGGCCTCTCTGGCAGGGATACCGGTTATCACTACGGCCTCTGTACCGCAGGGGCCGAACGGTCCGCTGATCCCGGAGATCCACGAAAATGCGCCTCATGCCCAATATATTGCGCGTAAAGGTGAGATTAACGCCTGGGATAATCCAGATTTCGTTGCCGCGGTGAAAGCGACGGGACGTAACACGCTGATTATCGCAGGTACTATTACCAGTGTCTGCATGGCATTTCCGTCCATCGCCGCGGTTGCCGATGGCTATAAAGTCTTCGCGGTCATCGATGCTTCCGGCACCTACAGCAAGATGGCGCAGGAGATAACCCTGGCTCGCGTCGTTCAGGCAGGCGTTATCCCGATGGATACGGCGGCGGTGGCTTCCGAGCTGCAGCGCACATGGAACCGTCCGGATGCCGCCGAGTGGGCGGAGGTGTATACCAAAGTTTTCCCGGCCTACCAGCTACTGATCGAGAGCTATAGCAAAGCTCAGGAAGTGGTGAAGAATAGCGAACAGCTTGATTCACAGCGTTAAAATCACCGCCCTGCCGGTTTACGGCGGGGCGGTGTTCAATGCTTGACCGAACGGTAAAGAAAGAATAAATACTGCTTGACCGTTTTCGCGCAACTCCCTATAGTAGCGCCCCGTTGCCCACCCAAGGTGTGCAGCGAAACAATATGGTGAGGTGTCCGAGTGGCTGAAGGAGCACGCCTGGAAAGTGTGTATACGGCAACGTATCGGGGGTTCGAATCCCCCCCTCACCGCCATATTTTAAGAAGAGCTCGTACGAAAGTACGGGCTTTTTTTTTCGCCTGTTGTACCCACCAGGGGGGGGATGAGAAGCCCCGACCGGGGTTCGACAGCTGGCGCAGCC
>NZ_JBJDNH010000044.1:0-48053 GCF_044900465.1 Klebsiella sp. NPDC088457 | reverse complement strand
CTGCGGTCCATGCTGGCCAAAACGCTGGCCGCCTTAACGCCCGGCAAACTGAAATACAGCTTCTTCAGCAACAGCGGTACGGAGTCGGTCGAAGCGGCGCTGAAGCTCGCTAAAGCCTACCAGTCGCCGCGCGGCAAATTTACCTTCGTCGCCACCAGCGGCGCGTTTCACGGTAAATCGCTGGGCGCGCTGTCGGCCACCGCCAAATCGACATTCCGTAAGCCTTTTATGCCGCTGCTGCCGGGCTTCCGCCACGTACCGTTTGGCGATATCAACGCCATGCGCACGCTGCTCAGCGAGTGTAAGAAAACCGGTGATGACGTCGCGGCGGTGATCCTCGAGCCGATCCAGGGCGAAGGGGGAGTGATCCTGCCGCCGCCGGGCTATCTGCCTGCGGTACGTAAGCTGTGCGATGAGTTCGGCGCGCTGCTGATCCTCGACGAAGTACAGACCGGCATGGGGCGCACCGGCAAAATGTTCGCCTGCGAGCACGAAAACGTTCAGCCGGACATTCTGTGCCTCGCCAAAGCGCTCGGCGGCGGTGTGATGCCGATTGGCGCGACGGTTGCCACCGAAGAGGTGTTCTCGGTTCTGTTCGACAATCCGTTCCTCCACACCACCACCTTCGGCGGTAACCCGCTGGCCTGTGCGGCGGCGCTGGCGACGATCAACGTACTGCTGACGGAGAATCTCCCGGCGCAGGCGGAACAGAAAGGCGAACGGCTGCTGAACGGCTTCCGGCAGCTGGCTGACGCGTATCCGGACCTGGTAAATGAAGTACGCGGTAAAGGCATGCTGATGGCGATTGAGTTCGTCGATAACGAAATCGGCTATCACTTCTCCAGCGAGATGTTCCGCCAACGGGTTCTGGTCGCCGGGACGCTGAATAACGCCAAAACCATTCGCATTGAACCGCCGCTGACGCTGACGCCCGATCAGTGTGAGCAGGTCCTCAAAGCGGCGGGTAAGGCGCTGGCAGCTCTGCGCGTTTCCGTAGAAGAAGCCTGATCTCCCCTCGCCCTCCCCTCTGCGTATGGGCGAGGGGAGCGGCGAGGAGAATATCTCATCCCTGCGGTAATAAACCAATAAAGCTGCGCTTCTGCCGCGGCTGCGACATCATCTCATCCAGCTTTTCCACGCAGGCCAGATAGTGCGGGGTTTTCTTATGCGCCAGCACCGACTCATCATCTTTATAGGCTTCATAGATAAAAAAACGGGTCTTCACTTCCGGGTCCTGCAGGACATCGAAGCGCAGATTGCCCGGCTCCTGCAGCGCCCCCTCATGGTTAGCGCGAAAGACGTCGAGAAACTCATGCACCCGCTCCGGTTTGATATTAATTTCCACCAGCGTCACGTTCATTTCAGCTCTCCCTGTTTTTCTTCCTGCCAGAACTGGTACGCCTCGCGGGCGCTCATATTCTCATGGACCACTTTCTTCACCGCCTTCAGCATCGCGCGCGGCGCGCTGGACTGGAAGATATTGCGCCCCATATCAACGCCAGACGCCCCCTGATCAATCGCCCGCCAGCACATCTCCAGCGCGTCATGTTCCGGCAGCTTTTTGCCCCCGGCGATGACAATCGGCACCGGGCAGCTGGCGGTGACTTTTTCAAACCCCTCCTCGACAAAGTAGGTTTTAACGAACTGCGCGCCCATCTCGGCGGCAATACGGCTGGCGAGCGAGAAGTAGCGGGCGTCGCGGGTCATATCTTTGCCCACGCCGGTCACCGCCAGCACCGGCATGCCGTAGCGGTTGCCCGCATCCACCAGCTTAATAATGTTATTAATCGACTGATGTTCGTACTCGCTGCCGATATAGACCTGCGCCGCCACCGCGCAGACGTTGAGACGCAGCGCATCCTCCATCGCCACCGCGACGCACTCGTTGGAGAGCTCGCTTAAGATCGAGTTACCGCCGGAAGCGCGCAGCACCACCGGCTTATTGGTGGCGGCCGGGACCTGGCTGCGCAGCACCCCGCGGGTACACATCAGCACATCGGTCTCAGCAAACAGCGGCGCGATGGAGAGATCGATACGCTCAAGCCCGGTAGTCGGCCCCTGAAAATAGCCGTGGTCGAAAGCCAGCATCACCGTGCGGTTGCTCTGCGGGTTAAAGATCCGCGCCAGCCGGGACTGCATCCCCCACTCCAGCGAACCGCAGCCTTTCAACGTATAGAGCGTGTTCTTCTGCGGCCTGTCGAAGCCGAAGTCTTTCCCCTCTTTGATATCGTCTAAATCTGCCATCTCATCCTCCGTCAGAAGTCGTAGTTATTGATGTTCTCTTTGGTGAACACCACGCGCTCCGGCAGCAGCACGATACCGTTGCCTTTCGCCTCATACTGGTAGCCCTGGATGCTGTTCGGCTCGACCTTCAGCGTCCCGATATCTTTCACTGCCACGCTGTCCCCCACGTTAAGATCGCCTTTTTTCAGTAAGCGATCGGCGACGTTTACCGCAATTTTGCCTTGCTGGACCACATCCCACAGGCCGAACGCTTTCACCGTCCCGCGCTCGACGTACGGGCGCATCACGTTTGGGGTACTGAAGCCGACGATCGCCACCCCCTGGCGTTTGAGGTTTTCCGCCGCCTGGGCGGCTGCCGGCAGCGCGTTGGCGTCCGGGGCGATGATGGCGTCAAGATCCGGGTAGGCCTTTAAGATCCCTTCGGCGGTTTGCAGAGAGCGGGTGGCGTCGTTATAGCCAAACTGGGTGGTGACGATTTGCCACTGCGGGTGCTCTTTTTCGATTTTGGCTTTCGCCTCCTTCACCCACTGGTTCTGGTCGGTCACCGTCGGGCTGGAGTAGAAGAACGCCACTTTCGCCGCCGGTTTGCTCACCTGCCTGGCGGCCATATCCACCAGCAGGCCGCCAAGCTGCTGCGGCGTTCCCTGATTGATGTAAATACTGCGGCATTCGGGTTTGGTGTCGGAGTCCCAGGTCAGCACCTTCACGCCGCGCTGCATCGCCCGCTTGAGCGCCGGGCACAGGCCGTCCGGCGACACGGCGGAGACGATGATGGCGTTGTAGCCCTGGTTGACGAAGTTATTGATGAGCTGCACCTGGCCGGAGACGCTCGGCTCGGTCGGGCCGTCGTAGGTGACGTCCACCCCCAACGCTTTCCCCGCCTCTTTCGCGCCGTTGCCGCCGCTGGTAAAGAAACCGACGCCGACCAGCTTAGGAATAAAGGCGATACGGTCGGCCGCCTGGGCCGCCGCGACGCTCATGGCCAGCGCCAGGGTGCTTATTTGCAGGATATGCTTTGCTTTCATCTTGTTATGCTCCGATTGTTTTATACCCGTCATACTTCAGGTTGCATGTGCGTTGGCTACGTTCGTTCCCCCCCGCGGCCCCCGGGAACGCATAAACTTGCCGCCTTCTGGCAAAGTGCATGATTTCGGCTATGCGCGAGAAAGACGCCGCCAGGCCGTGCGCAGCCCTTCACGATGCAGGCTCAGCGAGCGCCCCATCACCACCACTACCAACAGCGCCCCTGACAGCGCGCTCGACACCTGGTTGGGGATGCCGACCATCTGTAAACCCTGTTGCAGATACCCCACCAGCAGCGCCGCCAGCGCCGTGCCGAGTATCGACCCCGACCCGCCATAAATATTCGCCCCGCCGAGCACCGCGGCAGTCAGCGCGGGCATCAGCAGGTCGCGGCCTAAATCCGAACGCGCCGAACCGAAGTAAGAGACCAGAATCAGCGCGGCCACCGCCGACGCCACGCCCACCAGGCCATACAGCACGTACGGCATGCCGTTCACCGACAGCGCGGCGTAGCGCGCCGCCCGCGGGTTTTGCCCGATCAGGAAGAGGTGGCGGCCGAAACGCCCGCGGTGGGTCAGCAGCCAGAAGAAAAAGGTGATAACGGCAAACAGCAGCAGCGGTAGCGGAAGACCGGCCAGCGTCAGGTTGGCGAAGGCGGTAAAGCTATCCGGGAAGCCGCCAATCCCTTCATAGCCGGTCGCCCCCGCGATGCCGGAAAGCAGCAGCGCCGCCCCGCCGTAGAGATAGAGCGTACCGAGGGTAATCACCAGCGGGCTGATGCCGGTATAGTGAATCAGGGCGGCATTCACCAGGCCGCACAGCAGCCCAATCAGCAGCGTCAGCGGAATCGCCAGCGCCATCGGCCAGCCCGCCTGCATCATCACCCCCAGCGCAATGGCGCACAGACCAATGGTGGATCCGAGCGAAATATCGATCCCGCCGCTGATGATCACCAGGGTCAGCGGTAGCGCGACAATGCCAATACAGATAAAGTCGCTGGTGCTGAACAGCAGCATGTTGATATCCAGCATCCGCGGATTGATCGCCCCAAACAGCAGAATTTCCACCGCCAGTAATACCAGCAGCGCGCTTTCCCAGTTGAGCTTCATCTACGCCACCTCTTTGTTTTTACGTTTTGCGAACGGGGTGACGTGCTTTCCCCCTTTATTGCCGGGCTGAAAGCGGCTGTATTTCAGCGCCCGCTGATGGCGCGCCAGCGCCTGACGTAGCCGACCGTCGAGTACCAGAACCCCCAGCAGCACCAGGCCGGCGATAAAGTCGTTCCACCACGCCGGCAGCCGGAACAGCACCAGCACGGTATCGATTTGGGTGAGAAAAAAGGCGCCGAGAAAAGCGCCGATCAGCGTCCCGGTGCCGCCAAGCAGCGAGATCCCGCCCAGCACGCAGGCGGCGATGGCCTTCATCTCCAGGCCGCTGCCGGTCTGATTGGGGACAAAACCGATCTGCGCGGCAAAGACGATCCCGGCGCAGGCCGCCAGCATGCCGTTGAGGGTAAAGGCCAACATACGGGTACGGTTCACCGCCACCCCAAGCTGGCGCGCGGCGGCCAGGTTGTCGCCCACGGCGTAAAAATCGCGACCGAACGCGGTGCGCGACAGCAGCCATGCGCCCGCCAGCAGCAGCGCCAGCACCAGCCAGCCCAAGGGCGATACGCCGATAAACAGCGGTTCGGAAAGCGATTTCAGGTCATCGGGCAGCCCCTCGATCCATTTCCCGCCGGTCCACAGCAGCATCACCCCGCGATACAGGCCAAGCGTGCCGAGAGTGGCGACAATCGCCGGAATACGCAGCCCGACCACCAGCAGGCCGTTAAAAGCCCCCGCCAGGGCGCCAATCGCCAGCGCAAAGGCGATTGCCGCCGTCAGGCCATATCCGTCGTTAAGCGCAACGCCGACCGCGATCGCACTCAGCCCCACGGTCGAACCAACGGAAACGTCGATATTACGGGTCAGCATCACCAGCGTCGCTCCCAGCGCCAGCAGGCAGAGAATTTGCGAGCTGGCAAAGATCATCGCCAGGGTCTGGAAGCTAAAATAGGCGGGATTGAGCGCGATCAGCAGCGCGAACAGCGCCAGAATCGCCAGCAGGGCGCTCAGCTCGCGGTTCCTGAATAACGTTTTCATGACTGCCCTCCAAAGGCCAGCGCCATCATGCGATCGACGGTCACCGCCGGCTTTATCAGCTCGCCGCTGTGCCTGCCCTGATGCATCACCAGCACCCGGTCGGCCAATCCGACAAACTCATCCAGATCGCTTGAAATCATCAGTACCGCCACGTTTTGCGCAGCGACGCTTTTCAGCAGCTGATAGATGTCGGCGCGGGCGGAAACGTCGACGCCGCGCGTGGGTTCATCGACGATCAGCAGCAGCGGGTTAGCCTCCAGACAGCGGGCCAGCAGGACCTTCTGCTGGTTGCCGCCGGAGAGCGTACGCACGGTCTGATCGCTGTGATTGAGTTTGATCCCCAGCGCCCGGTGGTAGCGCTCCACCACCGCCGCTTCGCGCTGACGCTGCTGCCACCACGACGGCTGGTTAAACATCACCGTGTTCCAGCGTACCGGCGCATCCAGGAACAGCCCGGAAACCTGGCGGTCTTCCGGTAAATAGACCAGTCCGCTGGCAAGCCGCGCGCGGGTGCTGTCGTGGCTGATGTCGCGGTTTTCCAGCCATACCCGCCCTGCCCGTGGCGGACGCAGGCCGTAGAGGGTTTCAGCAAATTCGGTGCGCCCGGAGCCCACCAGTCCGGCCAGGCCGACGATCTCCCCGGCATGGATCTCAAGACTGAGATCGATAAAGCCCTCGCCGGTCAGATCCTCTACCCGCAGTACCGGGAAATCCTGCGCCTGGGTCCGACGATTGCCCGGCAGCGCCAGCCACAGTTTCTGCGTATCGCTCAGATCGCGATCCCGCTCGACGGGCGTCATCGCGTTGATCAGCTGCGCATCGCTGTAGCCTGCGGTCTCTCCGCTCAGCACTACCGCGCCGTCACGCATCACCGAGACATGACTGGCGATCTGGCGGATCTCCGGCAGCTTATGCGAAATAAAGACGATGCCGACGCCGATCCCCTGCAGAGCGCGGATCTGGCGAAACAGCCGCTCGGTCTCCCCGGGCGTTAACGAGGCGGTGGGTTCATCGAGGATCAGGATCTGCGCGTCGCGCATTAACCCGCGGAGGATCTCCACCATCTGCTGATCCGCCACTTCCAGGGTTCCGGCCGCCGCCTGAAGATTGATCTGGCAGTGCAGCTGCTGCAGCGTCTCCCGTAAGCGCGCGTCGTTATCCGCGCGCTTCGGCAGGCGAAAGAGAATATTTTCCCGTACCGTCAGGTTGGGAAACAGCATCGGCTCCTGAGGCACCAGGTAGATCCCCAGCTGGTGGGCCAGCGCCGGATTGAGACGCGCAAAAGCGCGGCCGCCAAGGTTAAGTTCACCGTCATCTGGCGTTTCCACCCCGGCGATAATCTTCATCAGCGTCGATTTCCCGGCGCCGTTGCCGCCCATCAGCGCATGTACCTGCCCGGAAAAGAGCGTGAAATCAATGCCCTTCAGCACGGCGATGCCGGAGAACTGTTTGCGGATCTGGCGGGCTTCAAGCAATGGCTTCATCATCACGCCTCGGTTGAACAAATGATTTTTTAATTCAATAATGTTCAAAAGCGTAGACGGTGAACTATATTTACAACCGTGCAAAGATCACAGTTTTATGCTTTAGATCGTTGGAAAAAATCAGCCCACAATGAAAGATCGGTTTTGCCAGTCGGCTCACACTTTCCGACCGCGCAATAACGAACATATGATCTAAATTTTTATAAGAGTTCACTTTATGAGCGAAAAACGCATTACGGAAGAGGGCCGCTATGCCGGCCTGGCGTTAGCCGAAGAGGAGCTGGTGGCGCGGGTGGCCTGGTGTTACTACCACGATGGATTGACGCAGAACGATATCGGCGAGCGCCTGGGGCTGCCGCGGTTAAAGATCTCCCGTCTGCTGGAAAAAGGCCGCCAGTCCGGGGTGATCCGCGTGCAGATCAACTCCCGTTACGAAGGGTGCCTGGCGCTGGAGACCGAGCTGCAACAGCGTTTTAACCTGAAGATTGCCCGCGTGCTGCCGGCGCTCAATACGCCACCGATGAACGCGCGTTTAGGCATTGGCGCGGCGCAGTCGCTGATGGGAGTACTGGAACCGGGGCAGCTGCTGGCGGTGGGGTTTGGCGAAGCCACCATGAGTTGCCTGCAGCACCTGAGCGGCTTTATCAGCTCGCAGCAGGTGCGGCTGGTGACGCTCTCCGGCGGCGTCGGGCCCTATATGACCGGCATCGGCCAGCTGGATGCCGCCTGTAGCGTCAGCATTATTCCGGCGCCGCTGCGGGTCTCCTCCGCCGAAGTGGCGGAGATCCTGCGCCGGGAGTCGAGCGTCCGCGATGTCATGCTGGCCGCCACGGCGGCAGATGCGGCGGTGGTAGGCATTGGCGCTATCGATCAGCGCCGCGACGCCACGATTCTGCGTTCCGGCTATATCAGCGAAGGCGAACAGCTGATGTACGCCCGTAAAGGCGCGGTAGGCGACATTCTCGGTTATTTCCTGCAGGCCGACGGCAGGCGGGTTGAGGGGCTGGAGATACACCGGGAATTACTCGGCGTCACCCTCGATGAGCTGGCACAGCTGCCGACCATTGTCGGCGTTGCCGGTGGAACGGAAAAAGCGCAGGCGATTTATGCCGCCCTGATGGGCAAACGCATCAATGGCCTGGTAACGGAAGAGACAACAGCACGCGCGGTGCTCACGCTGGCCTCCTGATGGCCCTGCGCCGCGCAACAATCGCGAGGCGCATGTCATGAGTTACCTGTTAGCGTTAGATGCCGGGACCGGCAGCATTCGGGCAGTCATTTTTGATCTGGCGGGCCGCCAGGTCGCGGTCGGCCAGGCCGAATGGAAACACCTGAGCGTAGAAAATGTTCCCGGCTCCATGGAGTTCGATCTCACCACCAACTGGCTACTGGCCTGTCAGTGCATCCACCAGGCGCTGGCGGTCGCCCATCTGCAGGCGGCCGATATTCAGTCCGTCGCCTGCTGCTCCATGCGCGAAGGCATCGTCCTTTACGACCGTAACGGCGAGGCCATCTGGGCCTGCGCCAACGTCGATGCCCGCGCCAGCCGCGAAGTGGCGGAGCTCAAAGAGATCCACGATGACCACTTTGAATCCGAAGTGTATGACGTCTCCGGCCAGACGCTGGCGTTAAGCGCCATGCCGCGCCTGCTGTGGCTGGCCCACCACCGCCCGGATATCTACCGTAAAGCCGCTACCGTCACCATGATTAGCGACTGGCTGGCAGCAAAGCTCTCCGGCGAGCTGGCCGTCGACCCGTCCAACGCCGGCACCACCGGGATGCTCGATCTGTTTAGCCGCGACTGGCGCCCGGCGCTGCTCGATATGGCGGGGCTACGGGCCGATATGCTCTCGCCGGTCAAAGAGACCGGCACGCTGCTCGGAACGGTGACCGAGGCGGCTGCGCAGCAGAGCGGCCTGCGGGCCGGAACTCCGGTAGTGATGGGCGGCGGCGACGTGCAGCTGGGCTGCCTCGGTCTCGGGGTGGTGCGCGCGGGGCAAAGCGCCGTACTCGGCGGTACCTTCTGGCAACAGGTGGTGAATCTGCCGGAAGTGCGAACCGACCCGGAGATGAATATTCGCGTGAACCCGCACGTGATTCCCGGCATGGCCCAGGCGGAATCGATCAGCTTCTTTACCGGCCTGACCATGCGCTGGTTCCGCGATGCCTTTTGCGCCGAAGAGAAGCTGGTCGCCGAGCGCCTCGGCGTCGACGCCTACTCCCTGCTGGAAGAGATGGCCAGCCGGGTGCCCGCTGGTTCCCACGGCGTGATGCCGATCTTCTCCGATGCCATGCATTTCAAGCAGTGGTATCACGCCGCGCCGTCGTTTATTAACCTCTCCATCGACCCGGAGAAATGCAATAAAGCCACTCTGTTCCGCGCGCTGGAGGAGAATGCGGCGATTGTCTCCGCCTGTAATCTGGCGCAAATCTCACGCTTTTCCGGGGTGACGTTCGACAGCCTGGTCTTTGCCGGCGGCGGTTCGAAAGGGGCGTTGTGGAGCCAGATCCTCAGCGATGTCACCGGCCTGCCGGTACGCGTGCCGGTGGTCCGTGAAGCCACCGCTCTCGGCTGCGCCATTGCCGCCGGAACCGGCGCCGGCCTGTACGCCGATATGGCAACGACCGGCGAGCAGCTGGTGAGCTGGCATCGGGTATTTACGCCCAATCCGGCGCACCGCGAGCTGTACCAGGGGATGATGGAGAAATGGCAGTCGGTTTATGCCGACCAGCTTGGGCTGGTCGACAGCGGGCTGACCACCTCGATGTGGCAGGCGCCGGGCCTTAAGCGCCGGCCCCCTGTCGTCCCGGCCCCCTGAACGCCCCCTTCTTCCCCCGCTTCCACGGCGGCGGGGGACGCTCCCGCCCTCGTTCTTTGAATCCCATCACAATCACCGCACTCCCTTTTTCACTTTTTGCCCGCGACGGCTAAATTAGTAACTCATCCGACCACATAACAATAATGTTACATATTAGATACTGGAAGCCATTATGAGCCACTATCCGTCGTTATTCGCCCCGCTCGACCTGGGTTTTACCCAGCTGAAAAACCGTGTGCTGATGGGGTCGATGCACACCGGGTTGGAAGAACATGCCGACGGCACGGAGCGGCTGGCGGCCTTTTACGCAGAGCGTGCTCGCCACGGGGTGGCGCTGATTGTCACCGGCGGGATTGCGCCGACGGCGTCGGGGGTCACAATGGCGGGCGGCGCGGTGCTCGACGATGCCAGCCATCTGGCGCACCATCGCCACATTACCGATGCGGTCCATCGGGAAGGCGGCAAAATCGCTCTGCAAATTTTGCATACCGGCCGCTATAGCTATCAGCCGCGGCCGGTAGCCCCGTCGGCGCTGCAGGCGCCGATTAACCGCTTTGTCCCGCACGCGCTCAGCCATGATGAGATCCTGCAGCTGATCGATGATTTCGCCCGCTGCGCCCAGCTGGCCCGGGAGGCGGGTTATGACGGCGTCGAAGTGATGGGCTCTGAAGGTTATTTAATTAACGAATTCCTCGCTGCGCGCACCAACCACCGCGACGACCAGTGGGGCGGCGATTACCCCCGACGCATGCGTTTTGCGCTTGAAGTCGTGCGCGCGGTGCGCGAACGAGCCGGCCACGACTTTATTATTATCTACCGCCTGTCGATGCTCGATCTGGTTAACGATGGCAGCACGCTGCCGGAAGTGATTGAACTGGCGCAGGCGATTGAAGCGGCAGGCGCCACCCTGATCAACACCGGTATCGGCTGGCACGAGGCGCGCATTCCGACCATTGCCACGGCGGTACCGCGCGGGGCCTTTAGCTGGGTGACCCGCAAGTTGAAAGGCGCCGTGGCGATCCCGCTGATCGCCACTAACCGGATCAACGATCCGCAGGTAGCGGAGGCGATCCTCGCCCGTGGCGATGCCGATATGGTGTCGATGGCACGCCCCTTCCTGGCCGACGGTGAATTCCTCTCCAAAGCGCAAAGCGGGCGAGCGGATGAGATCAACACCTGCATCGGTTGCAACCAGGCCTGCCTGGATCAGATCTTCGCCGGGCATGTCACCTCCTGTCTGGTCAATCCGCGCGCCTGCCATGAAACTCTGATGCCGGTCATCCCGGCGTCGGCGGTGAAACGCCTGGCGGTGGTGGGGGCGGGTCCCGCCGGGCTGGCTTTTGCCGTCAATGCCGCTTCTCGCGGCCACGCGGTAACGCTGTTCGACGCGCAAAAAGAGATTGGCGGCCAGTTTAATATCGCCAGGCAGATCCCCGGCAAAGAGGAGTTCTCTGAAACCTTACGCTACTACCGCCGGATGCTGGCTCTGAACGGCGTCGATCTGCAGCTGGGCCAGTTGGTCACGGCGGATCGACTGATGGCGTTTGACGAAGTGATCCTCGCCACCGGGATCGCCCCGCGGATGCCGGATATCGCCGGAATTACGCACCCGAAAGTGCTGAGCTATCTCGACGTACTGCGCGACAAAGCGCCGGTAGGCGAGAAAGTGGCGATTATCGGCTGCGGCGGCATCGGGTTTGATACCGCGATGTATCTGAGCCAGCCGGAGGTTGCCAGCAGCCAGAATATCGCCGGATTTTGCGCCGAGTGGGGAATTGATACCAGCCTGCAGGCGCCCGGCGGCCTGCGTCCGGAAGGGGCGCAGCTAGCGAAAAGCCCGCGGCAGATTGTGATGCTCCAGCGCAAGCCCGGCAAGCCCGGCGAGGGTTTAGGTAAAACCACCGGCTGGATCCACCGCGCCACCCTGCTGGCGCGCGGGGTAAAAATGATCCCGGCGGTCAGCTATCAGCGGATCGACGACGAGGGATTGCATGTGACGATCGGCGGCGAAGCGCGGGTATTGCCGGTGGATCAGGTGATTATCTGCGCCGGTCAGGAGCCGAAGCGTGAGCTGGCGGATCCGCTACGCGCGGCGGGTAAGGTGGTGCATCAGATAGGCGGCTGCGACGTGGCGCTGGAGCTGGATGCCCGCCGCGCCATTGCCCAGGGAACAAAGCTTGCGCTGGCCATTTAACGGCAGTAGCCCGGGCCGGGGGTTCCCCGGAGGCGCTGCGCTTCTCCGGGCTACACGCCTCGCCGAACGACCTGCGACTGCCCTCACCTCGCCCGGCGAAGGCGATCGGCACATCAGCGCAGCTTACGCACCTTCACCGCTTTCAACACCACGAATTTATTATTGGTGGCGACGGTAGAACAGTTACCGAAAATCTTCTTCAGCTTGTGGAAATAATCGAGGTGACGGTTGGCCACAATATACAGCTCGCCGTTAATCTTCAGGCAGCGGCGCGCGTGATGGAACATCTCCCAGGCGATGTTATCCGTCAGCGCATGTTTCTGGTGAAACGGCGGGTTGCACAACACCGCGTTAAAGCGAAACGGCTCAACGCCGGACAGGGCGTTGTTAATCATAAACTCGCAGCGGTCCAGCGCCTCGGGCATGTTGGTTTCCACGTTCAGGCGACTGGAGGCCACGGCCATCGGCGATTCATCCACAAACACCACGCTAGCCTGCGGGTTTTTCTCCAGCAGCGTCAGACCAATCACCCCGTTGCCGCAGCCCAAATCGACAATTTCGCCTTCGAGGTTGGAAGGAAGATGTTCGATGAAGAAACGCGCGCCAATATCCAGCCCGGTTCGTGAGAACACATTCGCGTGATTGTGAATCGTCCACTCCGTCCCTTCCAGCTTCCAGCTCAGCGTCTGCGGCGCCTCGGCAAGGGCCGGCGCGGCGAAGGTACAGTTGATCAAGCGGGCTTTCTTCTAGGCCAGGGTGGTGGTGGTCGGGCCCAGCACTTTTTCAAACAGCTCCAGCGTGGAGGTATGAATGTCGCGCGCCTTGGCGCCCGCGATAATACGGGTTTGCGGCGTCACCACCAGGCGTAACGCCCGCAGCTGCTGCTCCAGCAACGCCAGCGTTTTTGGCACTTTGATCAGCACCACGCCCGGCGTCTGCGGGTACTCTGCCGTGCTGTCGAGAAATTTCACGCTGGACTCGGCAATATCGTTATGACGCAAATTCTCACGCGTGGCGAGTTCCGTCAGGTACGAGTCGCCGATACTGTATGGCGTATGTTCCGCCAGCGCACAGCTTAATGCGCCGAAGGTGTCGTTCAGAATCAGGACCGGGCCCTTAATCTCCGTATCGTCCAGCTGCTGCAGCAGATACTCATCCGCCGCTTCCCACGCCAGTAGCGGGTTAACGTCATCCGTTTCCGGGAAACGTTTCAGTGTCAGTGAACGGAAACCGTTGTCTAAGTGGCTCATCGGCCCTCCTGAGTGGTAAAATTTGGCGTTATCCCTGAAAAGGGTGCGTGAGTATACCCTTTTTAGCGACAAAATCATTCAGGATGCGCCGCAGCAGCCTGAGGGATGATATGAATATCTTTTATCTGGAGCGTTGATGAGTCAACTCACTTACCTGCAGGGTTACCCGGAGAATTTACTTTCTCAGGTTCGCACCTTAATTGCCGAGCAGCGGCTGGGCGAGGTCCTGCAAAAACGTTACCCGCAAGGGCATGACGTCAATAGCGATAAGGCGTTGTATCAGTACACTCAGGATCTGAAAACCCGCTATCTGCGCGGCGCCGCGCCGGTGAACAAGGTAATGTACGACAGCAAGATCCACGTCCTCAACAACGCGCTCGGCCTGCATACCGCGATTTCACGGGTCCAGGGCGGCAAGCTGAAAGCGAAAGCCGAGATCCGCGTGGCGACGGTGTTCCGCGAGGCGCCGGAGGCGTTTTTGCGAATGATCGTGGTGCATGAACTGGCGCACCTGAAAGAGAAGGATCATAACAAAGCGTTCTATCAGCTGTGCTGCCATATGGAGCCGCAGTACCACCAGCTGGAGTTTGATACGCGCCTGTGGCTAACGCATCTTTCGTTAAATCGTTCTGCGTAGTCACGCACTGGTTTTGTCATGATGGCATGGTAGAGTGGCAGGAGGTCCCCTCTAACGGAGTTCGTCAACGTTTATGATACGTTTCGCTGTTGTTGGTACAAACTGGATTACCAAACAGTTTGTCGATGCCGCCCATGAAACTGGCAAGTATAAACTCACCGCGATTTACTCTCGCAGCCTCGAGCAGGCGCAGGCTTTCGCTAACGACTATCCCGTCGACCATCTGTTCACCTCGCTGGACGCTCTGGCGCAAAGCGATGCCGTCGACGCGGTGTACATTGCCAGCCCGAACTCCCTGCACTTCCCGCAAACGCAGCTGTTCCTGAGCCATAAAAAGCACGTGATTTGCGAAAAACCGCTGGCCTCCAATCTGCGGGAAGTCGAAGCCGCTATCAATACCGCCCGCGAAAACCAGGTGGTGCTGTTCGAAGCCTTCAAAACCGCGAGCCTGCCGAATTTCCTGCTGCTGCAGCAGTCGCTCGGCAAAGTAGGCAAACTGCATAAAGCGTTTATCAACTACTGCCAGTACTCCTCCCGCTATCAGCGCTATCTCGACGGCGAGAATCCGAATACCTTCAACCCGGCCTTCTCCAACGGCTCGATTATGGATATCGGTTTTTATTGCCTGGCTTCGGCCGTCGCGCTATGGGGCGAGCCGCGGGCGGTTCACGCCAGCGCCAGCCTGCTGGACAGCGGCGTCGATGCCCAGGGGACGGTGGTGCTCAGTTACGCGGACTTTGACGTCACCCTGCACCATTCCAAGGTGAGCGACTCTACCCTGGCAAGCGAAATCCAGGGCGAGGCCGGCGCGCTGGTGATCGAGAAAATTTCTGAATGCCAGAAGCTCTCTTTCATCCCACGCGGCGGGAAAGCGCAGGATCTGACGCAGCCGCAGCACATCAATACGATGCTGTATGAGGCGGAAGAGTTTGCGCGTCTGGTGGAAAATAATCAGGTGCTTCACCCGGGACTGGAAGTGAGCCGCAGCACGGCCAAACTGTTGAGCGAAATTCGCCGCCAGACCGGCGTGGTATTCCCGGCGGATAATCCGCAGGTGGCGTAAAGGAGTGTAAATAGGCCGTCCGTCGCCATTGACGCCATTTATGACTTGTAATACTTTGTTACGTGCAAAGGGGAGTAACTTCCTTGCCGGTGGATCGTCATTACGATGCGTGCAAAAGCGCATCCGGTCGCCGGGCAATAATAAAAGCATCAGCCGACGTTAAGCGGCTCTTTTATTGTTGTAAGTGAGACCTTGCCGGAAGGCGAGGTCTATGCATAAACACGCAACGGCTGCCGTCTTCCGACGTCAGCCGTTTTGTTTTTATGTAAGGAACATTGTAATGAATACTGTCGGCACACCGTTGTTATGGGGCGGATTCGCTGTGGTCGTGGCGATCATGCTGGCCATCGATCTCCTGCTTCAGGGACGGCGCGGTGCGCATAGCATGACGATGAAACAGGCCGCAGGTTGGTCCATTCTCTGGGTAACGCTCTCTCTTCTCTTCAACGCGGCTTTCTGGTGGTACCTGGTACAAACCGAAGGGCGTGCCGTTGCCGATCCGCAGGCGCTGGCTTTCCTCACCGGTTATCTGATTGAGAAAGCGCTGGCCGTCGATAACGTCTTCGTCTGGTTAATGCTGTTCAGCTATTTCTCCGTGCCGCCTGCGCTACAGCGCCGGGTGCTGGTCTATGGCGTGCTGGGGGCGATCGTGCTGCGTACGGCGATGATCTTCGCTGGCAGCTGGCTTATTTCCCAGTTCGAGTGGCTGCTGTACCTGTTTGGCGCATTCCTGCTGTTTACCGGGGTGAAAATGGCGCTGGCGAAAGAAGATGATTCCGGTATCGGCGATAAACCGCTGGTACGCTGGATCCGCAATCACCTGCGTATGACCGATAAGATTGAAGGCGAGCGCTTCTTTACCCGGCAAAACGGCGTCCTGTTCGCCACGCCGCTGCTGCTGGTGCTGATCCTGGTGGAGCTAAGCGACGTGATTTTCGCGGTCGATAGCATCCCGGCGATTTTTGCCGTGACCACCGATCCGTTTATCGTACTAACCTCAAACCTGTTCGCGATTCTGGGCCTGCGCGCGATGTACTTCCTGCTGGCGGGCGTCGCGGAGCGGTTCTCGATGCTGAAGTATGGCCTGTCGGTGATTCTGGTATTTATCGGCGTCAAGATGCTGATTGTCGACTTCTATCATATCCCGATTAGCGTTTCGCTCGGCGCGGTTGGCGGCATTCTGACGCTGACCCTGCTGATTAACGCCTGGGTCAATCAGCAACACGATAAGAAGAAACAGCGGCAATAAACCGCAAATGGCCGGGTGGAGCCTGCTTTCCCCCGGCCAGCAACCTCCACCGCGCAGTATTTCTCACCATGTCACAAAATCGTTAATACATAGTTAAAAAACAAGATCCCGGATAAAGAAGCAGCATTTTACGCTTTCTCCCCACCGTTCTTTCCGTATACTCGACCAGGCAAATATTTACTTACATCCGGACATAAACGTAACAAAGAGTACGTACGTGAGACGGACAGCAACATCACAAGAAGGTATAGATAATGACGACACAAACTCCCCCATCGGGCCTGTTTCAACGTCTGGCCCAGGGCAGCCTGGTCAAACAAATTTTAGTCGGTCTGGTTCTCGGCGTGCTGTTGGCGCTGGTCTCGAAGCCGACGGCGATCGCCGTCGGTCTGCTCGGCACGCTGTTCGTCGGCGCACTGAAGGCCGTGGCGCCGGTACTGGTGCTGATGCTGGTGATGGCCTCCATCGCCAGCCATCAGCAGGGGCAAAAAACCAGTATCCGCCCGATTCTGTTCCTGTACCTGCTGGGAACCTTCAGCGCCGCGTTAACCGCCGTGCTGTTTAGCTTCATCTTCCCGTCAACGCTGCACCTGACCTCCGCTGCCGGCGATATTACGCCACCGTCAGGGATTATCGAAGTACTGCGCGGGCTGCTGATGAGTATGGTCGCGAACCCGATCGATGCCCTGCTCAATGCCAACTATATCGGAATTCTGGTGTGGGCCGTCGGTCTCGGCTTTGCCCTACGTCACGGCAACGAGACGACCAAAAACCTGATCAATGACGTCTCCCATGCGGTGACCTTCATGGTGAGAATGGTTATTCGCTTTGCGCCGCTGGGTATTTTCGGCCTGGTCTCTTCAACTCTGGCCTCTACCGGTTTTGCAACGCTGTGGGGCTACGCTCAGCTGTTAATGGTGCTGGTGGGCTGTATGCTGCTGGTGGCGCTGGTGATTAACCCGCTGCTGGTGTTCTGGAAAATCCGCCGCAATCCGTATCCGCTGGTACTGACCTGCCTGCGCGAAAGCGGCGTATACGCCTTCTTCACCCGCAGCTCCGCCGCCAATATTCCGGTGAACATGGCGCTGAGCGAAAAACTGAACCTCGATCGCGATACCTATTCCGTCTCTATCCCGCTGGGAGCCACCATCAATATGGCCGGGGCCGCGATCACCATTACGGTGCTAACCCTGGCCGCCGTGAATACCCTGGGGATCCCGGTGGATCTGCCTACGGCGCTGCTGCTCAGCGTGGTCGCCTCACTGTGCGCCTGCGGCGCGTCCGGCGTAGCGGGAGGGTCGCTGCTGCTGATTCCGCTGGCCTGCAATATGTTCGGTATTCCCAATGATGTCGCCATGCAGGTGGTCGCGGTCGGCTTTATCATCGGCGTGTTGCAGGACTCCTGCGAAACCGCGCTGAACTCCTCCACCGATGTGCTGTTTACCGCCGCCGCCTGTATTGCTGAAGATGAGCAGCTGGCGAAAAACGCGCTGCGCGATTAAGCCCCGCCTCCCCTCCGCTAGCGGGCGGAGGGGTTCTCTTCCAGCGCCTCCTCCCTTTTAAACGGATCGATACCGCGTTTTTGCAGCCGCCAGAAACGAATAATATTCAGACCGTTGACGATCAGAAAGCTGCCTTCAATCAGCGTGCCGCCAATCGACCCCAGCCAAAAGTTATGCGTGACCCAGCACGCCGTAGAGCACCACATCACGCAGCGGGTGGTCAGCCCCTGGCAGCGAAACAGGGCCCAGGTGCTGGCGACGGTGCCGACTACCGGCAACAGTTCCATCGCATGCTGGAGTTTTCCAAAGCCGAGAATCAGCGTCAGGGCAATAAATATCGCCATGACCCACAGATTGCGGGTACGCAGAGAAATCAGCGTGCGCACGGCGTTAAGCCCGGCACTCATACCCGCCGGCAGCGCCCCCATCAGGATAAAGTGCAGGCCGATAATGGCGCTGTACAACGCCAGCTGGCATTTAAAACGACGCTCGTCGCGATTGATAAAGGTGGTGATTCCGATCAGAAAGGCGATGACCCCCACGCCCTGGGCAAGCCAATACGCGGTCATGAAAGATCCTTGTCAGAAAAGATAAAAACAAACAGCGCCCCTTGTATGGCGCGCCGTTATTCACATCAACAATGATAACCAAAACAGATACCTTCGCCCACCGCCGCGCTGGCACGTCCCCTGACCGTCAGACGAGGAGCGACTGGCCATTACAAGGTGACGCCGCTCTTGAAGATGGCCAGCTCGCGGAAGTCATTGCGCTCATTACAGGTCAGTTTGCCATTGACGATTTCGACAAGGGTGTCGACAAACTCCTCCAGCAGCTGCGGCATCGCTTTGCCGTGAATCAACTGGCCGGCATCGAAGTCGATCCAGTGCTTCTTCTTCGCCGCCAGCTCACTGTTGGTGGCGATTTTTACCGTCGGCACAAAACCGCCATAAGGGGTGCCGCGACCGGTACTGAACAGCACCATGTGGCAACCCGCCCCGGCCAGGGCGCTGGTCGCCACCGCATCGTTACCCGGCGCGCTCAGCAAGTTGAGACCGTGGACCTTCAGACGCTCGCCGTAGCGCAGCACATCTACCACCTGGCTGGAACCCGCTTTCTGGGTGCAGCCCAGCGACTTATCTTCCAGCGTGGTGATCCCCCCCGCCTTATTGCCCGGCGATGGGTTCTCGTAAATCGGCTGGTTATGCGCAATAAAGTACTGTTTAAAGTCATTCACCATGGTCACCAGCTTGCCGAAGGTCTCTTCATCCCGGCAGTGGCTCATCAGCAGCCGCTCGGCGCCGAACATTTCCGGCACCTCCGTCAGCACGGTCGTCCCGCCGTTGGCGATCAGGTAGTCCGAGAAACGGCCCAGCATCGGGTTGGCGGTGATGCCGGAGAGGCCATCCGAGCCGCCGCACTCCAGGCCAAACTTCAGCTCGCTCAGTTTGCCCGGTTCGCGCTTGTCCTCGCGCATCGCGCGATAGAGCTGGTGCAGGTGCTCAACCCCCGCCTCCACTTCATCTTCCTGCGCCTGGCAAATCATAAAGTGCACGCGTGCCGGATCGAACTCGCCCAGGGTTTCACGGAAAGCATCGACCTGGTTGTTTTCACAGCCCAGACCGATCACCAGCACCGCCCCGGCGTTGGGGTGGCGCACCATATTTTGCAGCATGGTGCGGGTATTGATGTGATCGTCCCCCAGCTGCGAACAGCCGTAGGTGTGACCGAAGAGGAAGACGCCATCGATGCCTTCCGCATCGTTGGTCTCTTTGAGGAAGCGGTTCTGGATCTGGCGGGCAATCCCGTTAACACAGCCGACGGTCGGCAGGATCCACAGTTCATTGCGCACCCCGACCTCCCCGTTAGCGCGACGGTAAATTTGCACCTCGCGGTCGGCGGGCTGTGCCGATGGCTCGCTAAGGTCCGGCTGATAGCTATACTCGTCAAGGTCGCTCAGGTTGGTGCGCGTATTATGGGCATGGATATGTTCCCCTGGCGCGATATCCGCCAGCGCATGACCAATGGGCAGACCATACTTAATCACGTTATCTCCCTTCGCAACCGGGCGTAGCGCGAACTTATGCCCACGCCCCACGTCCTGGCTTAGCGTGACCGTATCATCATCGATAGTGACCTGGGTACCTGCACTCATGTCAGCCAACGCGACGGCTACGTTATCCTGCGAATGGATCTTAATGTATTGCATATCAACCGACCTCTGGACTTAATTCAGTTCAATGGCGAAGTAATCACGCGCATTGTTAAAGCAGATATTTTTCACCATCTCGCCCAACAGCTGGATATCCGCCGGCGCTTCACCCGCGGCCACCCAGCGGCCGATCATCTGGCACAGGATGCGGCGGAAATACTCATGACGGGTGTAGGACAGGAAGCTGCGGCTGTCGGTCAGCATACCGACGAAGCGGCTCAGCAGACCGAGCTGCGCCAGCTGGGTCATCTGACGCTCCATACCGTCTTTCTGATCGTTGAACCACCAGCCGGAACCGAACTGCATCTTGCCGGGCATCCCTTCGCCCTGGAAGTTGCCGATCATGGTGCCCAGGACTTCGTTATCACGCGGGTTCAGGCAGTAGAGAATGGTTTTCGGCAGCAGATTTTCTTCATTCTGCTTGCTCAACAGTCGGGACAGCGCCTCCGCCAGCGGGCGGTCGTTGATGGAGTCAAAGCCAACGTCCGGGCCTAACAGTTTGAACTGACGCTGGTTGTTATTACGCAGCGCGCCAATGTGATACTGCTGGACCCAACCGCGACGGGCATACTCGGCGCCGAGGAAGACCAGTACCGCGGTTTTGAACTGTGCGACTTCGTGTTCGCTCAGGGTAGCGCCGGCCAGGCGACGCGCCAGGATGGTATCCAGTTCGGCCTCGCTGGCTTCGGCAAACAGCACCACGTCCAGCGCATGATCGGAAACTTTGCAGCCGTGAGCAGCGAAGTGGTCCAGGCGTTTGACCAGCGCAGACTGCAGGTCGGCAAAGCGACGAATATCGGTATCGGATACCGCGCCGAGCCTGGTCATGTAGTCGTTAAAAGTGGCCTGTTCGATGTTGAACGCTTTATCCGGGCGCCAGCTCGGCAGCACTTTGGTGGTGAAGGAGGTCTCTTTCGCCACCGCCGCGTGGTGTTCCAGTGAATCGATCGGATCGTCGGTGGTGCCGACCATTTTCACCTTCATCTGCGTCATGATGCCGCGGGCGGAGAAGCTCTCCTGCGCCAGCAGATCGTTACACTGATTCCAGATTTCATCGGCGGTAGACGGGGAGAGCAGCTTACCTGTAATACCAAAAGGACGGCGCAGTTCCAGATGCGTCCAGTGATAGAGCGGGTTACCGATGGTATGCGGTACGGTTGCCGCCCACGCATCAAACTTTTCCCGGTCCGACGCATCGCCGGTACACAGGCGTTCCGCAACGCCATTGGTCCGCATTGCGCGCCATTTGTAGTGGTCGCCTTTCAGCCAGATGTCATACAGATTTTTAAAGCGATAATTTTCGGCAATCTGCTGCGGCGGCAGGTGGCAGTGATAGTCGAAAATCGGCTGGTCTTTGGCGTAGTCATGGTACAGACGGCGGGAAAACTCGGTATCAAGCAGAAAATCTTCGGTCATAAACGGTGTCATTTTCATTTCCTCTTCGCCCCGTTACGGAGCCCTTCAGATGATTGACGATCATGCTGACAAAGTTATCACACCAATTTCCACAGGCCGAAATCTTTTTCGTGAGTTAGATCAATAAACGCTGACAAAAAATTTACCCTTAAAGGAGTAAACAGCGCTACAGGCCGCGCCATAAGCGGCTTTGCTCGCAAGAAAGAATACCCCCATAAACTTTCCCACTTTTGTGACAGTACTCAACTTTTAAAGTTGTATGACAAGTTATCTTTCTGCCGTCGCAACATATAAACCGTAGGAATGTATTCGCGATGATTTATTACATCGCATTGACCGGTACGGATACCGAATTAAGCAACACAATTGATGCCAAGGTTCGGGCCATATGGGTTTTCCCTCCTGAGCCCTCCGTTTCTCCCTCTCCACCCCGGGTTGCCGGGCTGGAAGATGGCCGCACTTGCTGCGGAGATATAACAAACGATGAGGTTTTACATGCGTAAAATTAAAGGGTTACGTTGGTATATGATCGCACTGGTGACCATGGGCACCGTGCTGGGTTACCTGACGCGTAACACTGTGGCTGCGGCTGCGCCGACGCTGATGGAAGAGTTACACATCTCCACCCAACAGTACTCCTATATCATCGCAGCCTATTCAGCTGCTTACACCGTCATGCAGCCTGTTGCCGGCTACGTTCTCGATATTCTGGGCACCAAAATCGGCTACGCCTTCTTTGCTATCGCCTGGGCCGTTTTCTGCGGTTCAACGGCGCTGGCCGGCAGCTGGGGCGGATTAGCGCTGGCGCGTGGTGCCGTCGGCGCCGCAGAAGCCGCGATGATCCCGGCGGGTCTGAAGGCCAGCTCCGAATGGTTCCCGGCAAAAGAACGCTCTATTGCCGTGGGCTACTTTAACGTCGGCTCCTCTATCGGCGCGATGATTGCGCCGCCGCTGGTGGTCTGGGCAATTGTGATGCACAGCTGGCAGATGGCGTTTATCATTTCCGGTGTCCTGAGCTTTATCTGGGCCATGGCGTGGCTGGTATTCTACAAACACCCGCGTGACCAGAAGAAATTAACCACCGAAGAGCGCGACTACATCATCGGCGGTCAGGAATCGCATCATCAAACCGACAACAGCAAGAAAATGTCCCCATGGCAGATCCTGCGTAACCGTCAGTTCTGGGGCATTGCGCTACCGCGTTTTCTCGCCGAGCCGGCATGGGGGACCTTTAACGCCTGGATCCCGCTGTTCATGTTTAAAGTCTACGGCTTTAACCTGAAAGAAATCGCCATGTTCGCGTGGATGCCGATGCTGTTCGCTGACCTCGGTTGTATCATTGGAGGCTATCTGCCGCCGCTGTTCCAGCGCTGGTTCGGCGTTAACCTGATTGTGTCGCGTAAAATGGTGGTCACCATGGGGGCGCTGTTGATGATTGGACCGGGGATGATCGGCCTGTTCACCAGCCCGTTCGTCGCCATCGCGCTGCTGTGCATCGGGGGCTTTGCCCACCAGGCGCTGTCCGGCGCGCTGATTACCCTCTCTTCCGACGTATTTGGTCGTAACGAAGTGGCGACGGCTAACGGCCTGACCGGGATGGCGGCATGGATGGCGAGCACCCTGTTCGCCCTGGTGGTCGGCGCTCTGGCCGATACCATCGGCTTCAGCCCGCTGTTCGCGGTGCTGGCGGTGTTCGACCTGCTGGGGGCCGTGGTTATCTGGACCGTGCTGAAGAACCAGTCCGCCGACGACGACTCGCCACCGCTCAAAACAAATAAACCGCTGGCGCAGAACTAAGCCTCATCGCGATTGATTCATACACCAGGCCGCCGCCATGAAGGCGGCTTTTTCCTATCCGGCAGTGGTGAGATGCGCGTAAAAGTGGTATAACAAATCCAATATTGTCGCCATCTTCCGGGAGCGAATATGGAAATCACAGAACCACGTCGTTTGTATCAACAGCTTGCCGCAGAGTTGAAGGCGCGTATTGAGCAAGGTGTCTACCTTGTAGGCGATAAGCTGCCTGCAGAACGCTTTATCGCCGATGAGAAAAGCGTCAGCCGAACCGTGGTTCGCGAAGCCATTATCATGCTGGAAGTGGAAGGCTATGTTGAGGTGCGCAAAGGTTCCGGCATTCACGTTATCGCCAATCACCCCAAACACCAGCAGCCGATCGACGAATCGCTGGAGTTTGCCAGCTATGGTCCGTTTGAACTGTTGCAGGCGCGCCAGCTGATTGAGAGCAATATTGCCGAGTTTGCCGCCACTCAGGTGACCAAGCAGGACATCATGAAGCTGATGGAAATCCAGGAGAAGGCGCGCAAAGAGAAGTGTTTCCGCGATTCGGAATGGGATCTGCAGTTTCACGTCCAGGTCGCGCTGGCGACGCAAAATACCGCCTTAGCCGCCATCGTCGAAAAAATGTGGACCCAGCGCGTGCATAACCCGTACTGGAAAAAGCTCCATGACCACATCGACCTGCGCACCGTGGATAACTGGTGTGACGATCATGACCAAATCCTTAAGGCGCTGATTCGCAAAGATCCGCATGCGGCGAAACTGGCCATGTGGCAGCACCTGGAAAACACCAAGTTGATGCTGTTTAACGAAACCAGCGATGATTTTGAATTCAATGCCGACCGTTACCTGTTTGCCGAAAACCCGGTTGTTCACCTCGATACCGCGGCCAACGGCGCAAAATAAGCGCTTTTCCTCTCTCCGGGCAGGCTATCAGCATCTGCCCGCAAATCAGGCTGGGTAAGCAAACATATATAGTGTCAGCCTGTGTAAAGACACTCGCCACCCGCCGCCGCAATCAGCAAAATCAATGCGCAACAGACTGTAATTTTTCTGACGGAAAGTCGGTGCTTTTGTTACAATTAGATGCATTTCGTCGTTCTGAAAGCGCGTTTTGCTGACTGCGCTGTTAAACAGGGAACCGTTCAGGACGCATGAACAGCGACCATAATCCAATAAAAAACGATGTCGCTATCTACACCGCGTTCAGACGAACCGTTAACCGATGTACCAGGAATCGTGAATGGAACTATTAACCCAATTGTTGAATGCTCTGTGGAGTCAGGATTACGAGACCCTCGCCAATCCCTCCATGATTGGCATGCTATATTTTGTCTTGTTTATGATTTTGTTCCTTGAAAACGGCCTGCTTCCTGCCGCCTTTTTACCGGGCGACAGCCTGTTAGTCCTGGTTGGCGTACTGATTGCCAAAGGGGCGATGGGGTTCCCGGAGACGCTGCTGCTGCTGACCACGGCGGCCAGCCTCGGCTGCTGGCTGAGCTATATTCAGGGGCGCTGGCTGGGCAATACGCGGATTGTGCAAAACTGGCTTTCACATTTGCCGTCCCACTATCACCAGCGCGCGCACCATCTGTTCCATAAACATGGGCTCTCCGCCCTGCTGATGGGCCGCTTTATCGCCTTCGTGCGGACGCTGCTGCCGACTATCGCCGGGCTTTCCGGCCTGAATAATACTCGCTTCCAGTTCTTTAACTGGATGAGCGGCCTGCTGTGGGTTCTGATTTTGACCTCCCTGGGTTACCTGCTGGGTAAAACCCCGGTATTCCTCAAATATGAAGATCAGCTGATGTCCTGCCTGATGCTGCTGCCGCTTGTGCTGCTGGTGTTTGGCTTAATCGGGTCGCTGGTGGTCCTGTGGAAGAAAAAATACAGAAGCCGGAGCTGATGATGGCGAAAAAAAGCCCCTCTCTGCGTCAGATGAGCTGGCTGCTGGGCGGCGCCATTCTCCTGTGCGCCCTGGCCTGGCTCTGGCTGGCGATGCAGCATCAGGAATCAACCCTGACTATCCATCCCGTCAGACAGGGCGTTGGTATGCCGGACGGTTTCTCCGTCTGGCATCACCTTGACGCGAACGGTATCCGTTTCAAAAGCATCACCCCGCAAAAAGACGGTTTGTTGATCAAATTTGATTCCAGCGCGCAGAGCATCGCCGCAAAAGAAGTTCTGGGCCGCGCTCTGCCACATGGTTATATTATTGCTTTGCTGGAGGATGAAAATACGCCGACAGCCTGGCTCTCCCGTCTGCGCGATACCCCACACAGATTGGGATAAGTAGCCAAAATTCTGAATATTTTCACGCAGTTTGGTGGTTTCCCGTTTTCCTGACTATGCTTAAGACTGCGGGAGCCACCGGGCTGACGTTTATCGACTGGATCGGGCATATCTCCCGGGTATGCCCTCACACAATGGAAGGTAGCATCCATGAAATACCGCATCGCTTTGATTCTGGTTTTGACTTCGCTGAGCTCCAGCGCCTTTGCCATCTCCCCCTGTCAGGAAAAAGAGCAGGATATCCAGCGGGAGATTAGCTATGCCGAAAAACATCACAACCAGAACCGGATTGATGGTTTGAACAAAGCGCTTCGTGAAGTCAGAGCGAACTGCAGCGACGGTAAGCTCAAAGCCGAACATCAGCAAAAAATCGCGAAACAACGTGAGGAAATTACCGAGCGTCAGCGCGATCTGAAGGAAGCTCAGCAGAAAGGCGATGCCGATAAAATCAGCAAGCGCCAACGCAAGCTTGATGAAGCGCAGCACGAGCTGAAAACGCTTGAGTCGCGTGATTACTGATAAGCCACACTTTACATGGACCCACTCTACAGGAGAGAAAGATGCCTAAAGACAACGTTGCAGACGATCTGCGTGCAGAACTGAAGACTCTGGCTGATACCCTGGAAGAAGTGCTGAATTCCTCTGCGGATAAGTCGAAAGAAGAAATTGGCAAACTACGCAGCAAAGCGGAAAGTGCGTTGAAAGAAAGCCGCGTTCGCCTGGGTGAAACCAGCGATGCAATCGTCAAGCAAACCCGTGAAACCGCCGCTCGCGCCGACGAATACGTTCGCGAAAATCCGTGGACCGGGGTCGGTATTGGCGCAGCCGTCGGGCTGGTGCTGGGTGTCCTGCTGACGCGTCGTTAATTATGGCGGACTCTCAACACGCGCAAGGACCGGGCAAAAGCGTCTTCGGTATTGGCCAGCGGATAATCACGCTGCTGGTCGAAATGGTGGAAACGCGCCTGCGCCTGGTGGTCGTGGAGCTGGAAGAAGAGAAGTCGAACCTCTTCCAGCTGCTGCTGATGCTGGGGTTGACGCTGCTGTTTGCCGCGTTCGGCCTGATGAGCCTGCTGGTGCTAATTATCTGGGCCATCGACCCTCAGTACCGGCTGCACGTCATGATTGCCACCACCGCCGTGCTGCTGCTCGCCTCGTTGACAGGCGGCATCTGGACGCTGCGTAAAGCCCGTCGATCGACTCTCCTGCGCATGACGCGCAAAGAGCTGGCTGACGATCGGGCTCTGCTGGAGGACGATCGATCGTGAGCAACAAACAGGAACGCGAGCGGCGTAAAGCCCTGCTGCTGCGCCAGATCCAACAACAGCGGCTGGATTTAATCGCCAGCCGTCGCGACTGGCTTGCCGCCACCGCGCCGTTGGACCGCGGCTGGCAGACGTTACTCCAGCTTCGCTCATGGGCGATGGTGGGCAGCGGTATCATGGCGGTGTGGTCAGTTCGCCACCCGCGCTTTTTACTCCGCTGGACGAAACGCGGCTTCGGTATCTGGAGCACCTGGCGGATGGCCAAAGGCTTGCTACGGCAGTCATCCTCCCGCTAACCCCTCTTTCCCACCACGACTCTATCCGCTCATTTCCCTGTGCCGAGGCGTAAACGCCTCGCTATCCGTGACGCTTCCTGTTGCCAGCGGCATAAGCTCTCTCTGCCCGACGCCCGGCCGCTTAATCGCCCCAATTGCTCAGAATCTTTGATGAAGATCTACAGTTTTCCTTGCTAACAATTCTCTCAGCGCCTCGTTAATATTCCCTCCATCGACAGCAACCCCGCGTAACTACGCAGGATTGCACCAAAAAATGAAACCGCCGCCCTTTGGGTTCTCTGGAGTAAGAAATGAAAAAATTAGAAGATGTTGGTGTACTGGTCGCACGCATTCTGATGCCAATCCTGTTTATCACTGCAGGTTGGGGCAAAATCACCGGTTATGCGGGTACTCAACAATATATGGAAGCCATGGGCGTACCGGGTGCATTACTGCCGCTTACCATTCTGCTGGAGTTCGGCGGCGGTCTGGCTATCCTGTTCGGTTTCCTGACGCGTACCACCGCGCTGTTCACCGCCGGCTTCACCCTGCTGACCGCGTTCCTGTTCCACAGCAACTTTGCTGAAGGCGTGAACTCGCTGATGTTTATGAAAAACCTGACCATCGCAGGCGGCTTCCTGCTGCTGGCTATCACCGGCCCGGGCGCATTCAGCATCGACCGCGTGCTGAATAAAAAGTGGTAAGCACACTATACTGAGTGAAGTGTAAAGCGAGGAGAAATCTCCTCGCTTTTGCTATCTAAAGTCTGAAGGAGGAAAGAATGGGACAACTAATCGACGGCGTCTGGCACGATACCTGGTATGACACCAAATCCACCGGAGGACGTTTCAAGCGTTCCGCTTCGGCCTTCCGTAACTGGCTGACCGCCGATGGCGCGCCTGGTCTCAGCGGTGAAGGCGGCTTTGCCGCAGAGAAAGACCGCTACCATCTGTACGTTTCCCTCGCCTGCCCGTGGGCGCATCGCACGCTTATCCTGCGTAAGCTGAAAGGGCTGGATCCCTTTATTTCCGTGTCGGTCGTTCATCCGCTGATGCTGGAAAACGGCTGGACCTTCGACGACGATTTCCCCGAGGCGACCGGGGATACGCTGTATCAACACGAATTCCTCTATCAGCTCTACCTGCACGCCGATCCACACTATACCGGGCGGGTTACGGTGCCGGTATTATGGGATAAAAAGCAGCACACCATCGTCAGCAACGAATCGGCTGAAATCATCCGCATGTTCAATACCGCCTTCGATGGGCTGGGGGCGACGGCCGGGGATTACTACCCGCCAGCGCTGCGCGAGAAAATTGACGAACTGAACGGCTGGATCTACGACAACGTCAATAACGGCGTCTATAAAGCCGGGTTCGCCACCAGCCAGCAGGCTTATGATGAAGCCGTTGCTGCGGTATTCGCCTCGCTGGAACGCCTGGAGCAGATTCTTGCCCGACAGCGCTACCTGACGGGTAGCCAGCTGACCGAAGCAGATATTCGCCTGTGGACCACCCTTGTGCGTTTCGACCCGGTCTACGTGACCCACTTTAAATGCGACAAACGGCGCATCAGCGATTATCCCAATCTGTACGGTTTCCTGCGCGATATCTACCAGATACCGGGTATTGCGGAGACGGTGAGTTTTGCTCATATCCGCAATCACTACTATCGCAGCCATAAAACCATTAACCCCACCGGGATTATCTCTATCGGCCCGCAGCAGGATCTCAGCGAGCCACACGGTCGGGATCTTCTTTTCCGCTAAGCGATCGGGCGCCCCCTGCGGCGCCTGATATTTCAGTTCCTGAATATTTACCCGTCTTTCATTCACGTCTATTCTTATTACGATCGCTTTAAAAACAAGTGATTGACCGTTAATTGAGGCGTAAAAATGGACTGGTATTTAAACGTACTAAAAAACTATATTGGATTTGGCGGCCGCGCACGCCGGAAAGAGTACTGGATGTTTATTCTGGTCAACCTCATCCTGACCGGCGTACTCAGCATCATCGACAGGATGCTGGGCTGGCAACGCGCAGGCGGTGAAGGCATCCTGACGACGATTTATGGCGTGCTGGTGTTTTTACCGTGGTGGGCGGTGCAGTTTCGTCGTTTGCACGATACGGATCGCTCGGCGTGGTGGCTGTTGCTGCTGCTGATCCCGGTGATTGGCTGGCTGGTGATCCTGATCTTCAATTGCCAGAATGGAACGCCCGGAAGCAACCGCTTCGGCGCGGATCCAAAAACCGTCTCCTGATGCAGGATGCGCTCCTCCCGCGGAAGGAGCGCATCGCGGATTTACTTCCCGGCGAACAGCTTCGGAATCTCGCGCAGACACCAGGACTTCGCTTCGCCCATGCTATCGCGGCGCCAGGCCATGATGATGTCGATCTCATTGGTGTATTCCGGGCTGACCACCCGTAAGCGCCCTTCCGCAATATCCTTTTCCACCAGCGGATAGGGCATGGTCGCAACCCCCAGCCCCGCCAGCAGCGCCTGGCGCTTATCCTCAATCGTACTGACCGTTAACCGCGGCTGTTTATCGAGCAGCTGTACCGTCAGCACCGGACGTTCGCGGGCGGTATCCGCCACCGCCACGCCGCGATATTTTACTCGCGTCACTTCAGACAGCGGTTCCGGCTCCTGATGAATAGGATGATCCGGCGCGGCGACATACACGTTCAGCACCGAATAGAGCTTGCGGGAGTTAATTTCTGACGATGAACGAAAATGCATATCCGGCGCGACGACAATATCCGCCCGCCCCTGCTCCAGCCGCTCCCACGCCCCGGCCAGCACTTCGGTAATAACCGACAGCTGGGTATTCGATTTGGTCGCCAGTTTTTCAATCAGCGGGAAAAAATCCTGGGTTGGCACCAGCGCCTCTGTCACGATGGTCAGATGCGTTTCCCAGCCGCGCGAGAGCGCTTCGGCATCGGTCGTAAGCTTATCGGCCGCTTCCAGCAGCACGCGTCCGCGCTCGAGCAGCATCCGTCCAACGTTGGTGAATTTTGTCCGATGACCTGAGCGGTCAAACAGCACCACATCCAGCTCCTCTTCCAGCTTTTGCATGGTGTAGCTGAGGGCTGAAGGTACCCGTCCGAGCTCGTCGGCCGCAGCAGCAAAGCTCCCACGCCGGTCGATAGCGTCCATTACGCGTAACGCTTCCAGCGTTAATGCTCTCTCTTTAGCCATAGCAGTCTCATTCAGGAAATTTGAACATACCAGGCAGAATATCTGGCTAACAATACAGCGTCCATACCTTTACCATTGATTTAGTGTAAAGAGAGGTCAAGAAAATGATTACTACCCGAACAGCCAAACAATGCGGACAAGCAGATTTCGGCTGGCTGCAGGCCCGCTACACCTTTTCCTTTGGACACTACTTTGACCCGAAACTGTTAGGCTACGCGTCTTTACGCGTGCTCAACCAGGAAGTTCTGGCACCAGGCGCGTCGTTTCAACCGCGTACCTACCCGAAAGTCGATATTCTGAACCTGATTCTGGAAGGGGAAGCGGAGTATCGCGACAGTGACGGCAATCATGTGCAGGCAAAGGCCGGTGAAGCGCTGCTGATAGCCACTCAGCCAGGGGTGAGTTACAGCGAGCACAACCTGAGTAAAGAGGGGTCGTTGACCCGGATGCAGCTATGGCTGGATGCCTGCCCGCAGCGGGAAAATCCGCTGGTGCAGAAGATGACGATCGCCGGCGTCCCGCAACAGCTGCTCGCCTCACCGGACGGAGTACAGAACAGTTTGCAGCTGCGTCAGCAGGTCTGGATCCACCACCTCGATCTCGCCAAAGGCGAGCGGATCGATGTACGGCTTCACGGGCCGCGCGCCTATCTGCAATCCATCCACGGGACGGTGCATGCCGTCGCCCATGAGGAAGAAAAACAGGCGCTGACCTGCGGCGATGGCGCGTTTATTCGTGACGAAGCTAACATTACCCTCGTCGCCGATACGCCATTGCGCGCTTTGCTGATAGATTTACCGGTGTAATAACGGGAGTCATGGAGTTTGTCAGTGAGTAAGCATAAGAAGAAAGTCACGAAAGCCGTACCGTCGCCGCAACCTCTGTTACCAGAGCCGTCAAACGTGCTCAGCTTCGGCTACGAAGAGATGCTCAGCGAGCTGGAAGCCATTGTCGCAGAAGCCGAAACGCGGATTCAGGACGAAGAAAACGCCGCCTGAACGACCACCTTCCGCAATAGCAAAACCCCCATACAGCTCGCACTGTATGGGGGTTTCCGCAATAGTTGAAGCTGACCGTTAAGCCGGGTTCTGTCGTGGACAGTCATTCATCCACTTCCATGCTGTCTGTCTCACGAAGCGGCAAAGCAAAACCCCCATACAGCTCGCACTGTATGGGGGTTTCCGCAATAGTTGAAGCTGACCGTTAAGCCGGGTTCTGTCGTGGACAGTCATTCATCTAGGCCAGCAATCGCTCACTGGCTCAAGCAGCCTACCCGGGTTCAGTACGGGCCGTACCTTGTGAACCCCTATTTGGCCTTGCTCCGGGTGGAGTTTACCGTGCCGCGAACTGTTACCAGACGCGCGGTGCGCTCTTACCGCACCCTTTCACCCTTACCTGATCCCGCTTGCGCGGGCCATCGGCGGTTTGCTCTCTGTTGCACTGGTCGTAGGCTTGCGCCTCCCAGGCGTTACCTGGCACCCTGCCCTATGGAGCCCGGACTTTCCTCCCCTCCGCCCGTCTCCCCCGAAGAGGACGACGACGAAGCGGCGACTGCCTGGTCAGCTTCGGCGCGAAGTATAAAAGGTTTGCCGCCGGTTGTCATCCTTCCATCGCAATCCCGACCTGCAAAGTGGCGGCAATATTGCGTGAGGCGCGGTAGATATTGTCCGACGCGCCGCAAAACGCCTCCTCCAGAGTCGTCACGCTGCTCAGCACGCTGAACACCGCATCAATACCATATTGATGAACCACGTCCACATCGCGAGTCAGGCTACCGGCAATCCCAATCACCGGCTTATGAAACTTTTTCGCCACGCTCGCCACGCCAACCGGCACTTTACCGTTGATGCTCTGGCTATCCAGCCGACCTTCTCCGGTCACCACCAGAGAGCAGTCGAGGATATGCTCTTCCAGATTCAGCGCCTGGGTCACAATTTCAATCCCGCTGCGTAATTCAGCATTAAGAAACGCCATCAGTGCCGCCCCCATGCCGCCAGCTGCCCCTGCCCCCGCCACCTGTTTGACATCCACGCGCAGGGTACGTTTAATGACGTCCGCGTAATGTTCAAGGTTGCGATCCAGCTCGAAAATCATTGCCTCCGTCGCCCCTTTTTGTGGGCCGAAAATACGCGAAGCCCCCACGGCTCCGGTCAACGGATTGGTGACGTCACAGGCCACGCGGATCGTACACTCACGCAGCCGAACATCCAGCCCGGAGAGATCGATGCTATTCAGGCTGGCCAGGCTGCCGCCGCCGTAACCGATATCTACGCCGTTCGCATCCTGGAGCCGCGCGCCTAATGCCTGCACCATGCCGGCTCCGCCATCGTTGGTGGCGCTGCCGCCGATACCAATAATGATGTTTTTCGCACCATGATCCAGCGCCTGGAGAATCAGCTCGCCGGTACCGCGCGAGGTTGTCAGCAGCGGGTTACGCTGCGCGAGGGGAACCAGGCCCAGCCCGCTCGCCGCCGCCATCTCAATAAATGCGGTGTGGCCATCGCCGGACATGCCCCAGCTGGCGTGCACCTTCTCCCCCAGCGGCCCGGTCACCAGAGCGCGATATTCACAACCCTGCGTGGCCGCAATCATCGCCTCAACGGTGCCTTCGCCGCCGTCGGCGACCGGAACAGAAACATATTCCGCATTGGGGAAAATTTCCCGAAATCCTTTTTCTATCGCCTGAGCTACCTCGACGGCAGAAAGGCTTTCTTTATAAGAGTCTGGGGCGATTACGATTTTCATAATTATGTAGCCTGACAGTGCCGCGCAAGGCAAGAAGTACAGGGCGCGTTACCGCGCCCTTCTTGTTAGCGAGTGACTTCCACTTTCGCCAGTTTTTCGTAGTAGCACGCCAGCGCGCTATGGTCGGCGGTGCCCAGACCATCGGCACGCAGGGCCTGCATCATCTCCATTACCGCAGCCGTCAACGGCAGCTGAGCCCCAACGCCGTGGGAAGTATCCAGCGCATTCGCCAGGTCTTTAATGTGCAGGTCGATACGGAATCCCGGCTTAAAGTTGCGATCCATCACCATCGGTGCTTTGGCATCCAGCACGGTGCTTCCCGCCAGACCGCCGCGAATCGCCTGATACACCAGCTCCGGGTTAACGCCGGCTTTCGTTGCCAGCGTCA
The DNA here is from genome assembly GCF_044900465.1 of Klebsiella sp. NPDC088457. Lineage (NCBI taxonomy): Bacteria > Pseudomonadati > Pseudomonadota > Gammaproteobacteria > Enterobacterales > Enterobacteriaceae > Klebsiella > Klebsiella sp. NPDC088457. The sequence continues at coordinate 14,860 of NZ_JBJDNH010000044.1, read as the reverse complement.
GCGCTTCCGACATGGCGGCAATATTCAGCGCGACGATCACCTGGTTAGCCAGCTTGGTGACGTTGCCGGCACCAACTTCACCGGTGTGCACCACCGAGCCGGCCATGCTCTTCATCAGGTCATAGTATTTGTCGAAAATAGCCTTATCGCCGCCGACCATCACAGACAGAGTGCCGTCGATCGCTTTAGGCTCGCCGCCGCTGACCGGGGCGTCCAGCATATCCACGCCTTTCGCTTTTAGCGCGTCGCTGATTTCACGGCTGGCCAGCGGTGCGATAGAACTCATATCAATCAGCACGGCACCCGGTCTGGCGCCTTCAATAATGCCGTTTTCACCCAACGCCACCTCTTTCACATGCGGGGAGTTGGGCAGCATGGTGATGATCACGTCGCACTGCTCGGCAACCGCCTTCGCCGTTAACGCCGTTTCCGCACCGGCCGCAATCACTTCAGCAACGGCTTCAGGATTACGGTCGGAGACCACCAGCGAGTAACCGGCTTTGATCAAGTTTTTACTCATGGGTTTGCCCATGATGCCAAGGCCAATAAAACCAACTTTCATCGTCATAACGTTCTCTCTCTTTCAACCCTGGAGGTTATTTTTTAAAAGCATCCGCCAGTTTCTGCGTGGCGGAGCGGAAAACGCCCAAATCGCTACCGACGGCAACAAAGGTCGCGCCCCATTCAAGATAGCGACGTGCATCCGCGTCTACCGGTGCAAGGATGCCGCTCGGTTTACCGTGGAGTTTCGCCCGCGCAAAAATATGCTTAATCGCCTGCTGGACCTCAGGATGGGAAGCATTTCCCAGGTGCCCTAACGCCGCGGCTAAATCGCTGGGGCCGACGAAGATGCCGTCGATGCCGTCAGTCGCCGCAATAGCATCGACGTTATCCACGCCCTGCTGGCTTTCAATCTGCACGAGGATGGTGATGTTTTTGTTCGATTGGGCAAAATAATCCGCCACGGTGCCAAACATATTCGCGCGGTGCGACACGGAAACGCCGCGGATGCCTTCCGGCGGATAACGGGTGGAAGCAACGGCGTTAACCGCCTCTTCTTCGGTCTCAACAAAGGGGATCAGGAAGTTGTAAAAACCGATATCCAGCAGACGCTTAATGATCACCGGTTCGTTGGTTGGCACGCGTACCACCGGCGCGCTGGAGCAGCCTTTCAGCGCCATCAGCTGTGGAATAAACGTCGAAATATCGTTTGGCGCATGTTCGCCATCCAGCACCAGCCAGTCGAAACCCGCCAGACCTAATACTTCGGTGCTAATCGGACTGGCCAGCGCCGACCAGCAGCCAATCTGTACCTGGTGTGCCGCCAGCGCGGCCTTAAATTTGTTCGGGAAGATGTCGTTATTCATCGCTTCAACCTTTCACTTAACCGTTAATTATTTAGCTATCTTTATACGTTGATCCGCCACCCAGCAAATATGAGTAATATTCACGTTCGGCTACCGTGCGTTTTTCTGCAAACGCATCCGGTATCTTTTATTTATTCCAGGCGTGCAAAAAGGTATTTTTATTATTTTTCGGCAGATATTCCTTATGCTGACCTCGAATAGTCATGCTTTAATAACGCATCAGACATCATGAAATCGTCATTCAGTATAAACAGCCGCCATCGGCTGTGCATTGTGCAAAAGCACAATTAATTAATTAAATTCAAATATTAATTAAAGCAACTGCCTACTACGCTGGGCGCTGATGCACATATTTACGCTTTAGTCCCGGCCGCTCGCTGTCCATCACAATAATGAGTGATATTGATCACACTCTGAATCTCCGACTCCTGACATGCTTATTCCATAACATCTAACAGGTATTTGTATAATTAGATTCAACCTACCTGAATTACCATATTATTATCACCACCTTGCTGGAGCTTGCTGGACAATGGTCGATATTGAAATGAGACAAAAATCGCCTGCGGCATTTTATATAAAGGTGCACGATAGCGATAATGTGGCCATTATTGTCAATGATAATGGTCTGAAAGCCGGGAGTCGCTTCCCGGACGGACTGGAGCTGATTGAACATATTCCTCAGGGTCATAAAGTCGCCCTGGTGGATATTCCCGCGCACGCTGAAATCGTGCGCTATGGCGAAGTCATTGGCTATGCCGTTCGCGATATCGCGCGCGGCAGCTGGATTGACGAGTCAACGGTTGAACTTCCCAGCTCGCCGCCGCTTAACACCCTGCCGCTGGCGACGAAAGTCCCTGAGCCTCTCCCGGCCCTCAACGGCTATACCTTTGAAGGGTATCGTAACGCGGACGGCAGCGTCGGCACTAAAAACCTGCTCGGCATCACCACCAGCGTGCATTGCGTGGCGGGAGTGGTGGATTACGTGGTGAAAATCATCGAGCGCGATCTGCTGCCAAAGTACCCGAATGTCGATGGCGTGGTCGGCCTTAACCATCTGTATGGCTGCGGCGTGGCGATCAACGCCCCGGCCGCCGTGGTGCCGATCCGCACTATCCACAATCTGTCGCTGAACCCGAATTTCGGCGGCGAAGTCATGGTGGTCGGCCTCGGCTGTGAAAAGCTTCAGCCGGAACGCCTGCTGCAGGGCACGGAGGATGTCGAGCCTATTGCCGTCGACGGCGCCAGCATTGTGCGTCTGCAGGATGAGCGGCACGTCGGCTTCCAGTCGATGATCGACGATATTCTGCAGGTGGCGGAACGCCATCTGGCAAAACTCAATGCCCGCCAGCGTGAAACCTGCCCGGCTTCCGAGCTGGTTGTCGGTATGCAATGCGGCGGCAGCGATGCCTTTTCCGGCGTAACCGCTAACCCGGCGGTTGGCTATGCCTCCGATCTGTTAGTCCGCTGCGGCGCGACGGTGATGTTTTCCGAGGTCACAGAAGTACGCGACGCCATCCATCTGCTCACCCCGCGGGCGGTGGACGAAGAGGTAGGCAGGCGCCTGCTCGAAGAGATGGCGTGGTATGACAATTATCTTGATATGGGTCAGACCGATCGCAGCGCCAACCCCTCGCCGGGCAATAAAAAGGGCGGCCTGGCCAACGTGGTTGAAAAAGCGCTTGGCTCAATCGCCAAATCGGGCAACAGCGCGATCGTCGAGGTGCTCTCCCCGGGCCAGCGCCCCACCAAACGCGGGCTGATCTTCGCCGCCACGCCGGCCAGCGATTTTGTCTGCGGGACCCAGCAGGTCGCCTCGGGGATTACGGTCCAGGTCTTTACCACCGGGCGCGGGACGCCATATGGTCTGGTGGCGGTCCCGGTCATTAAGATGGCGACCCGAACCGAGCTGGCGAACCGTTGGTATGACTTAATGGACATCAACGCCGGGACCATTGCGACGGGGGAAGAGACCATCGAAGAGGTCGGCCTGAAGCTGTTTGAGTTTATCCTTGACGTCGCCAGCGGCCGCAAAAAAACCTTTTCAGATAGATGGGGGCTGCATAACCAGCTGGCGGTATTTAACCCGGCGCCGGTAACCTGATTTTCCTTAGGCGAGGCGATGCCGGAAATTGCCCCCTCTCCTGTATGGAGAGGGGCCGAAAAAGGATCTTTACCCTTTAACCAGCCGCACATCAATGCCACTCCTGCGCAACCCTTCGAGGCTTTCGGTCGGGATCCCTTCATCAACGATAATCATATCGATCCTCTGGGTATCGATGATCTTGTGCAGGCTCGAACGATTAAATTTGGTTGAATCGGTAACGACAATGATCCGTTCCGCCACTTCGCACATCCGACGGTTCAGACGCGCTTCATCTTCGTTATGGGTACTCACGCCGCGATCAAGATCGATCGCATCGACGCCGAGAAAAAGCATATCAAAGTGGTAATTCTGTAAAGATTGTTCCGCCTGATCGCCATAGAACGACTGCGACTGACGGCGCAGATGGCCCCCGGTCATCAGCAGCTCCACCCCTTCGGCATCCAGTAACGCATTCGCCACATTCATCCCGTTGGTCATCGCGATGACATCGCTATGCTGGCGTAGCATACGGGCAATTTCAAAGGTCGTTGTGCCGGAGTCGAGAATAATGCGATGTCCCGGCTGAATCAGCTCTACCGCCGCTTGCGCGATGCTGCGCTTCACTGCGGTATTGAGCGCGCTTTTATCTTCCACTGAAGGCTCAGGGGCGGGCAGTGTACCGTCACAGATCAACGCGCCGCCATAAGCGCGAACGGCGATCCCCTGTTTTTCAAGGAAAGCCAGATCGTTGCGAATAGTCACCGTAGAGACGCCATATAACAGCGCCAGATCGTTCACCTGTACGCTTCCCAACTGCCGCAACCGCTGGATAATTTGCTCACGCCTCTCGCTGGTGCCGCTGATGCGCTTATCTGCAGAAGAGTCGGTATCGCTCATAAGAATTCCTTTTGTTGAATCTTTCGTTTCATTTCGTTTGGCCTATTAACACCTTTCTTTTAGCGGAATGCAAGCCCCAGGGCGCATGACAGAGGCCGCGCTGCCACCGCTGAAACCTTTCATTATGTTTCTTTTGTGAAACAGATCGGAAAACTATTATCTTTCGTTTTATTTTTACATCACCATGATGCAGTATTAAATGAAACAAAACGAAAGATTAATATCATTACCATCCGAAATGGAGAGGAAAGTGAAACATCTTACTGAAATGGTGGAACAGCATAAACAAGGGAATACAAACGGAATTTATGCCGTCTGTTCCGCGCATCCACTGGTACTTGAAGCCGCCATTCGCTACGCCCGGGCGCAGCGGACGCCGTTGCTGATTGAAGCCACCTCCAACCAGGTGGATCAGTTCGGCGGCTACACCGGCATGACGCCGGCCGATTTTCGCGGTTTTGTCTGCCAGCTCGCCGATGCGCTCGATTTTCCACAGTCGCAGCTGATCCTCGGGGGAGATCATCTCGGCCCCAACCGCTGGCAAAACCTGCCCGCCTCTCAGGCGATGACGCATGCCGATGCATTAATCAAAAGCTATGTCGCAGCTGGCTTTAAGAAGATCCACCTCGATTGCAGCATGTCCTGCAAAGACGATCCGCTGCCGTTAAGCGACGGGATCGTCGCGGAACGCGCCGCACGACTGGCAAAGATCGCCGAAGAGACCTGCCGTGAGCACTTTGGCGAATCCGATCTGGTGTATGTTATCGGCACCGAAGTCCCCATCCCCGGCGGCGCCCATGAAACGCTCACCGAACTGCAGGTCACCACTCCTGATGCAGCGCGCGCCACGCTGGAGGCGCATCGTCATGCCTTTGAAAAACAGGGTCTGACCGACATCTGGCCGCGCATTATCGGCCTGGTGGTACAGCCTGGCGTCGAATTCGATCACGCCCATATTATCGACTACCAACCACAGCAAACCGCCGCGCTCAGCGCCATGGTTGAAGCTTATGACACGCTGGTATTTGAAGCCCACTCTACCGACTACCAGACGCCGCAGGCGCTGCGTAAACTGGTGGAACATCACTTCGCCATTCTCAAAGTCGGCCCGGCGCTCACCTTCGCGCTGCGCGAAGCGCTGTTCTCGCTGGCGGCAATAGAGGAAGAACTGCTGCCCGCAAAAGCGTGTTCCGGCCTGCGCCACGTGCTGGAAAACGTGATGCTCGATCGTCCGGAGTACTGGCAAAATCACTATCACGGCGATGGCAACGCGCGGCGTCTGGCACGCGGCTACAGCTACTCTGACCGCGTTCGCTACTACTGGCCAGACAGCCAAATCGATGAGGCCTTTGCCCGGTTGGTGCGTAACCTGGCGAACTTGCCTATTCCGCTGCCGCTCATCAGCCAGTATATGCCCTTGCAGTACATTAAAGTTCGCGAGGGCGATCTCAAGGCGGCGCCGCGGGAACTTATCATCGACCACATTCAGGACATACTTCAGCAGTACCACGCCGCCAGTAAAGGCGTTACGTCCCAAAACGCATAACAACAAAGAGGAAAACGCGATGCCCAATATTGTCTTAAGCCGTATCGATGAACGTTTGATCCACGGTCAGGTAGGGGTCCAGTGGGTCGGATTTGCGGGGGCGAACCTGGTGCTGGTCGCCAATGATGAGGTGGCAGAAGATTCGGTGCAGCAAAACCTGATGGAGATGGTGCTGGCAGAAGGGATCGCCGTACGCTTCTGGTCGCTGCAAAAAACGATCGACACTATCCACCGCGCCGCGGATCGGCAAAAAATTCTACTGGTCTGTAAAACGCCCGCGGACTTTCTCAGGCTGGTCGAAGGCGGCGTCCCGGTCACGCGCATCAACGTAGGAAATATGCACTATGCCAATGGCAAACAACACATTGCCAAAACGGTTTCTGTAGACGCTAACGATATTGCTGCGTTTAACGGCCTGAAAGCCGCCGGGGTGGAATGTTTCGTCCAGGGCGTTCCGACAGAACCCGCTTTGGATCTCTTTAAACTACTCTGAGGGATTCATAATGGAAATCAGTCTGTTACAGGCCTTTGCATTAGGTATTCTTGCCTTTATCGCCGGTCTGGATATGTTCAACGGGTTAACCCATATGCATCGCCCGGTGGTCCTTGGCCCGCTGGTCGGGCTGATTCTGGGCGATCTGCATACCGGTATTTTAACCGGTGGCACGCTGGAGCTGGTCTGGATGGGGCTGGCCCCTCTGGCGGGCGCTCAGCCGCCAAATGTGATTATCGGCACCATCGTCGGCACCACCTTTGCCATTACCACCGGCGTGAAACCTGATGTCCCCGTCGGCGTCGCCGTCCCTTTCGCCGTCGCGGTACAAATGGGGATCACCTTCCTGTTCTCGGTGATGTCCGGCGTGATGTCCCGCTGCGATCGTATGGCGGCAAATGCTGATACCAACGGTATTGAGCGGGTTAACTATCTTGCCCTGCTGGCGTTAGGGATCTTCTATTTTCTCTGTGCCTTCCTGCCGATCTATTTCGGTGCGGAGCATGCGAAAACCGCCATTGATGTCCTACCGGAGCGCCTGATTGACGGCCTCGGCGTAGCGGGCGGCATCATGCCGGCAATCGGCTTTGCCGTCCTGCTGAAAATCATGATGAAAAACGTCTATATCCCCTATTTTATCATCGGGTTTGTCGCCGCAGCCTGGCTGAAGCTCCCGGTGCTGGCCATTGCCGCCGCGGCGTTGGCGATGGCGCTGATTGATCTGCTGCGTAAATCTCCAGAACCGGCTGCACCGACGGCCCAGAAAGAGGAATTCGAAGATGGCATCTAATCAAACCACTCTGCCAGGCGTCGCTACCCCCGAAGAGACGCTGCTTTCCGGCGTCAATGAAAACGTCTACGAAGACCAGACTCTCGGCGCAGAGCTGACGAAAAAAGATATTAACCGCGTCGCCTGGCGCTCCATGCTTTTGCAGGCCTCGTTCAACTACGAACGTATGCAGGCGTCCGGCTGGTTGTACGGTCTGCTGCCAGCGCTGAAAAAGATCCACACCAACAAGCGCGACCTGGCACGCGCCATGAAAGGTCATATGGGGTTCTTCAACACCCATCCGTTTCTGGTGACCTTTGTTATCGGCATTATCCTCGCTATGGAGCGGTCCAAGCAGGACGTCAACAGTATCCAGAGCACCAAAATTGCCGTCGGCGCGCCGCTTGCCGGGATTGGCGACGCCATGTTCTGGCTAACGCTGCTGCCGATTTGCGGCGGCATTGGCGCCAGCCTCGCGCTGCAAGGTTCGATCCTCGGCGCGGTGGTGTTTATCGTACTGTTTAACGTGGTACATCTCGGGCTGCGCTTCGGCCTCGCGCACTACGCTTATCGCATGGGCGTCGCGGCGATACCGCTGATTAAGGCCAATACCAGAAAAGTGGGGCACGCGGCGTCTATCGTCGGGATGACGGTGATTGGCGCGCTGGTGGCAACCTATGTGCGCCTCAACACCACGCTTGAGATCACCGCAGGCGATGCGGTAGTCAAATTGCAAACCGATGTTATCGATAAGCTGATGCCGGCGTTTCTGCCGCTGGTGTATACCCTGACAATGTTCTGGCTGGTACGCCGCGGCTGGAGCCCGCTACGTCTCATCGCGCTCACCGTCGTACTGGGCGTGGTGGGCAAATTCTGCCACTTCCTGTAAATACAAAGAGGTATTCGATGTTAGGCATTATTTTGACGGGTCACGGTGGTTTTGCCAGCGGTATGGCAATGGCGATGAAACAGATACTCGGTGAACAGTCACAGTTTATCGCCATCGACTTTCCGGAAACATCGACCACCGCGCTGCTCACCTCTCAGCTTGAGCAGGCGGTAAGCAAACTGGACGCTGAAGACGATATCGTTTTTCTCACCGACCTGCTGGGCGGGACGCCATTTCGCGTGGCCTCGACGCTGGCGATGAAAAAGCCAGGGCGTGAAGTCATCACCGGCACCAATCTGCAACTGCTGCTGGAAATGGTACTGGAACGCGAGGGTCTGAACAGCGAGACGTTTCGCCTGCAGGCGCTGGAGTGCGGGCATCGCGGGTTAACCAGTCTGGTCGATGAGCTGCCGCGCTGCCGTGAAGAAAAATCCGTTGAGGAAGGGATATGACGCATATTCTGCGTGCCAGGCGCGTGCTGACCGAAGAGGGCTGGCTTGCCGATCGTCAGCTTCGTATGGAAGCAGGCGTCATCGTCGCGATCGAACCGGTTCCCGCTGGCGTGACCGCGCGCGACGCCGAGCTGCTTTGTCCGGCTTACATTGATGTTCATGTCCATGGTGGCGCGGGGATCGATGTGATGGATGAAGCGCCGGATGCGCTCGACAGTCTGGCAATGTACAAAGCGCGCGAGGGGGTGGGAGCCTGGCTGCCCACCACCGTCACCGCGCCGTTGAAAAGCATCCATGGCGCGCTGGAAAGAATCGCCCGGCGCACGCTATCCGGCGGTCCCGGCGCGCTGGTGCTGGGCAGTTACCTGGAAGGGCCCTACTTTACCCCGCAGAATAAAGGCGCCCATCCGGCTGAACTGTTTCGTGAGCTGGATACCAACGAGCTGGATGCTTTAATTGCCCGCTCGCGACAAACATTGCGGGTGGTCGCGCTGGCGCCGGAAAAACCGGGTGCCATAGCGGCGATTCATCATCTTAAACGAAAGGGCGTGCGGGTCATGCTGGGCCATAGCGCAGCGACCTATGCGCAAACCTGCGCCGCATTCGATGCCGGAGCTGACGGGCTGGTGCATTGCTACAACGGGATGAGCGGGTTGCATCACCGGGAACCGGGCATGGTCGGCGCCGGATTCACTACGCCGCAGGCCTGGCTGGAGCTTATCGCCGACGGGCATCATGTCCATCCCGCCGCCATGCGTCTGTGTAGCTGCTGTGCCGGGCAACGCCTTGTTCTGATCACCGATGCGATGCAGGCAGCCGGTATGCCCGATGGCCGCTATTCGCTGTGCGGTGAAGAGGTGGCGATGCACGGCGGTATTGTCCGCACCGCCTCCGGTAGCCTGGCGGGCAGTACGCTGTCGCTTGATGCGGCCGTTCGCAACATGGCGGCACTGGCAGGAGTGGTGCCGGAAGATGCCATTCATATGGCATCGCTTCACCCTGCCCGCCTGCTGGGTATCGACGATCGGCTAGGATCGCTACGGACAGGAAAATGCGCGAACGTTATTGCGCTGGACGACAGGCTACAGCTTCAGCAGATCTGGATTCAGGGCCAGGCTCTCCCCCTTTAGCCCTTTCACTATGTATCATGTTGGCCTTCGGTCTCGCCCCGCAAGGCCTTTCTTTTCCTTTCTTAAATCACGTTAAACAACACGTCACCTCAAATAAAAAATATATAAATCAATAAAATAAATAAACCTGTCGCTCTTTGATCACAGTTTTCGTTTTATTTCTTGTTTCTTTGATTGAACTTTCGATTTCTTTCCTATAAATTTTATCTAACTGATTACGTGAAAAAGTGAAACGAAACGAAAGATAGCGACAATTTTGCCAGCGTCTGATGTGGAATTCACACGACTAAGGACTGAGTTATGCCTGAAACCTATACCGCTACCTCCGCCACGACCGGCACCTGGACAGAAGCAGAGATCCGTCAGCAGCCCGCCAGCTGGATCCGCTCGCTCAACAACATCGACAATATGCGTTCGGCGATCGATAACTTCCTCGCGCCATTGCTGTGCAAAAACGATCTACGCATTGTGCTGACGGGCGCAGGGACCTCCGCCTTTATCGGCGAGATCATCTCTCCCTGGCTGTCGCGCCAGACCGGGAAAAACATCTGCGCCGTGCCGACGACCGACCTGGTCACCAATCCTATGGACTACCTGAACGCCGCGCACCCGCTGCTGCTGGTCTCCTTTGCCCGCTCCGGCAATAGCCCGGAGAGCGTCGCCGCCGTTGAGCTGGCCAACCAGTTCGTACCGGAATGCTATCACCTGTCGATCACCTGTAATGAAGCCGGCAGCCTGTACCAAAACGCGATCAACAGCGATAACGCCTTTGCGCTATTGATGCCGGCAGAAACACATGACCGCGGCTTTGCAATGACCAGCAGTATTACCACCATGATGGCGAGCTGCCTGGCGGTGTTCGCGCCTGCTGCGATCAACAGCAAAACCTTCCGCGACGTGGCGGATCGCTGTCAGACGATCCTCACGTCGCTCGGGGATTTTAGCGATGGCGTATTTGGTCATGCGCCGTGGAAACGGATCGTCTATCTCGGCAGCGGCGGGTTACAAGGCGCGGCACGCGAATCGGCCCTGAAGGTGCTGGAGCTGACCGCCGGTAAGCTGGCGGCGTTTTATGACTCGCCAACCGGCTTTCGCCACGGGCCGAAATCCCTGGTGGATAGCGCGACGCTGGTCGTGGTGTTTGTCTCCAGCCACCCGTATACGCGCCAGTACGACCTCGATCTGCTGGCAGAACTGCGTCGCGACCAACAGGCAATGCGCGTGGTAGCGATTGCCGCCGAAACCGATGCCGTTGTCGAAGCCGGTCCGCACATCCTGCTCCCGTCTGCCCGCGCCTTTATCGATGTCGAGCAGGCTTTCTGCTTCCTGATGTATGCCCAGGTGTTCGCGCTCACGCAATCCATCGGCATGGGTAATACCCCGGATACCCCTTCCGCCAGCGGTACGGTCAACCGCGTGGTGCAAGGTGTTGTCATTCACCCCTGGAATGCTTAAGAGGATCGCATCATGAGCATCATTTCCACAAAATATCTTCTGCTGGATGCCCAGGCAAAAGGCTATGCGGTACCTGCATTTAACATTCATAACGCCGAGACGATCCAGGCGATCCTCGAGGTCTGCGGCGAAATGCGATCGCCGGTGATCCTCGCCGGTACCCCGGGTACCTTTAAACATATTGCGCTGGAGGAGATCTACGCTTTATGCAGCGCTTACTCCACCAGCTATGAGATGCCGCTGGCGCTGCATCTCGATCATCATGAATCGCTGACAGATATTATCCATAAAGTGAACGCCGGCGTTCGCAGTGCGATGATCGATGGCAGCCACTTCCCGTTTGCCGAGAATGTCAGCCTGGTGAAATCGGTCGTGGATTTTTGCCACGCGCGTGATTGCAGCGTAGAGGCTGAACTCGGTCGCCTGGGCGGGGTGGAAGATGATATGAGCGTTGATGCTGAAAGCGCTTTTCTGACCGACCCACAGGAGGCCAAACGCTTTGTCGAACTGACCGGCGTTGACAGCCTGGCGGTGGCTATCGGCACCGCGCACGGACTCTATACCAAAACGCCGAAAATTGATTTCCGCCGCCTGGCGGAGATCCGCGAAGTCGTCGATGTGCCCCTGGTGCTGCACGGCGCGAGCGATGTGCCTGACGACTACGTACGCCGTACAATCGAGCTCGGGGTATGCAAAGTCAACGTCGCCACCGAGCTGAAAATCGCTTTTGCCACAGCGGTCAAAAAATGGTTCGCCGACAACCCGCAGGGTAACGATCCCCGCTATTACATGCGCGTCGGCATGGACGCGATGCAAGAGGTGGTGCGAAGCAAAATCACCATTTGCGGCTCGGCAAACCGTCTGCTGCCCACTGAAGCCTGATCGCCATTTTACGCCCGCTCCACAGCGTTTTTCGCGGCAGGATAACGCTGACAACCGCTGATAAAACAAAAATAAAGGACCTCTGCCCCATGAACAAAGCGCTCAATATTTCGTTGCTCGCCCTCTTTATCTCTCATAGTGCCTTTGCGGCGGATTATGCACTGAATAACGACAATATGGCTTTCTCGTTCGATGATGCCAGCTCTGCTGTGGTGGTTAAAGATACGCGCTCCAGCCATCAGCTGTCGCCGCAGGAGCCGTTCTTTCTGACGCTGCCGGATGAGACCGTCATTCATACGGCCGACTTTAAAATCAAACAGGTCGAGAAAAAAGAGAATGCGCTGGTGGTGGAATATACCCATCCTGATTTCAACGTAACCATGACGCTGAGTCTGCTGAAGGGTAAGTACGCCAGTATTGATTACGCCATTGCCGCCGTCGGTAAAGCGCAGAAGGTCGCGAAAATCACCTTCTTCCCCACCCAAAAGCAGTCGCAGGCCCCCTACGTCGATGGCGCAATTAATAGCTCGCCGATTATTGCCGACGTCTTTTTCATGTTACCGGACAAACCCATCGTCAACACCTACGCCTATGAAGGCACCACGAACCTCAACGTCGAGCTCAAAACCCCCATTCAGCCGGAAACTCCGGTCAGCTACACCACCTGGTTCGGAACCGTGGCGGAAACCAGCCAGCTACGCCGCAGCGTAAACCAGTTTATCGATGCCGTGCGTCCACGCCCGTACAAACCGTACCTGCATTACAACAGCTGGATGGATATCGGCTTCTTTACCACCTACACCGAGCAGGACGTGCTGGGACGCATGGATGAATGGAATAAAGCGTTTATTACCGGCCGCGGCGTGCCTCTTGATGCCTTCCTGCTGGATGACGGCTGGGACGACCGTACCGGAAGGTGGCTATTTGGTCCGGCGTTCAGCCACGGTTTCGGTAAGGTCAAAGAGAAGGCAGATAGCCTGCATAGCTCGGTTGGTTTATGGCTCTCGCCATGGGGTGGTTACAATAAACCGCGCGATATCCGCGTTTCACATGCCAAAGAGTATGGCTTCGAAACGGTCGACGGAAAATTCGCCCTCTCCGGGCCAAATTATTTCAAAAACTTCAATGAACAAATCGCGAAGCTGATTAAGAATGAGCACATCACCTCCTTCAAACTGGACGGGATGGGTAACGCCAACTCGCATATCAAAGGCAGCCGGTTCGCCTCCGATTTTGATGCTTCCATCGCCCTGCTGCACAACATGCGCAGCGCCAATCCGAATCTGTTTATCAACCTGACGACCGGCACCGATGCCAGCCCGTCGTGGCTGTTCTATGCCGATTCTATCTGGCGCCAGGGCGATGATATCAACCTGTATGGCCCCGGCACGCCGGTACAGCAGTGGATGACCTACCGCGATGCGGAAACCTACCGTTCAATTGTAAGAAAGGGTCCGCTATTCCCACTTAATTCATTGATGTATCACGGGATTGTTAGTGCAGAGAATGCCTATTACGGTCTGGAAAAAGTGCAGACGGACGGTGATTTTGCCGATCAGGTATGGAGCTATTTCGCCACCGGAACCCAGCTACAGGAGCTCTACATCACGCCATCGATGTTGAACAACGCCAAATGGGACGTCCTGGCACAGGCGGCAAAATGGTCACGAGAAAATGCGCATGTGCTGGTGGATACCCACTGGGTCGGCGGTGACCCTACGGCGCTTGAGGTATATGGCTGGGCATCCTGGAACAAAGACAAGGCTATCCTGGGCCTACGTAACCCTTCTGATAAGCCACAAAGCTACTATCTGAATCTGACGAAGGACTTCGAAATCCCTCAGGGGGAAGCGACCCATTTCGCGATGAAAGCCGTCTATGGCCGTAACTCAACGGTACCGGAGAATTACAAAGACGCCGTAGTGATTACGCTGCAGCCGCTACAAACGCTGGTCTTTGAAGCAACGCCGATGAAATAAGTGACACGGCCCGGTTTCACCGGGCCACTCGCTTATCCCTGCTGCTCGAGCGCGTACTTGTACAGGGCATTTTTCTTCACCCCGTGAATTTCTGCGGCCAACGCGGCGGCTTTTTTCAGCGGCAGCTCCGCCTGCAGTAAAGCCAGCGTGCGTAACGCGTCTGCGGGAAGGGCTTCCTCCTGGGCTTTAAATCCCTCGACAATCAGCACCATCTCTCCTTTACGCCGGTTCTCGTCCTCTTTCACCCACGCCAGCAGTTCGCCTATCGGTGCGCCGTGAATAGATTCCCAGGTTTTGGTCAGCTCGCGCGCCAGCACCACGTAGCGGGATGCACCCAGCACCGTACTGATGTCTTCCAGGCTTTCCAGCAGACGGTGGGTTGATTCGTAAAAAATCAGCGTCCTCGGCTCTTCTTCCAGCGCCTTCAGCGTATCGCGGCGTCCTTTCGCTTTTGCCGGCAGGAACCCTTCATAGCAAAAACGATCGGAAGGCAACCCCGCCGCGCTCAGTGCCGCAATTGCCGCGCAAGGCCCTGGCAGCGGCACCACGCGAATATTCGCCTCACGACAGGCCCGCACCAGGTGATAGCCCGGATCGTTGATAAGCGGGGTACCGGCGTCAGAGACCAGAGCGATGCTTTGCCCCTCTTTTAATTTCGCCAGAAGTGTTTCGGCTTTTTGCTGTTCATTATGGTCATGCAGCGCAAATAAACGGGCGTTAATCGCAAAATGCTGGAGCAGCAAGCCGGTATGGCGGGTATCTTCCGCAGCAATCAAATCAACGGCTTGCAACACTTCCAGGGCGCGCTGCGTGATATCAGACAGATTTCCTATCGGAGTGGGCACAATATAGAGCTGCCCCTGAGAATTATCTGCTGATTCGTGTTGTTTCATTGTCTCGACCGTATTGCCGAAT
>NZ_JBJDNH010000043.1:0-48784 GCF_044900465.1 Klebsiella sp. NPDC088457 | reverse complement strand
AAATGGCGTAGCTTTCCGCCAGATCGTTCACCAGTTCGGTGGTGCCGGGGCGGTAGTCCATCAGGCCGTCGAACAGGCTTTTGATCATCGACCAGTTTTGCCAGTCATAGCCAATGGCCGGGTCCAGGGTCGCCACGTCGTTCTGGTAGGTCACCACGATATCGCCGCCGGTTTTTTCGTCAGCCTGCGCGGCATAAGAGAAACAGGCCGCGGCCACCGCCATCGTCAGTAATGCTTTTTTCATTATTTTCCCCTGCTACTTTTTGACATCAATGCGCGGATCGACCCACGGCAGCACCAGATTCGCAATAAGGTTGCCGCCAACAATGGCAACCGCTGACACGGTGGTTACCCCGACAATCACCGGAATATCCACCTGTTGAATCGCCTGCCAGGCCAACTGACCGATGCCCGGCCAGCCAAAGACCGACTCGACCACCACCAGCCCGCCGCGTTTCAGCGCCGCCAGGGTGCCGAGAGCGATCCCCAGCACCAGCTCGCAGAGAATGCCCGCCGCCATCAGCTGCAGCGACGGCCCGATGCGGGCGGAAACCAGTTCGCTCACTTCGCTGCGCTGAATAAACGAGCGCCCCAGATCGCCGTGCAGCAGCCCCTGCAGATAGCGCCAATATTGCTGATAAAACGGCAGATCCAGCCCCAGCTGATGGCGGATGTTTTCGACCACTTCCGGCGTGGCGCTGCGCCCGGCGATCTGGCGTGCCGGGTCGGCGGGCAGCATAAACAGCAGCAGATAGCAGATCAGCGTGACGCCGAGCAGGATCAGCAGCGCATGTAACAGACGTTTCCCCAGAAACAGCATCAGCTTCTCCGTTTTAAACCGGGATCGAGGGCGTCGCGCAGGGCGTCGCCGGCGATATTGAAAGAGAGCGACAGCAGCACGATCGCCGCGCCGGGAAAGAACACCAGCCAGGGGGCCGAGGTAAAATAAGTCTGGCTTTCAAAGATAATGTTGCCCCAGCTCGGCGTCGGCGGCTGTACCCCCACGCCGAGGAACGAGAGGGTGGCTTCCAGCAAGACCGTGGTGGAGATGCCCAGCGTGGCCCAGACCAGCACCGTCGGCACCAGATGCGGAATTAAATGTACGCCGAGAATGCGTAAGGTCCCGGCTCCCAGGGTGCGTTCCACGGCGATAAAGTCGCGGGCGCTGAGCGCGCTGGTTTCGGCATAGATAACCCGGGCGATTTGCACCCAGTTCACCATGGCGATCACCAGCGCCACGATCCAGACGCTGGGCTGGAAAATCGCCGCCAGGGCAATCGCCAGCAGCAGCGCCGGAAACGCCATCATCAAATCGGTAAAGCGCATCAGCAGCCCTCCGATACGCCCCTGTAAATAACCGGCGCTCAGCCCCACCAGGACGCCGGTTAATACCGCAATACCGTTGGCGACCACGCCGATCAGCAACGAGGTGCGCGCGCCGTAAATCAGCCGTGAGAACAGGTCGCGCCCCAGCAGATCGGTTCCCAGCCAGTAGGTGGCGTTGGGCGAAAGCGGCGCGCCTTCCAGGCTCAGCCCTTCGACAAACTGTTCATCGGGATCGAAGGGGGTGAGCCAGGGGGCGAACAGCGCGCTCAGCACCACCAGCAGAATAAACAGCAGCGAGAGCAGCAGCGCGGGCCGCCGCAGAAAATATCCGACTCGATTCATCGCGCCCCCCGCTCGCCGGACGCCATTCGCAGCAACCACTGCTGCGCCACCTGCGCCATCGGCTGGTTAGTGCGCATCGATTCCGTGCGCAGACGCGCCCAGGCCTGTTGTTCATCAAGGTTTTCCGCCAGCATCAGGGCTGCCAGCGCCTGGGTCATTTGCGGCATCGCCGCCAGACGCTGGCGCAGCAGCGCCTGCTGCTGTTGGCTGTCGTGCAGTTGCTGGCGTAATCCCACCGCCATCATCAGGGTGGTATAGATGGCCCGCTGGGTAATGGGTTTGGCGAGGATCGCGGTGGCTCCCAGCTCCAGCGCGCGCTGCACCTGGGAAAGCCCCTCATGCGAAGTCAGCGCGATCACCGGTATCCCCGCCAGATTGACCTGTTGCAGGGTCAGCGGACTGGCGAACGCTTCCAGCTCCACTAACACCGCGCAGGGGGTGAGCGGCGGCACGGCTTCATCCGCCGCCAGGTGATGCCAGCGAATGCCCATTCGCGTCAGGTTTTTTTCCAGCGCTTCGCGGCTCCTGGCTTCGCAATCCACCAGCAGGAGCGGCTGAGCATCAAAATCCGGAGACAGTAGCGTTTTCATTTCACAATCCTCAGGGCAGGTCTGGCTGCCACCGTCCGGCCCTGGCGCAGGTCGGTGGCAGAGAGATAGGGATCGGGCATTACCGGCTGTGGTTCGCTATGCAGCAGTTGAAAGCGGGTTTGTTGCAGCTCGGCGATATGGCAGGGCAGGCAGGCGTGGTTGTTTAGCGCCAGCACCGAACGGGCGCCCGGCGAACGCGCGTCATACTGACGATGCAGCGCCGCCAGCACCGCTTCCGGCTGGCTGTCTCCGGCCTGACGCAGGCTGTCGGCAAACAGCCTTACCGCCCGCCAGGCGCCAATGTAGTAGTGGGAGATGCGCTGCGCGCCGTGCTGGAGGCGCTGCCGCGTGCAAAAGTCGGGATCGACGCTCTCAAAAAACGGACCGCAGGAGAGCAGGCGCACCGCCCGCAGCGGCGCGACCTCGGCGACTTCCGCTTCGGTAAAGTTACAGCTGAGCACCGCTAACGTCCGCCGCTCGCGAACACAGGCGGCGTCCAGCGCGCGCAGAAACGCGTAAGAGGTTTCGCCTACCAGATTGTTGAGCACAAAATCGACCTTTGCGCTGAGAATCGCCTCCACCAGTTCCGTTACGCTGCTGTTTCTCAGGTGCAGATATTTTTCACCCACCACCGTGCCGCCGGAGGCTTCCACCACCCCGCGGGCGATGCGGTTGCTCTCCCAGCCCCAGACGTAGTTGGAGCCGGTCAGCCAGGCGCGGGTTCCGAAGGTATCCAGCGCCAGCCGCAGCAGCGGCAGCAGGGTCTGGTTCGGGCAGCCGCCGAGGTACACCACCTGTTCGCAGCTTTCGAATCCTTCGTAAGGGCAGCCGTACCACAGCAGCAGGTTATGCTGCTCCAGGTCCGGGATGATCTCCTTCCGGCTGGCGGAGGTAATGGTGCCGAAAATATGACGAATGCCTTGATTGATAAAGGTACTTACCGCTTCGCTGTAGGCCGCCAGATCGCCGGCGGGATTAATATGCCGGGCCTGCAACTGAAACGGATAGTCGGGGTCGGCGTTGATTTCCGCCAGCGCATGGCGCGCGCCGGCCAGCGCGCTGTTCGCCATGTGGCTATAGGTCCCTTCTGTTGACAGCAGAATGCCGATATCAATCGTTTGCACGTACGTTTGCTCTCCGTATCAATAAAAAAAGCCCGATCGTCCTTAGCAGGACAATCAGGCTTCATTACCTGGCGATATTTTATGGGTTCAAGGCTTAAGGGTTGCCCCGGCTTGCATATACCCAGCATGAAAAATTCATGCCATTTTTAAAGGTTCATTAAATCAGCGGCTTATAAAAAACGGCGCCGAAGCGTTGCACCAACAGGAGGCAGATTACCCAGCACAGTGCAGGCTTCTGAGTCATTCCGATCGCCTCTCCCGCCGTGGCCTCAACTCAAGGTATCAATCCACTCGCTCTGACGCGGGTTCTGTCGTCTGTAGCAATGTACCGACACCGAAAGCTGCACCAGGTCGGTAAACATCATCGGATCCAGCTGGATATGCTTTTTAATCTGCTGCAGGCGGTAG
Source organism: Klebsiella sp. NPDC088457 (assembly GCF_044900465.1). Taxonomy (NCBI): domain Bacteria; kingdom Pseudomonadati; phylum Pseudomonadota; class Gammaproteobacteria; order Enterobacterales; family Enterobacteriaceae; genus Klebsiella; species Klebsiella sp. NPDC088457. Next base: position 44,994 of record NZ_JBJDNH010000043.1, on the reverse strand, counting down.
GAGAGGGTGTTGCGGTGGATCCCCAATTGCAGCGAGGTCTTGCCCGGTTCGGCGTTATTGGCGATAAAACAGGCCAGCGTATCCAGCAGTACTTCGCCAGAATCATGCTCCAGCAGTTGCCGCACGTTGTTATTGAAGAAGTTAACCATGTAGCTGTCTTCCAGCACCCGGAACAGGCACAGCAGCGCCATTTCGCGGAAATAGTAGATCTGGCGCTGCGGCTGCACTTTGCTTCCCACTTCAATCACCGAGCGGGCGAACTGGATCGCCTCGCGGATGTCGGGCGCGCTGTCCGCCTGTACGCCAACGCCGATGTGGTAATGGCTGATCTGGGTGCTGAGGATAAACTCAATCCCCTTCAGCAGGGTTTCCTGCGGCTCGTTCAGCGCATCGAGGATCAGGATTTCGTTACTGCCCAGCAGGATCACCTCCTTTACCCCGGTCAGCTGCGAGAACTCGCGCAGCAGCGTGCTCAGGATCTCGCTCAGATGGCGCTGTTCCACCTGGATGGTGACCACCACCGGTACCAGCGGCGTGTCGAAGGTGAAGCCCAGTTCCGCCAGGCGGCGCAGGGCTTCCTGGCCTGGGTTGCTGGCGCCCTGTTCAAGATACTGGCAGAACAGCGTGTCGCGCAGGCGCTGCCGCCAGTTGGTTTCACGCATCTCCATCGCCTGGCGCACCAGCAGTTCGGCGGTCAGCACCGCCAGTTCGGCATAGCGGCTAATCGCCGAAGGATCGCCGCTGATCCCCACCACCATCACCACGCGATCGGCAAAAATAATCGGATGGTTAATGCCGGGATGGACATTCTGAAAGCGCGCCGCTTCGGCGGGATTATGGATGCAAATGCGTTTTCCGGTACGGATCACCTCGCGCGCGATCTCGTGCTGTTCACCAATACGATGACGTTCTCCGGAGGCAATAATCTGTCCGTGATGATCGATCACGTTCACGTTGTGATGGATTATCGCCATTGCCCGGGCGACAATCTCATTAGCCAGCGCTGTTGTAATAATCATGCTGTTGTCCGCTTGTGTTCATCCCGCCGTTGCCCGCACAAAAAGGTCCGTAGCGCATTTTCCGCCGCGTCGGCGAGCAGCTTTTCACACGCGTGCATTGACTCCGCCAGCGGCATAGGCCGCGGGCAGATCGACCACATGGCGTCAATATGATGTTGGTAAAGCTGTCGGCTATTGTCATCGCGCCCGCCGCACAGGGCTATCACCGGTACGCCGTAGCGCGCGGCGGCATGCGCCACGCCCACCGGCGCTTTGCCGAACGCGCTCTGGCGATCGAGCCAGCCTTCGCCGACGATGGCCAGCGCAGCATCGCTGAGATGGCGGTCGGCGTTGAGCAGTTCCAGAACCAGCGCGATCCCGGGACGCAGCGTGGCGCCGGAATAGGCCATCAGCGCGGCCCCCATTCCGCCCGCCGCCCCGGCGCCGGCTAAGGCGCCGACATCGTAGCCCAGCGTCTGCGTCAGCTGCCGGTTATAGTGGGTCATACCCGTTTCCAGCTCGCTGAGCGCCGCGTCGTCCGCCCCTTTTTGCGCGCCGTAGATCCAGGTGGCGCCCTGTTCGCCCAGCAGCGGGTTGGTGACGTCGCAGGAAGCCTGCACGTCGGTGTGCAGCAGGCGCGGATCCAGTTCGCTCAAATCGATGCGCTGGATGCGCGCCAGATCCTGGCCCGCGGCGGGCGCCGGCAACAGCGAACCGTCCTCGCGCCAGAAGCGCGCGCCGAGCGCCTGCGCGAAACCGATGCCGCCGTCGTTGGTGGCGCTGCCGCCCAGCCCGATAATCAGCCGCCGGCAGCCCGCGTCCAGCGCCGCTTTCACCTGCTCGCCCAGCCCGTAGCTGCTGGCGCGGCGCACATCCCGGCGGGTCGGCGGGGTCAATTCCAGTCCGCAGCTTTGCGCCATCTCAATAATCGCCTGGCCGTCGGGCAGCATCAGAAACGCCGCCTCGACGGGCTGGCCGTAAGGATCGCGGCACAGGTGTCGCCGCCAGGCGGCTGCGCTGAGCTGCGGGCTTTCCGCCAGCGTCGTCAGCAACCCTTCGCCGCCGTCCGACACCGGCATCTCCACCAGCGTCAGCGGCTCGCCGACCCGGCGTAGTCCGCGGGCTACCGCGGCGCAGGCCGCCTGCGCGCTACAGCTGCCTTTGAACGAATCCAGCGCGATGACAATTTTCATGGGTTCTCCTGGTTTACTGCGCGTGGCGCGGCGTTTTATCGGTAGTCATGAGTTGCAGCAGCATGCCCAGCAGCGCGCATCCCGCCATGGTGAAGAAGGCGTAAATGTAGCCCGCCGGGTTCGACCAGCCGCCGCCCAGTTGGATCAGCCACCCCATCAACAGGGGGGAAACCCCGCCACCGATAAACATCGCGGTGGTGATAATGCCGTTGGCGGTGGAGGTGGCGCGTTCATCGGCGGAATCCGACGCCATGGCGTAGTAAATCGGCCACACGGCGTTGGCGACCAGGCCGAAAAAGAGCTGGATGGCGATCAGACGCGGCATATTGGTGGCGAAGTAGAACAGCGCGATGCCGATGCTCATCCACAGCCCGCAGATGATCAGGGTGCGTTTGCGACCCAGACTGTCCGACAGCCACGGCCAGATCACCTGTCCCAGCGTCCCGGTGAGGGTAAAGACGATACTCAACCCGGCGGCGGAGGCCAGCGACAGGCCGGAGACATGATAAAGATACGGCGGCAGTACGACGTTAATCCCCATGTAGACAATCTGCGTCAGCAGCGTGTTGCCCGCCGTGAGCGAGATATTGCGGTTGCGCAAAGTGCGCAGGAAGGTGCGCATCCCTTCGCCTTTTTCAACATGACTGCTTTCCTGGGCGGCCGGGCGCGTCATCCCCTGTTGATCGATGTGCTGATAAAGCGTGTTGATACGATCGGCGGTGGAATACTTCGCCCAGAAGATCATCAGCGGTATGGCGACAATCATCGCCAGCAGGAAGCAGTAGCGCCAGCTACCTTCGCCGAAGGTGGTCAGCACCAGGCTGGCTACCACGCCGCTCAGCAGCGCGCCGATCGGGTAGCCGGTATGGTGTACTCCCAGCGCGAAGCCGCGTTTCTCTTTCGGCCACCATTCGGCGGTATTGCTTACGCCTACCGGCTCGCCCCAGCCTGCGCCCAGGTTCACCCCGACGCGCAGCAGCACGAAAGTGGTCAGCCCGTGGCTGATGGCCTTAATCCCGGAAATGAAGGAGAGGGCGGTGTAACCCAGCACCAGCGGCACCTGAAAACGCGCGCGTTTCCAGCCGGAACCATAGCGGTCGCTCCAGATAGAGCCGGGGATATCCAGGACCGCAAGGGCGACCATGATCAGCGCCACCAGGTTACCCCACTGTTCCGGGGAGAGAGAGAACTCCTTTGAGATAACCGGTCCCAGACGCAGAATCATTTCGCGATCGTAGGCGTTAAGCACCCAGATCAGCCAGCACACCAGCAATGAAACCCAGGAGAAGCGATGGATTAACTGCTTTTTGACGCCTTTTTCTCTGGCAGGCGTTTGATTAATCGTTGTCATAGTGTTTGCTCCACGGCGCCGCGACAGCGTGATGCGCGCCGCTTGTTGTCAGGGTCAGAGTAAGTTCACCGGGTATTATTGTTTTGACGGCGAACCGGATAGTGATTTAACCGGCGAAGCGCCGTTCCGCTACGCCGGTTATGCCCAGCCCGTAAATGGCGAACAGGCTGCCGCGTAGCTGATTGTCTTCAGGAAAACGCGGTAACGGCGGTTGCGCCATCGAGGTGACATACAGCACGTCAAGGTTTTCGCCGCCGAACATCACGCTGGTGACTTTTTTCACCGGCATCTCGATAATGCGGTCGACTTTCCCCTCCGGCGTGTAGCGCACCAGCTTGCCCGCGTAGACCAGCGCATTCCACAGGCAGCCTTCGCTATCTACGGTTGCGCCGTCCGCCGCGCCGCCTTCGCTGCGATCCACCTCGCAGAACACCCGTTCGCCGGAGAGATTGCCGCTGGTGGTGTCGTAGTTCCAGGCGCGGATTTCACCGGTCCAGGTGTCGGCGAAGTAAAAGGTTTCGCCCGACGGGCTCCAGCAGGGCGCGTTGGAGACGATGATGTTCTGCTTGAGCACGTGCAGCGACAGGTCCGGATCGAGGCGGTACAGCGCGCCGCTCGGCTCCTCTTCGCGCATATCCATCGACCCGAAGAGAAAGCGCCCCTGGCGGTCCACCTTGCCGTCGTTCAGGCGGTTAAAGGGTCTGTCCGCCTCCGGGTGATGCAGCAGTTCAAGCTCGCCGCTGGCGAAATCGAGCAGATGCACGCCGTGCTGGAGCGCCACCACCGCGCCTTCGCCGTTCTGGCGCAGGGCGAAGGAGCCGATTTTCTGCCGCACGTCCCAGCTCTGAATCGCGCCGCCCTGCGCGTTGCAGGCGAACAGCCGCCCGTCCTGACTGTCCACCCACCAGAGCCGCTGTTGTTCTACATCCCAGACCGGGCTTTCGCCGAGCCGGGTTTTTAAATCCAGCAACACTTCAATGCGCATGATTGTCTCCTGGTTAAATTTTTTCTCCGCCGGCGGGTCTTGCCGCTGCGGTGGTATGTGACGATTGGCTTTGGATGAAGAGCGCCACCAGCGCACCGAGGATCAATAACGCCACGGCGAACCACAGCCCGGAAGTGGCGGAACCGGTACGATCTTCAAAAGCGCCAAGGATGAAAGGCCCGAGAAAGCCACCGCACAGGCCAAGACAGTTGAGCAGGCCGAAACAGCCCGCCAGCATATGGCCGCTCATGATCGACGGCAGCCAGTTGAAGATGATGGATTGCATGGCGAAGAACATAAAAGCGGCCAGCGAGAAGCCAGCCAGCGCGACGCCATGGCCGCCGCTGGCGCCGATAGCCATACCGATCGCCATCACCAGATAACCCGCCATCAACATGCGGCGCGAACGCCGTTCCGTGCGGGCGAAACGCGGCAGCAGCACCCCGCCGCAGGCGGCGGCAATCCACGGGATCGCGGTCAGAAAACCGATGTGCAGCGGTGTAAGCTGTCCCCAGCTGCCGATGATCCCCGGCAGGAAGTAGCTCAGTCCGTAGACCGAGAACTGATGGGTGAAGTAGATCAGCACCAGCAGCAGAAACACGCGGGTGGTGAGGGCGGTTTTCAGGGAGAAACGGCTCGGAACGTGGCTGCTTTCCTGCGCTTCGCGGGCGAGGTCGGCGGCGATCGCCCGTATATCGTCACGGTTCAGCCACGTCGCGTCTGCGGGCTTATCCGGCAGTTTGCGCCACACGATAAACGCGAGGAAGATCGCCGGCAGACCTTCAATAAAGAACATCCACTGCCAGCCGTGCCAGCCCGCCATGCCATCGAGACTCAATAAAACCCCACCCAACGGCGCGCCGATGATATTGGCGAAACAGACGCCGAGCAGGAACAGACCGGTGGCTTTAGTACGTTCTTCACGACCGAACCACAACGTCAGATAGTAGATAATGCCGGGATACAGTCCCGCCTCCGCGGCCCCCAGCAGCAGGCGCAGGATATAAAAGGACGTCGGTCCGGTAACGAAGGCCATCGCACAGGAGATGACCCCCCAGGTAATCATGATGCGGGCGATCCAGCGCCGGGCGCCGATCTTCGTCAGAAACAGGTTGCTGGGGATCTCCAGCAGCGAGTAGGAGAGGAAAAACAGCCCCGCCCCCAGCCCGAAGGCGGTGGCGGAGAGGCCGATATCCACCGACATGCTGGCTTTCGCCATGCCGATATTGGTGCGGTCAATAAAGCTAATGATGTACGCGACGATCAGCAGCGGCATCAAGTGACGATAGATCTTTTTATGCGTTCGCTGTAGCTGCGTATCGCTCATCGCCTTTTCATTTATTGCGGACATGGTTATTATTTCCCCGTAATCGTGGTCAGAAGCCTTGCCGGGATCGTGCCGATCCCGCATGTCAGCTCTCAGGTTGTCGCCGGGCGCTGACCCGAACGACGCCCGGCCCGAAGCCCCACTTCGGGCCGTTTTTCTACGCGCCTTCGCGCTCAAACAGCATAGAAATTCCTTGTCCGCCGCCGATACACATGGTCACCAGGCCGGTGCGCGCGCCGCTACGCTCCATTTCGTACATCAGTTTCACCGGCAGGATCGCGCCGCTGGCGCCGACCGGATGGCCGAGCGCAATCGCGCCGCCGTTGACGTTAACGCGCGCGGGATCGAGACGCAGATCGTTGATCACCGCCAGCGCCTGCGCGGCGAAGGCTTCATTGAGTTCCAGCAGATCGATGGACTGTACGTCCAGATTGAGTCGGTCCATCAGGCGGCGCGTGGCGGGCGCCGGGCCGAAGCCCATGATCTCCGCGCCGCAGCCTGCCACCGCCCAGCCGCGAATGCGCATCCGCGGCGTTAAACCGCGTTGTTCCGCCTGCTGGCGCGTCATCATCACCAGCGCCGCCGCGCCGTCGTTAATCCCGGAAGCGTTCGCGGCGGTGATCACGCCATCCTTTTTGAAGGCCGGGCGCAGCGCGGCGAGTTTTTCACGCGGGGTAGCGCGCGGATGCTCGTCGGTATCGAACCAGCGGGTCGCTTTTTTGCCGTCCGGCACTTCCAGCGGCAGAATCTGGTCGCGAAAGCGCCCCAGTTCGATCGCTTTCAGCGCCTTTTGCTGACTTTCCCAGGCGAAATCGTCCATCGCTTCGCGGGTGATGCCGAAACGCTCCGCCACATTTTCGGCGGTCATACCGTTGTGATACGGCCCTTCCGGCCAGGTGAGGATGGAGATCAGCCCGTCTTCCAGTTCGCCGTTGCCCATACGGTAGCCGTCGCGGGCTTTGCGCAGGTAGTAGGGTAGCTGCGTCATGTTTTCGGTGCCGCAGGCGACGACCACCTCCGCCTGGCCGCTTTGCAGCTCCATCATGCCGTCCGCCAGCGCCTGCAGTCCGGAGCCGCACTGGCGGTTGACCGAATAGGCGGTGCTTTCCTGCGGTATCCCGGCGCGCAGCTGGCAGACGCGGGCGATAAAGCCGCTTTCGGCGATCTGCCCGACGTTGCCGACGATCACCTCGTCCACTTCCTGCGGCGCAATTCCGGCGCGCCGCACCGCTTCGCGGATCGTCGCCGCGCCCAGATCGTGCTGGTGGCTATGTTTCAGGCTGCCGTTGAAGGTTCCAATCGCGGTGCGTACACCGCTGACGATCACGATATCATTAGCTTGTACCATGGTTTTTCTCCTTATAGCACCATGCCGCCGCCGACGTTGATAACTTCGCCGTTGATGTAACGCGCGCCCTCGGATGCCAGAAACGCCACGCATTCGCCGACGTCCTTCGCATCCCCGGCGTAGCCCGCCGGAATTTTGTTGATCATGATTTGCCAGACGTTTTCCGGCACGCCGCGCGTCATATCGGTATCGATGAATCCGGGACAGATGGCGTTCACCGTCACGCCTTTTTTCGCCAGTTCGCGGCAGGCGGTTTTGGTCATCCCCACCACGCCTGCTTTCGAGGCGGCATAATTGGTTTGCCCAATGTTGCCCAGCCAGCTGGCGGAGGCGATGTTGATGATGCGGCCCGCGCCGCGCTCGCGCATGCGGATGGCGGCCTGCTGCATACAGAAGAACGTGCCTTTCAGGTTGACGTCGATAACCGTATCCCAGTCCGCTTCCGTCAGTTTGTGCAGCATGGCGTCGCGATTGATCCCGGCGTTATTCACCAGTATCTCCACCGGACCGAATGCCTCTTCCGCCCCGGCGAACAGCGTTTCGACCTGCGCTTTATCACTGATGTTGCAACTGATGAATAACGCCTCCGCACCCGCGTCAAGCAGGGCCGCCGCCGCCGCTTCGCCGTGGGCGTCGCGATCGGCGATAACCACCCGCGCGCCTTCGCGGGCGAGTATTTGGGCGATGCCAAAGCCGATGCCGCGTGCGGCGCCGGTGACAATGGCGGTTTTACTGGCTAGTTTCATAAACGGTTCCTTACGAGTTTGATGATGAATAGTGGAACAGACGCTCCGCCAGTCCGCAGGGGGCGGGCTGAAACAGCGCGCTGTCCATCACGGTCAGTTCCGGGGCAATTAACGGGCGAAAATCCATCTGTGCAAGGATGTCGCGTTGCAGATCGACGCCGGGGGCGATCTCCGTCAGCACCGGCCCTTCCGGACGCAGCTCGAACACCGCGCGTTCGGTGACGTAATGCATGGTTTGCCCTTTGGCGCGGGCCAGCTCGCCGTTGTAAGAGATTTGGTTAACCTGCGAGACAAACTTGCGTACCTCTCCTTCACGCAGAATGCGCAGCGCCCCCTGTTCACAGGCGATCTCCAGCCCTTTGGCGGTAAAGGAAGAACAGAACACCACATGGCGCGCGTTCTGGGTGATGTCGATAAAACCGCCGGCGCCTGGGCAGGAGGCGCCGAGGCGTGTGGCATTAACATGGCCGTGCGGGTCCATTTCGCCCGCGCCCATAAAGGTGATATCCACTCCCGCGCCGTTGTAATAGAGCATCTGATCCTGGTGGCTTATCATCGCGCTCAGGTTGCGGCCAATGCCGAAGTCGGTGCCGCCGGCCTGCTGCCCGCCATAGATACCCGACTCCACCGTGATAGTGACCGCATCACCGAGCTGTTCTTCGTGGACAATGGCGCCAATCACATCGTTAGGGATGCCCGTCCCCAGGTTGATAACGCAGCCGGGCGTCAGATAGCGACAGGCGATGCGGCCGATCAGTTTGCGTAGATCCAGCGGCAGCGGCGCGCTTTGCGCCGCGGGCAGGCGGATATCGCCGCAGAATGCCGGATCAAAGGCCCAGCCGGAGGTCTGACGATGGTCCGTCTCCGGTTCATCGCAGACGACAATGGCGTCAATCAGCGTGCCGGGGACGGTGACGCTTTTCGGGTGCAGCGAGCCTTTCGCCACGCGGTATTTCACCTGCGCCAGCACCTTCGCGCCGTAGCGTTTGGCGGCCAGTACCGCATGCAGCACTTCCAGCTGCATTGCCTCTTCATCGGTAGTGAGGTTGCCCTCCTCATCGGCATGGGTGCCGCGCACAATCACCACATCCAGCGGGATTGCCGGATAAAACAGATACTCTTCGCCGCGAAACTCGACATGTTCAATCAGATCTGGCTGTTCGCGGGTACGGGCGTTCATGCGTCCACCCTCAATACGCGGATCGACAAAGGTGCCCAGGCCGACGGGCGAAAGCCGCCCCGGCAGGCCGGCTGCCATTGCGGCGTAAAGGTGGACCATTTGCCCCTGCGGCAGACACCACGCTTCCACTTCGTTGTTATTGATCATCGCCATCCAGCGCGGCGCCAGCCCCCAGTGCGAGCCGATAATTCGGGTGACCATACCCGGATGGGCGAAGTGCTGGTTGCCGCGCTGGCGATCGCTCTGCCCTGCGGCGTGCATCAGGGTCAGGTCGCGCGGCTCATCTGTTGCCTGAAAGCGCGCTTCGATGGCTTTCAGAATGGATTCCGCCGCGCCGATCAGCGTCATGCCGACGGTGCAAATCGTGTCGCCGCTGCGGATAAGTTGCGCCGCTTCCCGGGCGCTGATAAATCTGCTGCTCACTTTTTCTCCTCCGTTGACAGGGTCGTGATGGACTCCGCGAGGCGCGTTTTAAGCTGCCTTTTGCTGACCTTGCCGTTATGGGTACGCGGCAGGGTGCGGGTGAAGATGATGCGGGCCGGGAGCTTAAAGCGGGCGACTTTCACCTTCAGCCAGGCAAGGATTTCTTCGCTGGTGAGGTGGTATTGCGCGTCCGGGACGATGAATGCCACGGGCTCTTCGCCATATACCGGGCTGGGCGCGGGGATCACCGCGACTTCACGCACGCCCTGATGAGTCGAAATAATGTTCTCCAGCTCAAGGGAGTAAATCTTCTCGCCGCCGCGATTGATCATGTCCTTACTGCGATCCTTGATATACAACCAGCCTTCGTCATCGAGATAGCCGAGATCGCCGGTGCAGAACCAGCCTTGCGCATCGCAGCTGGGCCGCCGTTCGCTGCGCTGCCAGTATTCGCGGATCACCACATCCCCTTTCAGCCAGATATGGCCGATCTGCCTGTTGGGGAGAGGCTGCTGGCGGTCGTCGAGGATCCGGATGGTAAGACCGGGTATTGCCTGTCCCGAACTGCCGCGCTTCTCGTTGTCCCAGACGTCGACCGGGAAAATCGTGGCGGGCGAGGTGGTTTCGGTCAGTCCATAGATCGGGTGAATCGCGGTATTCGGAAACAGCGTTTTTAACTCGCTGATGAGCCCTTCATTCAGATGGCCGGCGCCGCAGGCGATGGCGCGTAACGATGGCCAGGTCGTCGGCTGGAGGGCATTGCGCGCGCGCGCCGCCTGACAGAGCAGGATAAATACCGTCGGCGAGCCATGCAGAAAGGTAATGTGCTGTTCGCGGAGGGTATTGAGCACCTCGGGCGCATTAAAACGTTGCTGTAACCAGATAGTTGCGCCGAGCGTGATAAACAGGGCCAGTAGCGCCGACAGGCCGGTGATGTGATAAATCGGCACCGCCAGAATAGTGCTGTCCGCCTCAGTCAGATTAAGCTTTTGCGCATAGGCATCGATGGCGCAAAGCAGGTTGCCGTGGGTGATGATGGCACCTTTGGGTTCGCCGGTGGTGCCGGAGGTAAACATCATTATCGCCGTATCGTCGCGGGCAACCTGTACCGGCAGGTCTGGCAGAGCTGCGGGCAGCGCCAGCGCCTGCCAGTCGGTGAGCGAAACGCAACGCGCGTTCGCCGTCTGTCCCAGCCAGTCCTGGACGCTGGCGTCGAATAACACCGCCTGGGGAGCGATATGGCCCACCAGCTCTTCGCTTTCGGCCTGTTTTAGCTTGGTGCTGAAGGGGATGACTTCGATACCCAAACCGAGCGCGGCGAAAAACATCTCGCAAAAGGCAGGGTGATTGCCCCAGGCCAGCAAAATACGATCGCCTTTGCGTAACGACCAGACGCGGTCAAGCTGCGCCATGGTCTGCTGTACCCGCTGGTGGAAATCGCGGTAGCGATAGCGGCGATCTTCAAACGCCAGCGCCAGGGCGTCCGGGCGGCGTGACGCGCTGTGGCTCAAGGCCTGGTATAAATTCTGAAAGTCGGCGGAGGTGCTGCTCATTTGTCTCTCCTGACATAGCATGATGGCTTGTCGTAGTCTGGAGAATTTCAGCAGCGGAAATTGCTGAATGGCTCACAACAAAAAATCAACAAAATTTGAACGGAATTGTAATATTGCACAAGGCGGCGAGCGGATGCGTTCATCCGTCGGCGGGAGACAGGACAGGCAGGATGTGCGGACGGTTAACCGCGGGTAAAAGAGGCGGTCTCCGCAGGTTCGGCATCGGCAAGCGTCTGATTGATGCCATTATCGGAGATTCTGCCCTCCCTGGACAGAATCCCCATCATCTTAGTCGTCGGTGGAAAGGCTAATCTCCCGCCACCTGTCGATATCCGCATTCATCTGCTGCAGTTTTTGCTTCACCAGGGTTACGGCATCGCTTCCCAGCAGCAGCGACGCCGGGGGATTGGGGCTTTCGATGAGCTGTAAAATGGCCCTGGCCGCTTTCACCGGGTCGCCTGGCTGGTGGCCGCTGCGCTGCATTCGCGTTTCCCGGATCGGCCCGAAGCTATGATCGTAATCGCTGATGCTGCGCGGGGAGCGCACCATCGAACGCCCGGCCCAGTCGGTGCGAAACGATCCGGGCTGGATCGCCGTCACCGCGATATTAAACGGCTTCAGCTCTTTGCTTAGGGTTTCCGAAATTCCCTGCAGGGCGAATTTACTCCCGCAGTAGTAGCTGATGCCGGGCATGGTGATGAATCCCCCCATTGAGGTGATATTCAAAATATGGCCGGCGCGGCGCGCGCGGAACGCGGGCAGAAAGGCTTTAATTACCGCCACGGCGCCAAACACGTTGACGTTAAACTGCTGCAGAATCTCACTCATCGGCGACTCTTCCATCACCCCTTCGTGACCGTACCCGGCATTATTGACCAGCACATCCACGGCGCCGATATTCTGCTCCACGTCGGCAACAACCGCGGGAATGGCGGCAAAATCCGTGACGTCCAGAATTCTGCCGAAGCACTGTCCTGGCGCCAGGGCTTCGAACGCCGCTTTGGCCTGCGCGTGGCGTAAGGTCCCGACCACCCGGTGCCCCGCCCGGAGCGCCTCTTGTGCCAGCGCGCGCCCGAAGCCGCTGCTGACGCCGGTGATGAAAAATAACTTTGCTCTGTTCATCCACTTCTCCTCCGTTAACCTGAGAAAGCAGAATAGGGCGGCGAGGGTGCGAAGCGTAGCCCCGATCCTCTCTGATCTTTGCCTGATCCTATGACTCGTCTGGACGCCGCCGCTGCCGGGTGCCACACTGCAATGACTTTCCACTGCCGGCCGCGAACGATATGGCATCTCACTCTTTACCGATCACCCGTCAGATGGTGACCCTCCTCGATCGGCTGACGCCGCATGAGGGCTACAATCTCACGGCTTTGCCCGACGTGCGTTTTTTACGTTCCGATCGCCCGCTGCTGCGCACGCCGGTGCTATACGAGCCCGGGATCGTTATCGTGGTGCAGGGGAAAAAGCGCGGTTTTCTCGGCGGGGATGTCTATTTGTATGATGCGCAGCATTATCTGATGGTCTCGGTACCGGTTCCGTTTACCATGGAAACGGATGCCAGCGCCGCCGAGCCGATGCTGGCGATCTATATCCGCCTCGATTTCAAGCTGGCCGCCGACCTGATGCTGGCGCTGGACGGCCGCGGCGCTGCGAATACTGGCCCCCCGCGCAGCATGATGTCGAGTCTGATGGATGACGCGATGCGCGGTTCGGTGCTGCGTTTCCTGCAGATTATGGCCTCGCCGCTGGACGCGGAAATGTTGGGGCTGTCCATGCTGCGGGAGCTCTATTACCGGGTGCTTACCGGGGAACAAGGGCAGACGCTGCGCAGCGCGCTCGCCCTGCAGGGACAGTTTGGCAAGGTGGCGATAGCCTTGCGCAAATTGCACGCCGAGTATGATTCGAATCTGGATGTGCCCGCGTTAGCCAAAGCCGCCGGGATGAGCGTCCCGACTTTTCATAGCCATTTCAAAACCGTGACCAACACCTCGCCGATGCAGTACCTGAAGTCGACCCGGCTGCATCAGGCCCGCCTGCTGATGCTGCGCAATAATCTTACGGCGTCGGCGGCGAGCGTGCGCGTCGGCTATGAGAGCGTGTCCCAGTTCAGCCGCGAGTTTAAACGCCTGTTTGGCCTGACGCCGCTGCGCGAGGTTGAGCGCATGAAGCGGACGTTCGCCATGCCCGCCCCGGCGATCCCGTCAGCGTTTATTTCTTCGCATTAAGCCGCTACGCCATTACCCGCTGCCGCCGCGATAGGCCCGGACTCAGCGCTCGCTGGAGCGCCTGACCTTTAAGCGGCCGGATAAGCTGACCCGCGTCGCGGCATCTTCGTTGTTACACAGGTACTCCACCGCTAAGCGGCCCAGCTCGCCGTAGGGCAGCTGGATACTGGTGAGCTGCGGGGTCAACTGCTCGGAGATCTTTTGATCGTCATATCCGGCGACCAGCATGTTGTCCGGCATGGTGATGCCGCGGGCCGACAGCGCCTGATAGCAGCCGATGGCCAGCCAGTCGCTGGCGCAGAAGATGGCATCCGGCCGCTCCGCCAGATCCAGCAGCGCCAGGGTGGCCTGGTAGGACTCATTAAACTGCCAGTTGGTCTGGCGCACCCACTCCGCTTTTGGCTCGAGCCCCGCCTGCTCCAGCGCCGCGTGATAGCCGGCCAGCCGCTGGCGGGTGGCATCCATCCAGGATTCCCCGGTGATATGCGCGATGCGCTGCGCGCCCTGGCTGAGCAAATGGCGGGTCACCTGAAAGGCGTTGGCAAAATCATCCGGCACGAACGACGGCAGCAGCGGCGAATCGGGGGCGGTCTGGTTGAGCAACACCAGCGGCAGGGCGGTGCAGTCCTGAAACGGCGCCATATCGATGACCGCGGTCACCGGCGAGGCGAGAATAATCCCCACGCAGTTGCGCTTCTCCAGCTGGCGAATAATGTTGCGGGCCAGTTCGCTATCGTCGCCAAAATCGTACACCGTCAGCATCACTTCATTGCGCCATGCGGCTTCCCGCGCCTGACTTATCGCATCGATAAACGGGTCATAGCTTTGCAGGGAACTCACCAGCAGGGCGATCTCTTCCTGATTACGCGGGGAGTGAATACCGGGCAGCCGGGCGTAGCCCAGTTCCGCGGCGATAGCCATCACCCGCTCGCGGGTTTCATCGCTGAGTTTGATGTTGCGCGACTGGTTCAACACCAGCGATACCGTGGCCTGAGAGACGCCAGCGGTGCGCGCAATATCGTTCATCGTGACCTTGTTTTTCCGCTTCATGTTCCCTGCTCCCTCGCCTGTTGAATCAGCATCATACCTTCCCGGCCTGCGATCCGGCAGGGGAGTGCGTCATCGGTCACGTTTCTTTTGCTATCAGCCGCCCGGTTTGTGACCGGGCTCCCTTTTTCGCACGGTGCTATTTGCGCGTTTATTCCCCAACTAATATTTATTAGCTAAACAATATCAGCAAAGAGGTAGCGATGAAACAGCAGTGGAGCAAAGAGCAGGCGCAGACGTGGTATCAGCGGCAGGGCTGGCTGTGCGGCTTTAACTATCTGCCGGCAACGGCGGTCAACTGGACCGATATCTGGCAGCAGGAAACCTTTGATGCCGAAACCATTGACCGGGAACTGGGCTGGGCGGCGCAGGCGGGGTATAACTCCCTGCGTATCAATCTGCCGTTTATCGTCTGGGAGCACGATCGGCAGGGGCTGATTGCCCGCATCCACCAGTTCCTGGCGCTCGCCGACGGCCACGGCATCCGCACTATGCTGACGCTGATGGACGACTGCGGCTTCTCCGGGGATGAACCCTATCTCGGCCCGCAAAAGATGCCGGTGCCGGGCAAACATAACAGCCAGGCCGCCGCCAGCCCGGGGCGCGCGAAGGTCTGCGATCGCGACTGCTGGCCGCAGATTGAGCGCTATGTGCGCGATATTGTTCGCGAATTTCGCACCGACCGCCGCGTGTTGCTGTGGGATCTGTACAACGAACCCGGCAACCGCGGGATCTTCGCCAGCGGCACGCGGGAAGTGCAGTACGACGAAAAGCTCGAAACCTACGCCCATGAACTGATGCGCAAGGCGTTTGCGTGGGCGCGAGATGAAGACCCCGATCAGCCGCTCACCGTCTGCGCCTGGCGGCTGCCCGAGGAAAGCGAAGGCGAAGCGTTCTACCAGCATCCGCTGGACCAGACCGCGCTGGCGCTGTCCGATGTGGTCAGCTTCCATGCCTATACCAACACCGCGCGCATGGTCGCCATCATCCATCAACTGCAGCAGCTCGGCCGACCGCTGTTCTGCACCGAGTGGCTGGCTCGTCACGTCGGCAGCACGATCGAAGAGCAGCTCCCGCTGATGCACGCCGCCAATGTCGCCCCCTATCAATGGGGGCTGGTGCGCGGTAAAACCCAGACCTGGCTGCCGTGGCCGGTGGTGATGACCCGCTCGCCGGATTATTGCCGCCTGTGGTTCCACGATGTGTTTGAAGAAAACGGCATTCCCTTTTCGCAAGCGGAAATGGATCTGGTGCGTAAACTGAGCCGTATTGGTTTGCACCCCGCGGGTTAAAAATAATAACAAATGCAGCCCGGCACTCTGCTGCCGGGCAATAAGGTAAACGCTATGGCAAATGCAATGAAAATACCCTCTCGCGAGCTATGGTCTTATTTTGGCTACGGGTTGGGCCAGTGCTTTAGTTTTGGTTTAGTGGGTTCGTTTATTAACTATTTTTATACCGATGTGCTGGGCATCTCGGCCCTTGCCGCCAGCTCCATTTTCCTGATTGCCCGCGCCTGGGATGCGATCCACGATCCGCTGTTTGCCAGCATCATGGACACCATCAACAGCCGTTTCGGTAAGTTTCGCCACTTTTTGCTCATTGCGCCGCTGCTGATCACCGGCATCACGCTGCTGTCGTTTTATAAAATCGAAGCGGATATGACCACCAAAATTCTCTACGCCGGGGTGACCTATATCCTGTGGGGAACGCTGTACGCGATTTCAGATATCCCCTTCTGGTCGATGTCATCGGTAATGAGCAACGATTCCAGCCAGCGTACCCGCGCGGTGACGGCGGCGATGCTCGGGGTGAATGCCGGGATTGCCTGCACCAATATTTTCTTCCCCAGGCTGGCGGCCTTTTTTGCCCAGTACAGTAATGACAAAGGCTACTTTATGGCCGCGCTGGTAATGGTGCTGATTGGCCTGCCGCTGATGCTGAACGGCTTCCTGCAGATTAAAGAGCGCGTGCCGCCGAGCCCGGAAAAGGTCACCATCCGCGATACCTTTCGCAACTTAAAGCACAATAAGCCGCTGTTTATCATTCTGCTGTCGTTCTTTTTCTGCGTCTTCCATAACGTCGCCAACGGCATTTACATCTACTTCTTTATCTACAACATGGGCGATGGCGGCCTGCAGATGGCTATCGGTCTGATGGGCATTATCGCGGCGGTGGTCTGCCTGGTAGCGCCGATGCTGACCCGCAGAATGCAGAAGCGGCAGCTGTTTATGATCCTCTGCGGGCTGGATATCGTGGTGCGGGTGATCATGTGGTTTGCCGGCTACCAGCATGCGGCGCTGCTGTTTGTTTTGCTGGGTCTGAGCACCATCTTTGTCATGATGACTAACATCCTTACCTCGTCAATGATTGCCGATACCATCGAGTACGCCGAATACCACACCCACCGGCGCTGCGCGGCGATCACCTTCTCCGGCCAGACCTTTACCGGCAAGATGTCGGTGGCGGTTGGCGGCGGGTTAATCGGCGTCTTTTTAACCATCATCGGCTACGTGCCTCAGGCGCAAAGCCAGAGCGCCGCCGTACTGAACGGGCTATTCTTCGGCATCTGCCTGCTGCCCGCCATCGGCTCGCTGATTCGCCTGGGCTTTATGTCGCGCTTCACCTTTACCGAGGATAAGCACGCGGAGATCTGCCGCCTGCTGGCGGAGCGGCATCATGCCGCCGGGGCAGGCGAGGACTCGCCCGATATCGCCACGCGCCCGCTTTCCGCGAATTAACCATACCCGTACCGGCGATGGTCTGATGCGGCAACGGACACCAACCGTAATCTCTTCGGGATTACGGTTTTTTTGCGCGTCCGCCAGGATGACCGGGATGGCGGCGATAATAAGGTCTGTGCATACCGTCAAATATAAAGGAATAAGATGGCGTTTTGGCGGCGCGAGTACCGCTTGTGTTTATGGCATAACCGGGAAAGGAGGCAGAGGAATTAAAAATTATATGACTTGATGAATGCGATAGCGATATTCACATCCGCGTGGTCGACGGTAGATAAAATCTGCTGGAAAGAAATGGCTTTAATTAAACACGGCGCCGGTGCGCCGTGAGGGGGCGGCAGGTTAATCGCGGGTTTGCACCCAGAATGCGTGAATCAGGCCGGGGATATAGCCCAATAAAGTCAGCACGATATTAAGAATAAATGCCCAACCAAATCCTTTCCCCAGGAGTACGCCAAGCGGCGGCAGAATAATCGTTAAAACAATTCTCCAGAATCCCATCTACATTCTCCCTATAAATATCATTCACAATTTTACCCGGCAATGTTACCTGTAAGCATAGTAATTTTACCTGAGGCTGCCAGTTTGCCCTTCGCTTTTACTCTCCTTTACGCTGGCACCCTGGCGCCATTCTCATGGCCTCCACGCCATTGCGGGCCGCCGAACACTGGGTTGATGTGCGAACGCCGGAACAGTTTCAGCAATCGCATGTGGAAGGGGCGGCAATCTCCCCGGGCAGTTCGCCGGGGGAGATTGCAGGGGGAAATTACTTACGCGCGTCCAGCAGTTGCTGTGCGTTGTCGGCGGTCACCACGGTCCATGGAATGTAGTAATGTTTCTGCGTTCCGCCATCCCATTTCAGGTCTTTAGCGTACTGTTTCCAGATATCGGACTGCGGCTGGTAGCTTTCGCCCTTCACCGCACGCAGTGCCACGTCGATAGAGCCCTGCATCTGGCCTTTGGCATCCTGCAGGATAGAGACCATTTCCCCGGCCTGTACCGCGTGAATGGCATCGGAGACGCCGTCTACTCCGGCAATGGCAAAGTCTTTGACGTTCAGACCTGCGCCTTTAATAGCTTCAATCGCGCCCAGCGCCATCTCGTCGTTCTGGCCAATCACACCATTGATTTTACCACGATGCTTTTGCAGCCAGTTTTCCATCAACGGTTGAGCCTCGGCGCGCGACCAGTTCGCGGTCTTACGCTCCAGCACCGTTACCTGGCCCGCGCCACACTCAGCGATGGCCTTATCGTTCCCTTTACCGCGCTGAATCTCGCCACTGCCGCCTTTCGGACCTTCGATGATGACTACGTTTACTTTATGGTTTTTACAGTCGAGCTTATCCAGTACCGCCCTGGCCTCCAGATAGCCGCCAAGTTCATCGTTAGACACCACTTCTGAGGTCATATCTTCAGTGTGCAGGCGCGCGTTGGTGACCACCACCGGGATTTTTGCCTCATTGGCATTGGTGACGATATCGATGTTGGCCTCATAATCCATCGGGTTGACGATAATCGCGTCGGCGCGGGTCTGAATCGCCGTTGCCGCCTGGTCGTTCTGCACCGAGGCATCGTAACGTCCGTCATAAAACGTCAGCACCGCTTCGCCGCTTTTCACCGCCGGATGCTCCTTGCCGTATCTCTCCATCAGCTGCACGAATTCGGCTTTATTGCCATACATCAGCACCGCGATTTTCACGGGGGCCGCCTGAGCTGCCACCAGGCTTCCCATCATCATGGCTGAAGCACACAACGCAATTTTGGTCTTATTCATTATTCTTCTCCGGTAGGGGGTTTGCAGGTTAATTAATCGCGCTGTTGCTTACGCGATGGGTCGAGCAAGACGGCGACAACGATCAGCGCGCCTTTGATAATCTGTTGGTAGTACGATTGCACGCCGAGCAGGTCGAGGCCGTTATTCATTACGCCGATAATCAGCACGCCAAAGAATGTACCTACCAGGGTGCCGACGCCGCCGGCCATACTGGTACCGCCAATCACTACCGCGGCGATGGCGTCGAGCTCGTAGCCCGCGCCGGCATTGGTCTGCGCCGAACCGGTTCGGGCGGTGAGGATCAGCCCTGCGATTCCCGCCAGGGCGCCACAGAGGGTATACACCAGCACCTTGATACGGATAACGCTAATTCCGGAAGTGCGGGCGCTTTTGGGGTTACCGCCGACAGCATAAACGTGGCGGCCAAAAATGGTTTTATTCAGCAGCAGCCAGGCGAGGGCGAACAGCAGAATAAAGATAATCACCGGTACCGGGACGCCGCTGATATAGCCGTTACCTAACCAGCGAAAATCGCTATTCAGCTGTGATACCGGGTTGCCGTTGGTGGTCAGCATGGTCAAACCGCGGGCCGCAGACAGCATCCCCATGGTGACGATGAACGGCTGGAGGCGATAGCGGGATAAGACGGTACCGTTTATCAGCCCGCAGACGATGCCGATACCCAGCGCGACGATCAGCGGTACCATCACCGCCGTGGCGGTATCGCCAATCGCCAGACCGCTGTTATTGGTGGCGAAACGGGCGGCGACGATCCCACTGAGCGCCAGCACCGATCCGACCGACAGGTCCACCCCGGCGGAGATAATGACGAAGGTCATACCTATCGCCAGAATGCCGTTGATCGACACCTGTCGCAGTACAATCAGCATATTTTCATCGCTGAGAAAATAGTTGCTGCTCCAGGCGCCCTGAGTCACCTGGTACTCGCCAATCAGCGCCACGATCAGGCACAAGACGAAGAAGGCGATGATAATGCCGTACTTGTGCATACGGCGTTTATTGCGGGTGAAAAACGAAATCCCGGGTGATAAGGAGTGGGTACTGTTCATGTGTTATCTCTCTGTTAAACCGCGAGTTTCATCAATTCGGTCTGGGTCGCATTGGCGGCCGTAAGCTCACCGGCCAGTTGGCCGTCGCGAAACACTAAAATGCGATCGCTCATGCCGATAATTTCCGACAGCTCAGACGAGACCATGATGATCCCCTTATTTTTCAGGGCGAATTCCGACATAAAGCGGTAGATCTCTTTCTTGGCGCCGACGTCGATACCGCGTGTTGGTTCATCCAGCAGCAGCACCTCCGGATTGAGTAGTGCCCAGCGTCCCAGCACCACCTTCTGCTGATTACCACCGCTGAGGTTGCCCACCGGCTGTTCGCCGTCATGGGTTTTGACGTTGAAGCGTTTAATCATTTCACTGGTGCGCGCCTGCTCCCGTTTTTCACTGATAAACCCGGCGCGACTGATGGCGTCCAACGACGAAATGTTGATGTTCTCGCTGACCGAGCGACACAGCACCAGGCCGGTATCCTTGCGATCCTCGGTGACATAGGCGATACCGCAGGCAATCGCCTCTTTCGGCGAGTGGCGGCCTAGCGTCTTCTCTCCCAGCTGGATCGTGCCGCTGTCGGCATGTTGAATACCGAACACCAGATCGAGAAATTCGCTGCGTCCCGAACCGACCAGGCCGTAGATGCCGAGGATTTCGCCGCGCTTAAGCTGCAAGCTGATATCCTTGATCTTGTTACGCCAGCGTAGATTCTTGACCTCCATCATTATCTCTTCGCCGGGCTGGTTGAACTTGGCGAATTCGCTGTCGTACTCGCCGCCGATGATGTGCTCAATCAGCTGTTCGCGGGTGATATCCGCAATCAGGCCTTCATGGATATAGGCGCCGTCGCGAAAGATGGTGTAGCTGTCGGCAATCTGGAAAATCTCCGACAGGCGATGTGAAACGTAGATGATCCCTTTGCCTTTATCCGCCAGGCGTCTGATAGTCTGGAAGATCTTCTGCGCGTCCTCTTCACCAATCGCCGAGGTGGGCTCATCCATGATGATGATGTCGGCATTGGCATGTGACAGGGCTTTGGCGATCTCCACCAGCTGCTGTTCGGCGACGCTCAGGTTGCGCATCTTCTCGGTGGCGTTAATGTTGAATTCGAGCTCCTTCAGTAAGGCGGCGGTGCGCTGATTGAGAGTGGTGAAGTCGACAAAGCCAAAGCGTTTTGGCTCGCGGCCCAGCCAGATATTCTCTGCGACCGTCAGGTCCGGGATCGCGCTCAGCTCCTGCTGGACAATCGCCACCCCGGCGTTCAGCGCTTCACGTGGATGATGAAATTCACAGCGCTGGCCATTGATAAAAATGTCGCCACCGTCAGGCTGAATAAAGCCCATCAGGATGCTGAGAAATGTCGATTTACCGGCGCCGTTGCCGCCGCAGAGCGCGTGAATGGAGCCCCGGCGCAGGCAGAATTCGGCGTTCTTTAATGCCACCACCGGACCGAAGGCTTTTCTGACCCCGGTGACTTCCAGCAGATAGGTGGGTTGTTGGGTATGCGGATCGCGCGTCACAGTTGTACCTCCGGATAAGTCTGCTGCAGGCGTTGCAGATACCGTTGATAAAGTGCGTCATACTGCGCCTGACGGCTGACGTCAGGCTGCGTGTAGGTTGCCGGGTCCAGTGAAACAAAGCGTTGGCACAGTTTGGCCAGGAGCGCGTGGGCATCCTGACCGGGTTCATCCGCCAGCGCTGTCGCCCACATCGCCTGAATTGCGCCGCCGAGGGCCGCGGTCTCTTTGACCTGTAAACAGACCACCGGGCAGCCCATCACATCGGCGACAATTTGTCGCCAGCCTGCGCTACGTGCTCCTCCGCCGGTCAGACGAATTTCGCGTGCGGCGATACCCTGGCGGCGGAACAATTCAATGCCATAGCGCAAACCGTATGTCGCGCTTTCCACCACCGCCCTGCACAGGTTGGCGCGGGTGAAGTTATCGCTGTCGAGGTTATGCAGGCTGGCGCGGGCATGGGGGAGCTGCGGGACCCGTTCGCCGTTGAAGAAAGGCAGCATTTCTACGCCGCCAGCGCCAGGCGTGGCCTGCATCAGCAGCGAATTAAAGCCCGTGATATCCTCATCTAACAGCGCCTGCACGGAGGTGGTGGCCGAGGTGACGTTCATGGTGCAAATCAGCGGCAGCCAGCCGTTAGTGCTGGAGCAGAACCCGGCAATTTTGCCGTCTCCTGAGCTGATCGGCTCCCCGGACCAGGCGAAGAGCGTGCCGGAGGTACCGAGACTCATGGTGATGGTCCCGGCATCAATGTTGCCGGAGCCGATGGCTGCCATCATGTTATCACCGCCGCCGGTGGAGACGCGGGTCGCAGGGCTAAGGCCGAGCATTGCCGCCGCCTGCGGTCGCAGTGTTCCAATATCGCTTTCCGCGCTTTTCAGCGGCGGCAGGGCGCTCCATAAACGGCCGCTGTCATCGATAAGTTCAACCGCGGCTTGGTCCCATTGGCGAGTGCGGACGTTAAGCAAGCCGGTACCGGAAGCATCGCCATATTCGGCGACCCGTTCGCCGGTCAACCAGTAATTCAGGTAATCATGCGGGAGCAGCACGGTATGCAGCTGCGCCCACAGTTCCGGGTGATGGTGCTTAAACCAGAGGATTTTCGAGGCCGTATAGCCAGTGGCGACCATCAGACCCAGCTTCTCCAGCGATCCCTGAACACCGCCCAGCTGCTGTAGCAGCAGCGCATTCTCTTCCGCCGTTTCCGTGTCGCACCACAGCTTGACGCTATGCAGCACGTTCCCCTGTTCATCCAGCGGCACAAAACCATGCTGTTGGCCGGAGACGCCCAGAGCGTTAATCTCTTGCGGGTCGACATTTGCCTGAGATACCGCCTGGCGGAAGGCCGCGATTAATGCCTCGATCCACCAGCTGGCCTCCTGCTCGCGACGTCCGTTAGAGTTGCTGATAAGGCGGTGAGGGGCGCTGCCTTCACCAACGATCGCCCCCTGTTGGCTGTCGACAATCACCACTTTTGTCCCTTGCGTACCGCAGTCTATGCCAGCATAGAGCGTCATGGGATTACTCCATTTCCAGCATGATTTTGATATCAGAGGCGTGTCCAGCGGCCGCGCGCTCGAAGGCGGCAACGCTATCGACAAACTTATAGGTCTGGCTAATCAGCGGCTTAACATGCAGTTTGCCGCTGCTCAGCAGCCGCAGCGTACGCGGGTACATGTTGGCGTAGCGGAAAATGGTCTTGAAGGTAATCTCTTTGGCCTGCGCGGCAACAATATCCATCGGCGCGGCATCGATCGGCATGCCGACCAGCACAGCGGTGGCGCCCGGCGCGGCGTGTTCGGCAAGCGTCGCGATCGCCGGTTTGGCGCCGCTGCACTCGAAGACGATATCCGCGCCGTTGCCGCTGGTCAGCGCGGCGACTTTGCCTGCCAGATCGCCGGTTTTGATATTCACCGCATGGAGGCCTTCATAGTTGGCGGCAACCGCCAGCTTCTCATCGAACAGATCGCAGATGATCACATCTGAGCAGCCGCCTGCCAGCGCCGCCAGCGCCGTCACCACGCCAATCGGCCCTGCGCCGATCACCAGCGCGATGTCGCCCGGCTTAATCCCCGCCTTGGTTGCCGCATGCATACCGATCGCCAGCGGTTCAACCATGGCGCCTTCGGCGAAACTGACGTTATCCGGCAGTTTAAAGGTGAATGCACCCGGGTGGATCACGGTTTCACGCAGACAGCCGTGGACCGGCGGGGTAGCCCAGAAACGTACCGCCGGGTCGAGATTATAGATGCCCGCGCGGGTCTGAGCGGAGTTCATGTCCGGGATCCCCGGTTCCATGCACACGCGGTCGCCGACGCGGACGTGAGTTACATTTTTACCCGTGGCCAGCACCACGCCGGCGGCTTCGTGACCGAGCACCATCGGCGCTTCAACCACGAAGGGGCCAATGCGGCCATGCTGGTAATAATGGACGTCGCTACCGCAGATGCCGACGGAGTGAATTTTGATCTGGACATCGTTGTCGCCGAGCACTTCGTCAAAGCTGCGATCTTCGATAGCGATTTTACCGGCCTCTGCCAACACTAATGCTTTCATATGCCCTCTCTGTGTAATCATTTTTATGGTATCGGTATCATTTTGATGCAACGATCCTGGAGTAAATGGAATGTGAAAACTGTGACTTAAGTTAAAAATATTCGAAATATGTTAACTTCCATGGTCGCGTGTAACATCCAGTAGCGATGCGGATCACAGAAAAAAACTGAGGATGGCGGGTTTAATGCTGTCACCAGTGTTATCGATACCGTTTATAACGCAGAGGATACGATGAATACACCGACCGATACCGTTCAACGCACACACCATTTCCTGCAGCTGGCTGACATTGTTTTGACGGAGGATGAAAAGCAACGCATTGAAATAGCTACATTTGGCTTGCCTGATTATCCCTTGTCCGGCCTGCAGCTGCTGACGTATATCAACTCGCCGCGCTACTGCGCGAAAGAGCTGGTGCTGTTTCCGCGCCAGACTTGCCCGGAACATTTGCATCCACCTTTTGCCGGAACGCCTGGGAAGCAGGAGACGTTCCGCTGCCGCTGGGGAGAGGTGTACCTGTTTGTGGATGATGAGAATTTGACGCCGAATGATGCCGGTGGCGAGCCGATATGTCGGGTGCCGGAGGGCAGTGAACCTTGGTATACCTGCAATCGTTACATTTTGCTGCGTCCGGGCGAGCAGTATACTATCGCCCCCAATACCCGCCATTGGTTCCAGGCCGGGGGACAGGGAGCGGTGGTGTCGGAATTTTCTTCTGAAAGCCGCGATGAGCTGGATATTTTTACCGATCCGCGCGTAAATCGTCTGGCTGGAGTAAAGTGTTAGCATCCTTGTGAGAGTTCTGTCATGATGACGTAATGATACAAAATGATATGATTTAACTAAGGAGCTGCATTTGGCAGTGGGTCGTGGACGCAAGGCGACGCTGGCAAGCGTCGCCGCACAGGCAAACGTCAGTAAAATTACCGCCTCTCGGGCTTTCTCTCAGCCGGATAAAGTGCATCCGGAAACGCTACAGCGCATTCGCGAGACGGCGGCCAGCCTTGGCTACGTCGTCAATGCCGCTGCGCGTAATCTGCGGGCAAAAACCAGTAAAACCATCGGGATTGTTAATCCTGATATGGCCAACCCGTTCTTTGGCGGTCTGACACGGTTGATCACGCTGGAAGCGCAAAAGATGGGCTATGACACGCTGGTGTTTGACTCCTATGAGTCCCAGGAAAGCGAAGATCGTATTATCGAAAAACTGATTGGTTATAACGTTGATGCGATCATTTTATCGGTGATCTCCAACGATCATCAGTATCAGCCGCCGTATCTCAATCGCCTGGAAATGCTCAATATTCCTGTGGTGCTGGTGGACAGGGAGCTGGACGATCGCTACTGCAGCGGGGTCTATATTGATAACCTTGACTGCGGGTTGCAGGCCGGGCGTTGGCTGCTGGAGCAGAAAGCGCAGCGCGTGGTGGTGGTATCAGGGCCGGAAAACTCCAACGTCGCCCGGGAAAGGGTCACGGGGCTGCAGGCGGCGCTGCTGGGAAAAGTGGCATCTTTCGAAGTGCTGTATGCGGACTTCTTTATGGATATTGCCTGGCAGGAGACCAGCCGCTGGCTGGCGAACAATCCGGCACCGGATTTCTTCGTCGGCTGTAATAACCAGATTTCGCTGGGGATTATCAAAGCCTGTCTCGAACATGAGCTGGATCTCAAACAGCAGGTCTCTTTGTTTAGCATTGATGAAGTTTCGCATGCCGGGATCTACGGCTTCCATTTTCCCTGCCTGTCGCATGATTTGCAGGAGATCGCCTGGCAGGCGTTGAATTTGGCGATTCGCCGGGTGACCGATCCCGAAAGCAAACCAGGTAAAGTGGTCGTGCGCGGCAAAATGATGCCGTAACTCTCCCTTCTCCCCATTCCAGCCAATCTCCGTGTTGACGCAGATACCGTTGACTCTCGTCTGTATGGCGCTGCAGAGCCTGCATCAGGCAGCAAGTCGATAGTGACGAACTGGATGGTGCAGCCTGCGGCCCTTTTATGACTGTTCCGCCCCAAAGCGCTCAACCAGAAAATCGATCACGCTGCGCAGCTTGGCCGATGGGCGGGCATCCTGCTGGTAAATCAGGTACATCGGCGTCGGTTTATATGACCACTCGGGCAGGACCGGCACCAGGCGGCCGTGGGCGATATCCTCCATCAGCATGGATTCCGGCTGCAGCACAATGCCACAGCCGTGGAGAGCGGCGATGCGCAGCGCGTTGCCCTGATTAGACATAAAGCGCCCCTTCACCAGCGCCTTAAAGGTTTCACCCCCGGGACCCATCAGCTCCCAGCGATCCTGATGAATCCAGTAGGAAATCCCCAGACAGCTGAAGTTGCCCAGCTGATCAGGGTGTGCCGGCATCCCGTGCTGGCGAATGTAGTCGGGGGAAGCGGCGAGTATCCGGCGATAGGAACGCAGCGGCCGGGCGACGACGTCAGGCTGGCTGACGTCACCGACATGGATACCGAGCTCAAAATTTCCCTGGCTTAAGTTAGGCACCTGGTTATCCAGCGTCAGCATGACGTTGACGGCGGGATTCTGCGCCATGTAGACGCTCAGCGCCGGCACCAGAAACTGGCCGCCGAAACTGACCGGGGCGACCATCTGCACCAGCCCTTTGGGGGTGGATTGCAGCTCCATGGCGCTATGTTCGGCAAGGGAAAACTCCGCCAGCACGCGGCGGCAGCGCTCATAGTAGAGCTGCCCGACCTCGGTAAGCTGCTGGCGGCGCGTGGTCCGGTGCAGCAAACGCGCGCCGAGCCGTTGTTCGATGGCGCGGATCTGCTTGGCGACCATGGTTGCCGATACGTCGCTGACATCGGCCGCGGCGGTAAAACTCCCGCATTCGACCACCCTGACAAACATCTCCATTCCGGCAAGTTTATCCATGATTAACAACCTGTAGGTTCTGATTCAATTAACCTAACACACATTTATTCTCCTTCCGGTATCGGCAAAGATAAATTTGTCGGCCCCAGCCGGGGCGCTTAATAGCAGAGGATAAATATGCCGGTATTACGTTTAGAAATGCAGCCAGGCCGTACGCCTGAACAAAAACGCGAATTTGCCCGGGAAGTCACCCGGGTGGCCGTAGAAACCTTAAAATGCAAACCGGAGAGCGTGGAGGTGGTGATTGTTGAAATACCCAAAACGCACTGGGCGAAAGCGGGAATATTACCCACGGAATAAATCATCATCGCAATAATACTTTTCGCCAGCACAGAATAACGGTGCTGGCTGAAATAAGCGGTCACCGCGGATTATCTCTGCCGCATTCTTGTTTCTCTGCAACCGGGGATAAATCGCGTTGCGGAGTATGTTATCGGATATATCGCTATGAACAACGCGTATTCTACCGGCGTCATCTGCTGCCTGATCGCCACCCTTTCGTGGGGCGCGACTTTCCCGATTATGACCAGCGCCCTGACCCGCGCTGACCCCTATACTTTCACCTCGCTGCGCTATGGGTTTACCGGTCTGGCGTTAGCGCTCGCGCTCTATCTCCGCGAGGGCCGCCAGGGGTTCAGCCTCAAAGGGCAGCGTGCGGGGCTGGCGTGGCTACTGGGCTCAGCGGGGTTCGTCGGCTTTGGCTTTCTGGTCTTCTTAGGCCAGCAGATGGCCGGCAAGAGCGGGGCGCTCACGGCGTCGATTATGATGGCTACCATGCCGATGCTCGGCATTCTGGTCAATGGCGTCATCCGTAAGGTGGTGCCGCCCGCCATCTCCATCGGGTTAATTCTGCTCTCCTTTTTTGGCGTCATCACCGTGATTACCAAAGGGCAGTACGGTAGCCTGTTCCATGCGCCTTCCGGCTATATTGCCAATGCGCTGATGATCCTGGGGGCGCTGTGTTGGGTTATTTATACGGTGGGCGCCGCCTTTTTTGCGCACTGGTCGCCATTAAAATATACGGCAATGACCACCTGTCTGGGAATGAGCAGTATCCTGGTCCTGAACGGCATGTTGTATATTATCGGCGTGGTGCCGGTACCTGCGCCGGGGGATCTGGTGTTTGTTATTCCGCATGTTTTTTATACGGCGATCGTTGCCGGCTTTGTCGGTATTCTGTGCTGGAATATCGGCAATAAAATTCTCACCCCGCTTAATGGCGTGCTGTTTATGGATATTGTTCCCCTTACCGCATTCTCTCTTTCCGCCATCACGGGAGTAAAACCCACGGCCGCGGAAATGACCGGAGCGTGCATGACCGGCGCGGCGCTGATCCTGAATAACCTCTATTTGCGCTACCGTAGCGCGAAAACGGCGGTGCTCTCCCGACCCACGTGACGAGGTTAGCGGCGACGATCGATGCCCGACGGCAGTCCGCATCGGGGCTGCCGCCCGGCCAGCGGGCTGGGTTGCGTTTGTGCGCAATCAACCCGGCAGGCTTTCCCGGTTCCCGCGTCCGGCAAGCAGGATCAGGGCCATAATGACCGATAGCGAGACGGCAATGGCCCCGGCAAGATAGACGCTGCCGATCCCCCATTTCCCCGCCAACGCCCCGGCCAGCGGCGCGGTGATCGCCAAAGAGACGTCAAGGAAGGCGACGTAGGCGCCCATCGCCAGGCTACGGGTCTGCGGCGGGGCGCGGCGCACGGCCTCGACGCCAAAACCGGGGAAGGCCAGCGAGTAGCCAAAGCCGGTCAGCGCGGCGCCCAGCAGGGCGAGAGAGAGCGTATCGGCGCGCCAGATAAATAACTGACCAAGGGCTTCAATCATCACGCATACCAGCGCGACACGGGCGCCGCCCAGCTTATCGGGTAAATGGCCAAAGAATATCCGCGCCATAATAAAAGCGAGGCCAAAGGCGGTGAAAGCCAGGGAAGCGTTGCCCCAGTGACGGGCGGTAAACAGCAGGGCGATAAACGCTTCAATCACCCCGAAGCCCACGCTGCATAGCGCCAGTCCGAGGCCTGGCTGCCAGACGGCATTCAGTACCGTGAAAATAGACGTTTTCGCCGCTGATACCGGTGCGACGCCCCGGACTTTGGCAATGATCAGCAGGGCAATAAACGGTACCAGCAGTACGGCAAGCGACAGGCCGAAGAAGCCGCCCCAGACGTTAAAGGCAACGCCAAGCGGCGCGCCCAGCGCGTAGGCGCCGTACATGGCAATCCCGTTCCAGGACATGACCTTCCCGGCGTGACGTGCGCCGACCAGGCCAATACCCCAGCCCATGGCCCCCGTGACCAGCAGGCTTTCGCCCAATGCCAGCACGATACGCCCGGCCAGCAGGATCCATACCGACGTCACCGGCGCGTGAATAAACAGCAGCGACAGCAGATACAGCACCCCGGATGCGGCCGTGACCAGCAGGCCAATTGCCATGGCGCGCTTCGCGCCGTGTATATCGGCAAAGTTGCCGGCCCAGGAGCGAGAGAGCAGCGCCGCAACAAATTGCGAGCCGATAACCAGCCCGACGACCAGCGTGCTCATGCCCAGAGTGCCGTGCAGGTGCAGCGGTAGTACCGGCAGCTGCATCCCGATAATCAGAAAGCCAATAAAGACGGCTGCCACAAGGGGGAGCAGCGTCAAAAATACGTTGTTCACCTGCGGCACACTGCCATTCAGCGCCGGTGAGGAGGCGCTCAGTTTTTCAGTCATAGAATCGATGAGTTTAAGAAGGTGGAAAATCTGCCGGCAATGAGCCACCACCGGCCGTATGGTTCACCCCAGGCGCAACGATATTTCCACATCGTCGGCGAAGGGCACGGACAGGTAGCCGTTTTGCGGATTACGCACATAGTTCAGATATTCGGCGCTGTAATCTGCGTTATCGGCGACGATCGTTGCGCCAGGGCGCAGGCGGCTCTCCAGCAGCGCCAGAATGTCGGGATACAGCGCTTTGGCTCCGTCCAGCAGTACCATATCGATCGTCTCCGGCAGATTGTCGGCCAGCGTCTGCAGGGCGTCGCCTTCACGTACCTCAACCAAAGCGTCGAGCCCTGCTTCCTGCAGATGCGCACGCGCTTTCGCGACTTTACCCGGCTCGAACTCGCTGGTAATCAGCAGGCCGCCGCCGTTGTCCTTCAGCGCCGCCGCGAGGTGCAGCGCCGAGATGCCAAACGAGGTGCCGAACTCGACGATATGCTGCGCCCGGGCGCTGCGCGCCAGCATATACAGCAGAGCGCCTGTCTCGCGGGTGACCGGTAGCCAGAGATCTTTCAGCTGGCCGTAAAGCGCCAGATATTCGGTTTTGCTGCTCATCATCCGTTCGCGGTCGGCGCGGGAGAGGCCGGATAAGCTGGTGCTGGCGGCGCTATCCGCCTGTTTGAACAGCCGTTCTAAGAGTGCAGCCAGCGGCGCGGCTGTCAGGGTGGTTGACATAAAAAGCCCTTCTGAATGATTGGATTGCCGTTTCGGGTTAAAATGCGAATGATTCGTCATCTTTTTAAGAATACGACGAATCATTCGCATTAACTATTCGCATTCAGACAGGGGAAGAACGTGCTATGTCAGGTCAATCCAGGTCACTCATTTCCATAAGAAAAAAGCCGCGCCAGGCGCGTTCAACGGAGCTGGTTGCCGCCATCATCCAGGCCGCGCTTCAGGTTTTACAGCAGGAAGGGGCGGCGCGTTTTACCACCGCGCGGGTGGCGGAGAAGGCGGGCGTCAGCGTGGGGTCGGTGTATCAATACTTCCCGAATAAAGCGGCGATCCTCTTTCGTTTACAGAGCGATGAATGGCAGCAGACGACGGCGATGCTGACGGAAATCCTCGAAAATCAAAGTCAGCCGCCGCTCGCCAGGCTACGCGCGCTGGTGCATGCGTTTATTCGTTCCGAATGTGCGGAGGCGGGCCTGCGCCAGGCGCTTAACGATGCCGCGCCGCTGTACCGCGATGCGCCGGAGGCCGAAGAGAGTCGGGCAACCGGCGAGGCTATCTTTCATCGCTTTATCCACGAGGTGCTGCCGCAGGCCGCAGAAGAGAAGCGTCATCTGGCCGCTGAACTGCTGACCACCACCCTGAGCTCCGTCGGCAGCGGCTTCTCGGGCAGCCCGCGTACGGCAGACGAGATACGGGCGTTCTCAGAGGCAATGGCCGATATGCTCTGCGCCTGGCTCACAGAGTGGCGGCGGGCGGGGGAAGCGTCAGCCGCCGCGCCGCCGCAGGGATAAACGGCGGCGGCATGGTTTCTCAGAACAGATTAAATTTATACTCGATGATCACCTCTGAAGAGAGCGAATGGGCGCGGATATAGCGGCCATCGTTCAGCACCGGCGTTTTGCCGTTCATCCGATAGGACCAGCCCGGCCCGAACATCGCCCAGACGGTCAGGTTCTTCAGCTTCGGGTGCGTGGGGACCCAGCGGCTGAAGGCATTGATTTCGCCGCTGCGCACGTGGTTGCCTTTGTAACTGAACTGCGCAATGTTTCCCGTCAGGCCAACCGCCAGCTCCGGCGTCAGGTTGTAGTCTGAAATGTTGGCCAGTACCAGCTCACCGTCGCGCATGTAGTCGTTTCCGGCGTAGGCCATCGAAATAAAGGTCCCGCGCGAGTTTTTGCTCATATGCCGGGGATAGAAGCCCACCTCATGCGCCTTTTCGGCATCGGTATAGCCGAGGCCCCATTTGCTGCTCCAGCGGTCGGCCTGCCACTTCAGGTCAATGGCGTAATGTCGGGCATCGCTGTCGAAGTCGCGCTTATTCGCCGGCATGGCCTTGTATTCATCCAAAGCATGTGTGGCATAAATCTGCGTGCCGATGGTGAGCGGCTTTAGCGGTTTGATGCTGGTGAACAGCACATGGCGGCGCAGGTAATTATCGCTTTCACCATAGCCATACTGCAGATTCAGAATATCGTTTTGCCACAGCACATCGCCGCTGGCGATATGGTTGATGTAGTGACCGGTTGCGCTCTGGAAGCGTTGTTGATCCGGGGAGTTGCGTTCCATCGCCCGCTCAATATAGGCGCCGCGCAGGGTCAGCTCACCGTAGTTGACGCCACCGCTCCAGCCGAGATAGGTGGTGGGTGACAGGCGCGTCGAAGTGGAGATAACGCCAACGTTTTTCAGCATCTGCCAGCCCCAGCGGGCATTGACGTTGACATCATTTAGCTGATATTTCAGCTTCACGTTACGCTGACCAAACTTGGAAAAGCCTTCGGCGTTGCTCTTTTTATTCCCGGTACCGTCATTATACAGTACGCCGCGCGAGTTAAAATAATCGCTGGCGCCCAGCTTCATTGCCCCATAATAGGTCGCATCGAAACCGATTATATCGGCGAAGTAACCAGACTGATAATCAACGGCTACCCCTTGACCCCAGGCATTATGAACTTTTTTCGGTTCCGTCTCGTCT
This sequence comes from Klebsiella sp. NPDC088457, assembly GCF_044900465.1. NCBI lineage: Bacteria > Pseudomonadati > Pseudomonadota > Gammaproteobacteria > Enterobacterales > Enterobacteriaceae > Klebsiella > Klebsiella sp. NPDC088457. Next base: position 12,660 of record NZ_JBJDNH010000043.1, on the reverse strand, counting down.
TCTTTCAGGTATTTCCAGTAGTTTTTAAACGACAGCGCCATATGTGACTGGCTGAAAAAGGGATCGGCAAATAGCGTGTCGACCATATCCGGTTGTGGGAGGTTATTATCAGCCCGGACGCAGGCCGGAAGCGCCAGCAGTAGTATGGTAATCATATTGCGTTTCATTATACACCCCAGAGATGAGACGCAGTGAACCCGGTGACGTTAATTCACCGGTTATCTGCGCAATAGTAGAGTTAAGTGCTTAATTATTTTTGATCGAGAATCTGCTTGCCGGCTTCGATATATTTCATAGTGCCGATCTCAGGGACCGAATATTTCCCCTGGTGATAGATAATCTTAACGACGGCGGCGTTGGCCAGCGGTTTATTTTTTGCGGTATCGTCAGTCAGGTCGGAAATCATGATTTGTATTGCGGTGCCGGAGGAAATCGCGAGGATGTTTTTGTCGCCGTGGGCGAGGGCATTTTCGACAATGCTATGCAGTGCGGCCTGGGTGCGGCTTTTCACCTGCTGATAGTTTTCCGCCATCCCTTTCGGGTCGGCGGCGGCCAGCGCGTTCTGGCTTTCAGCCACCGGCAGGGTGCCTGCCTTCATCCTGCTGAACAGGGCGGCGGAGTCTTTTAACCCCAGCTGTTTCGCCCCGGCGGCGGCCATATCCTGATTGAAGCCGCCTTCAAAACCGCCAAAAAACGCTTCGCGCAGGCCCGGAAGCTCGTTGAGGCGATACTCTTTCACCCCGGCCTGTTGCAGGATCACGGCCATGGTTTCCCGCTGCCGCCCGGCATCGCTGGAATAAAAACGGTCGAACTGAATCTCTTTTAGGCCCTCGCCAAGATAACGGGCGACGCGGACGCCGTCTTCAGTCAGCGGAGAGTCAGCCCATCCCTGTACGCGATCGAAGGTATTTAAAAGCGTTTTGCCATGCCGGGCGAAATAGAGATTAACCGTGTCGTCATGGCTCATCTCTGCCGCTGAACAGGTCGCCACGCTGGCGACTATCATGATTGCTGCTAACCATTTATTATACATATTGTTCTCGCTGTCTTATTATTTTAAAGCCAAAAAAAAACCTACGTCATTCGTTCCGGGCGGCATCAATAGCACGATACAGCCGGAATCTATGGCGTAGGTTTTGCCTGTGTCGAAAACAGTAACAATCCAGTACGGGAAACTTTTTCACGTTGCCTGAAGAAAAACAAGGGTTATTTGTGTTGGTATTAATAATTGTGATCTTTCTCATGGCGTGAAATATGCTGAAAATAATCTCTCGGGCAAGCCGTTATGGTGACTGAAAGATGTTAAAGGATGTTGTAAATGGGGTGGGTTTATTGGTCGGGAAATATTCTGATGTAGCCTGATTTTTTGGCGCTGAAATAATTGATGTTGTTGACCATAGTCACATAATAAGCCTGTGCCCTCTGGATTGTTTTCCCATAGCGGAGTATTTTCCCTGCATCCTGGGATTGTGACTGAACGCAGGCAAAACCTAAGGCCCCCGGCGCAAGTGAATGTGCGCCCAGGGGCCTTAGGTTTTTTTTTGCGCCAAAGAAATATCTCTGATGCTGACCAAGGAGTCTTAATGAAAATCAAAATCCTCGCCGCCGCACTGTTTACCCTGCTGGCCGCCTCCGCGCACTCTGCGCAAAAACCGCTGAAAATTCTGCTGGTGAACGACGATGGCTGCCAGTCCGTTGGCACCACCTCGTTACAGGACAAACTGGCCGCCAAAGGCTATGACGTGTGGTTGGTCGCGCCGGCAACCAACCAGAGCGGGATCGGCTCGGCGATTACCTTCCGGCCGGGGAAAACGTTTGAGGTTAAAAAAGTCGCCGACAAACGCTACTGCTTCCCGGGCACGCCGGCGGATGCCGTCGATTTCGGTCTGTGGGGCATCATGAAAGGCGCCGCGCCGGATCTGGTGATCTCCGGAGTGAATGACGGCCCGAATACCGGCATGGCTCAGGTAAACTCGGGTACCATCAGCGCCGCGGCCCGCGCGCTGCGCTACGGTTTTCCGGCCATTGCCGCCAGCATCGGCTACCGCTTCACGGAGGATGAGATGAAGAATAAGTGGCCGAGTACGCATAAATACTGGCCCGATGCGGTGGACTACGTGGTGACGGTGGTGGATAAGCTGAACGCCACGCGTCAGCCCGGCGAAGCAGACGATGAACCCGGCATCGCTGGAGCCGACGACGGGAGACAACGACAGCGGCTGGCTGAATAAGGGCTATATCACCTACACCCTGTTCGACGGGATGTGGAATGCGCCGCAGTTTCAGGCGCAATATGAAAAGCGGCTGGACCACTAACCCGGCGGTGAAAGCATCAAAGAGGGCGCCGCGCTGGCGCCCTCCCGCTATCCGCCAGCCTACGATGCCGATTTCCGCGTCTGCCGGTGACGGTACAGCCACATCAGCTTATACGCCGCCGGAATGATAAACAGCGACAGCAGCGGGGCGGTGATCATCCCGCCGATCATTGGGGCGGCAATACGGCTCATCACTTCCGACCCCGCGCCGGTGCCCCATAAAATAGGCAGCAGGCCGGCGATAATCACCGCTACGGTCATCGCTTTTGGCCGCACGCGCAGCACCGCCCCCTGATATAGCGCCTCGTCGAGCTTATCGGCGCTAAAGGTCTGCGGGTTTTCCAGCGACGGCTCGGCTTCAATGGCGTGGCGCAGGTACATCAGCATCACCACGCCAAACTCCGCCGCCACCCCGGCGAGCGCGATAAACCCGGTGCCGGTGGCGACCGACAGATGAAACCCCATCCAGTAGAGGAACCAGATGCCGCCCACCAGGGCGAAGGGCACGCTGGTAATGATCAGCAATGCCTCGCCAACGCGGCGGAACGCCAGATACAGCAGCACGAAGATGATCATCAGCGTCATCGGCACCATCAGCTTCAGCTTCTGGTTGGCGCGCTCCAGCAGCTCAAACTGCCCGGAGTAGGCTACGCTGACCCCCGGCTTGAGCTGCACCTGCTGGGTGATGGCCTTTTGCAGATCGTGTACCACCGAGACCATGTCGCGGCCGCGGGCGTCGATGTAGATCCAGCTTGCCGGCCGCGCATTCTCAGTTTTCAGCATCGACGGGCCGGTGACCACTTTCACTTCGGCCACGTCGCCAAGGGTAATTTGCTGCTGCTGCGGCGTCAGGATCGGCAGCTGGCGCAGGCTCTGCGGGCTGTCGCGATAGCTTTGCGGATAGCGAATGTTGATCGGATAACGCTCGACCCCCTCTACCGTTTCCCCCACCATGGCGCCGCCGATAGCCGTTGATACAAACAGCTGTACATCGCCCACGGTCATGCCGTAGCGCGCGGCTTTCTCGCGGTTGATATCGATATTGAGGTAGCGCCCGCCCACCAGGCGCTCCGCCAGCGCCGAGGTCACGCCCGGTACGGTCCTGGCGACGACTTCGATCCGCTCAGCGGCCTCATCGATATCGGCGAGGCGCGTGCCGGAGACTTTAATGCCGATCGGGCTTTTGATCCCGGTGGAGAGCATGTCGATGCGGTTGCGGATCGGCGGTACCCACAGGTTGGCCAGCCCCGGCAGGCGCACGGTCTTATCCAGCTCGGCGATAATCTTCTCCATGGTCATCCCCGGCCGCCATTGTGATTGCGGCTTGAGCTGAATAGTGGTTTCGACCATCTCCAGCGGCGCGGAATCGGTGGCGGTGTCCGCCTTACCGGTCTTGCCAAACACGCGGGCCACTTCCGGCACGGTCATGATCAGCTTATCGGTCTTCTGCAGCATATCCGCCGCCTGCGCGGCCGAGATTCCCGGCAGCGTCGAGGGCATATACAGCAGATCGCCTTCGTTGATCTGCGGCAGGAACTCGCCGCCGACCCGGTTTAACGGCCAGATGATGGTCAGGATCGACAGGGCGGCGACCAGCAGCGTGGTTTTCGGCCAGTGCAGCACCTTCAGCAATAAAGGATGGTAAATGCGGATCAAAAAACGGTTGAGCGGATTGCTGGTTTCCGCCGGGATTCGGCCGCGGATCCACAGACCCATCAGGATCGGGATCACCACGATCGCCAGCAGCGCCGCCCCCGCCATCGACCAGGTTTTAGTAAAGGCGAGCGGGCCAAACAGTTTCCCTTCCTGCCCTTCGAGCGTGAAGATCGGGATAAACGACAGGGTGATAATCAGCAGGCTGATAAACAACGCCGGGCCGACCTCCACCGAGGCATCGGTAATAATCTTCCAGCGCGTCTCGTTGCCCGGCGTCTGCCCGGCGTGATGGTGCTGCCACTCCTCCAGCCGCTTATGGGCGTTTTCGATCATCACGATGGCGGCGTCAACCATGGCTCCCACGGCGATTTCGATGCCGCCCAGCGACATGATGTTGGCGTTCAGCCCCTGGAAATGCATCACGATAAAGGCGATACACAGGCCGAGCGGCAGGGAGATGATGGCCACCAGCGCGGAGCGGATGTGCCACAGGAACAGGGCGCACACCAGGGCCACGACGATAAACTCTTCCAGCAGTTTGTGGCTGAGGTTGTCGATCGCCCGGTCGATCAGCTGGCTGCGATCGTAGGTGGTGACGATCTCGACCCCTGGCGGCAGGCTGCTTTGCAGGGTATCCAGCTTCTCTTTGACGGCGGAGATCACGTCGCGGGCGTTCTTGCCGGAACGCAGGATCACCACGCCGCCGGCCACTTCGCCTTCGCCGTTGAGTTCGGCGATGCCGCGACGCATTTCCGGGCCGCTCTGCACCCGCGCGACATCGCGCAGGTATACCGGCACGCCGCCGTCGCCGGTTTTGAGGACGATATTGTTAAAGTCGTCGCGGCTTTGCAGATAGCCGCTGGCGCGTACCATATACTCCGCTTCCGCCAGCTCAACCGAAGAGCCGCCGGCTTCCTGATTAGACGTCTCCAGCGCCGATTTGACCTCCGCCAGACTGATGCCGTACTGGGCCAGCTTCAGCGGGTCGACGACGATCTGATACTCTTTGACGACCCCGCCCACCGATGCCACTTCCGAGACGTTAGGCAGGGTTTTCAGCTCATACTTTAAGAACCAGTCCTGCAGCGAGCGCAGCTCGGCGAGATCGTGCTTACCGCTGCGATCGACCAGCGCATATTCATAGATCCAGCCGACGCCCGTCGCATCCGGCCCCATTTCGGCGCTGACCCCCGCCGGTAGCTTGCTCTGCACCTGATTGAGGTACTCCAGTACCCGGGAGCGCGCCCAGTACGGATCGGTGCCATCTTCAAAAATCACGAACACGTAGGAGTCGCCAAACTGCGAGAAGCCGCGCACCGTTTTCGCTCCCGGCACCGACAGCATCGTGGTGGTCAGCGGCCAGGTGACCTGGTTCTCAACGATTTGCGGCGCCTGACCCGGGTAGCTGGTCTTAACGATCACCTGCACATCGGAGAGATCCGGCAGGGCGTCGACCGGGGTGTTCACTATTGTCCATGCCCCCCAGATGCTGAGAAACAGCGCGCCCATCATCACCAGCAAGCGGTTGGCCACCGAGCGACGAATAATCCATTCAATCATCTGTCATCTCCTCAGTGGGCGTGCGCCACGGGTTCCGCCATGGCGCGCGTCGCCGGCGACGGCGTCTGCGCGCGCATGCGATCCAGGGCGCCGGAAATATTGGCTTCGGAATCAATCAGGAACAGGCCGCTGGCGACCACCTTGTCGCCTTCGCTGATGCCGGCGCTGACTGCGGTCATTTCACCGGCTTGCTGAAACACGTCGATGCGTTTCGGCACGAAGCGCCCGTCGCTGTCGACAACGATCACCCGCTGCTCCGTACCGGTATCGATCAGCGCTTTGGATGGGATCAGCAGCATCGGCTGGCTTTGCGCGTTGAGCTGGAGCCAGGCGTTCATCCCCGGCTTGAGCGCCTCGTCAGGGTTCTCTACCTGCAGGCGCAGCTGCAGCGTGCGGGTGGCGGCGTCCACGCTGGGCAGAAGGGTCCATTTGCTGATGGTGAAAGTTTTACCGGGCCACGCCGGGACCGAAACCGCAAACTGCGAGGGGTCTTTAAGCAGCCAGGCGATGGATTCCGGTACCGCGGCGCTGATCCATACCGGATCCATGCCCTGAATTTTCGCCACCACGTTATCTTTGGCGATGTTCATACCGCTGCGTAAATCAAAGGCGGTGATTACGCCGTCGATCGGCGCTTTGAGGGTGAAACGGGTCTGAATCCGGCGCGTGGCCTTTAAACGGCGAATATCTTCTTCCGGCATCCCGGCGAGGCGCAGGCGCTCAAGGATCCCCTCGACCTGAGTGGCGGTTCCGCCGGTATCCCGCAGCAGTAAGTATTCGCTCTGCGCTTCGACCCAGTCCGGAATGGTCAGGTCGACAAGCGGCGTGCCTTTGTTGATTTTGTCTCCGACGGTCAGCGGATAGACCCGATCGATAAAGCCTGCCGCGCGCGCCTGCACAATCACAAACTGATATTCGTTAAAGCTGACGTTTGCCGGAAAGCGCCGGGAGAAATGCAGCGGACCGCGGCGTACGGGTTCGGTTTTTACGCCCAGGTTTTGGGTTTGCGTCGGGTCGATCCGCACCCCCGGCGCGGAAGCGGAGGCTGGCGCTTCATCGGCGTATTTCGCCACCAGGTCCATATCCATAAAGGGCGATTTTCCCGGCTTATCAAAACGGGTATTGGGGTACATCGGGTCATACCAGAACAGCACCTTACGTGCTTCTTGTCCGGCGCCCGGGGCGGCGCTCCCGGCGGCGGGAGGCGAAAAATACGCGTACAGGCTCGCGGAGATCAGACCGCCAATCAGCATACTGCTGAGGATCAGCGCACCGTTTTTGAGTGTTAAAGACGCCATAGCTCTATCCATTCTGATGTTATTGGGGGTTATCTCCGTAAGCGGCTATTGCGCGAGATGAATGTCCTGTAATAAAGAGAGGTTGCCCTGCTGAATAAAGGTGAAGGCGACCTTGCTGCCGGCTTTAATATTCTTGAGCGGCGTTTGCGGAGTGAGGGTGAAGCGCATGGTCATCGGCGGCCAGTTCACCGCCGGGATCGCTTCATGGGCGATGGTGACCTTTTTGTTCTCCAGATCAATGGCTTTAACTTCACCGGTCGCGCTGATGGCCGGCGTCTGCTGCGCGGCGGGCGCGCTGTGCATCATTGCGTCATGCTGATGTTCAGCGGCCTGTGCGCCAGACAGCGCGGCAACAAGAAGACCGAAAATGACCGTTTTAGCGACAGTATTCATGATTAATACTCCTGATGGTGCATGTGGGTTATTCCGCCCAGCCGCCGCCCAGGGCGGTGAACAGGTTGATTTCGTTAACCTGACGGGCGTAGTTGAGATCCAGCAGGGTTTGCTGCGTGGCGAACAGCGAACGTTCGGCATCCAGCACTTCGATGTAGCTCACCGCGCCGTTCTGGTAGAGCGTCCTGGCGCGCTGCTGCGTAATCTGCAGGGAGGCGAGATAGCGCTGCTGAGCGTCGATCTGCCCGGCCAGGCTCTGACGCAGGGCCAGCGCGTCGGCGACCTCTTTAAACGCGTTCTGAATTTTTTGCTCGTAGTTCACGATCGACTGCTGCTGGCGGATTTCGGCGAGATCGAGGTTAGCCTGATTACGCCCAGCATTAAATATCGGCAGCTCGATGCTGGGGACGAAGTTCCACATCCCGCTGGCAGGGTTAAACAGGCGGGATAAATCGGTGCTGTCGGCGGATAGCGAGCTGGTTAAGGAGATCGACGGGAAAAACGCTGCGCGGGCGGCGCCAATATTGGCATTCGCCGCCCGTAAGCGATGTTCGGCCTCTAAAATATCCGGGCGCTGCAACAGGATCTGCGAAGAGAGCGCGGGCGGGAGGGTGACGCCGTTGATATCCAGCAGGCTGCTGGCGGCGTCATCCGGCAGATGCCGATAGCTCCCCAGCAGCAGCTGCAGGGCGTTGTTGGCCTGCGCCAGCTCGCCTTCACGTCTGGCAATATCGCCGCGGGTGCTTTCAATCACCCCGCGGGCCTGCTCCAGCGCCAGTACGCTGGTGCTGCCGGTCTGCAGCTGCTGCTCCACAAACGCATAGGAACGCTGGTAGTTGCGCAATGTTTCGCGGGCCACCTGCAGCTGCGCCCAGGCCAGGCGCTGGTTGAAATAGCTCTGCGAGACGTTGGCGACCAATAAGATATGCACCGCCCGGCGGGCTTCCTCGCTGGCGAAATAGTTTTGCCGGTCCGCTTCGCTCAAATTCTTCAGGCGGCCAAAGAAATCAAGATCAAAACTAAGATTAAGCCCGGCCTGATAGTCGCTGGTGGTGGCGCTATCGCCTTGCAGCCCGCCGCTGCGGGTCGCGCTGGCGGCGCTATTAAGCTGCGGATAGCGGTCGGCGTCGGTGACGCCATATTGCGCTCTCGCTTCCTGAACGTTGAGAGCCGCCATGCGCAGATCCCGGTTATTGAGCAGCGCCTCGCTAATCAGCGACTTCACCTGCGGGTCGACGAAAAACGTCCGCCAGCCGCTATCCTGATAGCCGGCGGGCATCGCCACCAGTTTGTTCTGGCTGAGAGAGAACTGCTGCGGCACCGGTGAAGCCGGCTGCTGGTACTCCGGCGCCAACGAGAGGCAGCCGGTCAGAACAAAAATAACGCTGAGCGTGATGAGCTGTAATGGGCGCATAGGGCAGGACATTTTCGGCGAACGATGGATGGCGGGTACTTTACAAAATGGCCTCTGTTCGACGCGTGACAGGAAAATGACAAAGCTGTCATTTTCCTGATAATGCATTGCCATCCGGTCCGGCTCCTCTAGAATTGAAAACCCGCACAAAAGGCGCGTGAAGGAGCAAGTCATGAAGATTTTGATCGTCGAAGATGAGAGGAAAACCGGTGAGTACCTGACCAAAGGGCTGACGGAAGCCGGTTTTGTCGTTGACCTGGCCGATAACGGCCTGAACGGCTATCACCTGGCGATGACCAGCGATTATGACCTGCTGATTCTCGATATCATGCTGCCGGATGTGAACGGCTGGGATATTGTCAGAATGCTGCGTACCGCCGACAAAGGCATGCCGATTCTGCTGCTGACCGCGCTGGGTACGGTGGAGCATCGGGTGAAGGGGCTGGAGCTGGGGGCGGACGATTATCTGGTGAAGCCGTTTGCTTTTGCCGAACTGCTGGCGCGGGTGAGGACCTTGCTGCGGCGCGGCGCGTCGGTGATTGTCGAAAGCCAGTTTCAGGCGGCGGATTTATTCGTCGATCTGGTGAGCCGCAAAGTTACCCGCGGGGGAGTGCGTATCACCCTGACCAGCAAAGAGTTCACCCTGCTGGAGTTCTTTCTGCGCCACCAGGGGGAGGTGTTGCCCCGGTCGCTGATCGCCTCCCAGGTCTGGGATATGAATTTTGACAGCGACACCAACGCCATTGACGTGGCGGTCAAACGGCTACGGGGCAAAATAGATAATGATTTTGTACCGAAGCTGATCCAGACCGTGCGCGGCGTGGGCTATATGCTCGAGGTGCCGGATGGCGAATAAGCGCTTTTCGCGGCCTTTTTCGCTGGCGACCCGGCTGACCTTCTTTATCAGCCTGGCGACGATCGTCGCGTTCTTTGCTTTCACCTGGATCATGATCAACTCGGTAAAAGCGCACTTTGAAGAGCGTGATGTTCACGATCTAAAGCAGCTCGCCACCACGCTTGAAACCGTGCTCGATCGCGGCGACGAAGCGCAGCCCCAGCGGCTGGCAATATTAAAGAGCGTGATTGAGGGCTACGCCAACGTCTTTATCTGCCTTGCTGATGCCAACGGCACGGTGCTTTTCCAGTCGCCTGACGGCCCGGATCTCAGCCATATCATCAGCACCCCCGGGATGGCGAGCCAGCTGCAGGACGGGAATGTAATTTCGTGGAGCGACCCGCATCCGCGGACGATGACGCATGATAACCACAGCATGCGGACCCGCGCCTGGCGCCTGATTATGCTGCCGCTTGGCAAGCAGGCGGATGGCCAGCCGACTTACCGCCTGTTGATGGCCTTATCGATCGACTTTCATCTGCACTATATTAATGAGCTGAAGGTGAAGCTGATCTCGGCGGCGTCGATTATCAGCATCCTTATTATCTTTATTGTGCTGCTGGTGGTGTATCAGGGGCACAAGCCAATCCGTCAGATCAGCCGCCAGATTCAGAACATCACCTCCAGAGATCTCGATGTGCGCTTAAATCCTGAGAATGTGCCGGTAGAGCTGGAGCGGCTGGCGCTCTCCTTTAACCATATGCTGGAGCGGATTGAGGATGTGTTTACCCGTCAGGCGAATTTTTCCGCCGATATTGCCCATGAGATCCGCACGCCGATTACCAATCTCGTGACGCAAACCGAAATCGCCCTCAGCCAGACCCGCAGCCAGAAGGAGCTGGAGGATGTGCTGTACTCCAGTCTGGAAGAGTTCTCGCGAATGTCGAGGATGGTGAGCGATATGCTGTTTCTGGCGCAGGCGGACAATAACCAGCTGATCCCCGAGCAGCAAGCGCTGGACCTCGCCGATGAGGTAAGTAAAGTGTTCGACTTCTTTGAAGCCTGGGCGGAGGAGAAAGAGGTAACGCTGCGCTTTAGCGGCAGCGCATGCCGGGTGAGTGGCGACCCGTTAATGCTGCGCCGGGCAATCAGTAACTTGCTATCAAACGCCATTCGCTATACCCCGCGCCAGCAGACGGTCACCCTGCATCTGCGCGAAAGCGAAGGCCTGGTGCGGCTGGTGGTGGAAAACCCCGGTATGCCGATTGCCGCCGAGCATTTACCCCGGTTGTTTGACCGCTTCTATCGCGTCGACCCCTCCCGGCAGCGCAAGGGAGAGGGGAGCGGCATCGGGCTGGCCATCGTGAAGTCGATTGTGACCGCGCATCACGGCAGCGTGGGGGTAGAGTCCGATGCGCGCTCCACGCGCTTTATCATGACGTTGCCAAAACAGGGGTGAGGAGTGGCGCAAGCCGGGGCTGGCCAGGCTTGCGGGGGAGGATTACTCTTCGAAGTACCAGTAACCCTGGTTGATCAGGCGCACCAGCTCAGCGACAAAAGCCGGGTTGTGCAGCGCGTCGCCCAGCTCATCCTTGCCCAGCGTGGTGAACCGGCACAGGGCGTCCAGCGCGTGGGCATCGCGGGTTTCCAGCCGTTCGCTGTTGACAAAGAAGCTGTCGCCGATATGCAGAACCCGCAACCCGCTCAGGCGGCATAGCTTTTCGCCGCCGCTCAGCGCATCCACCACCTCTTCCTCGCCATACGGCGGTTCCGCCGGGGCGATATCGAGCTCATGGCGCGGGGTGGTGGCGAAACGGCCGAACCACTGCTTAAAGTCTTCCGGCTGGTTAATCATGTCGATCATCATCGTGCGCAGGCGTTCGAGTTCATACTCTTCTACCCGGCCCGGATGTTCGCGACAGCTGAGATCCGGATCGCTGTAGTGCTCGCCGCCAAGATCGTTTTCCAGCGCGTAGTCGGCAAAGCTGCTGAGCAGATCGCGGCCGTTCGGGCCCCGGAAGCCGACGGAGTAGTTCAGCGCCGTTTCGTGGGTGACGCCGTCGTGCGGGAATCCCGGTGGAATATAGAGGATGTCGCCAGGCGCGAGGTCTTCGTCGATAATCGGCGGGAACGGATCGAAATGCAGGAGCGCCGGATGTGGGCAGAACTGACGCATCGGTAGCTTGTCGCCAACGCGCCAGCGGCGGCTGCCCATCCCCTGAATAATAAAGACGTCATACTGGTCGATATGCGGACCAACGCCGCCGCCGGGGACCGAGAATGAGATCATCAGATCGTCTAAACGCCAGTCCGGCAGGACGCGGAACGGGCGGACCAGCTCGGCGGCCGGCATATGCCAGTGGTTCACCGCCTGCGCCAGCAGCGACCAGCCGGTCTCGCCCAGACCGTCAAAATGTTCAAACGGCCCGTTGCTGGCCTGCCAGCGATCGTCAACGAGGCTCACCAGCCGACTGTCGACCTCCGGTTCCATGGCCAGACCCGCTAGCTCGTCCGGAGTAATTGGGTCAACGAAGTCCGGGAAAGCATTCTTTAACACTACCGGCCGCTTTTGCCAGTACTTCTCTAAAAACTCGGGCCAGTTAATATTGAGTTGATAAGCCATAGATTCACACCAGTCATGTAGAAACGGGCCTGATTATAGAAAGGTGTCGGTTATGGGCGCCTTGTCATGCGTCAATACTGCTGCTTAAACCGCCATCTGCGGCGGCTGCAGGGCGAGTTGCATAAAGAAAGATAAGCAAAGGGGAGGGCGGCCATCGCCACAACGCTTTTTTTACCGTCGTGGCCCTTTCGCCTGAATGACGCTGTAAGCCGCATGAATGCTGAGTTGTTGCCTTTACAGGCCGTGAAGGGAAGAGTGCCAGAGTTCAAATAATGAGCGCTTGATAAGTTTTTTGTATTTTAAGACTTGCCATACAAACAAAACTCCCTATAATGCGCTCCCACTGACACGGCGAATGTGAACGAGTTCACAGATTAAGTCGGGTCGGCAGGGAAAAAATTCTGAAATTCAGGGTTGACTCTGAAAGAGGAAAGCGTAATATACGCCACCTCGCGACAGAGCGCTAAAGCGCGTCGCAACTGCTCTTTAACAATTTATCAGACAATCTGTGTGGGCACTCAAAGTGACATGGATTCTTAACGTCTTCGGACGAAAAATGAATACCA
>NZ_JBJDNH010000042.1:43513-50014 GCF_044900465.1 Klebsiella sp. NPDC088457 | reverse complement strand
AGAGACTTGGTATTCATTTTTCGTCCGAAGACGTTAAGAATCCATGTCACTTTGAGTGCCCACACAGATTGTCTGATAAATTGTTAAAGAGCAGTGCGACGGCGCTGAGCGCTCTGTCGCGAGGTCCCGTATAATACGTTTTCCTCATTCAGAGTCAAGCGTTTATTTTTGCTTTTCTCCGCTGGCGTTCATCGCTGAACCCCGCTGACCCGGCGGCTTGCGTGCCGTTGTTCCGTGTCAGTGGAGGCGCATTATAGGGAGTTCTGAGACGTTGACAAGCCCTGTTTTAAAAAAACTTTTCAACCGTCTCTTTTTTCACCAAAGCGGCGTGTAAGGTGGCAAAAAACCAGCGTTTTGCCGTTTTAACCAACGAAATAGCCCACCTGATGGCATACTGATAGAGTAAAAAAGAGAAAGGAACGGCATTTATGTCTTTAAGCGCACAGCAACTGGCGGCACAAAAGAACATCTCCTGGGTACTCGCGGAGAAACTGGCTCAAAAAATCCTGACCGGTGAATACCAGCCAGAAACGATTCTGCCCGGCGAAATGGAGCTGGGTGAACAGTTCGGTGTGAGCCGCACGGCGGTACGCGAGGCGGTCAAGACGCTCACTGCAAAAGGAATGCTGTTGCCACGTCCACGCATTGGCACACGGGTCATGCCTCGCAGTAACTGGAACTTTCTCGATAAAGAGCTGCTCTCATGGTGGTTAACGGAAGATAATTTTGAAGAGGTGGTGACCCATTTCCTCGTCATGCGCAGCAGTCTGGAACCGCAGGCCTGTTTTCTGGCCGCCACATTAGGCAGCGCTGAACAGAAGGCCCAGCTCAATACCTTAATGGAAGAGATGAGCCAGTTGAAAAGACGTTTTCAGCGTGAGCGCTGGATTGAAGTCGATATGGCCTGGCATGAGCACATCTATGAAATGAGCGGAAACCCGTTCCTGATCGCCTTCGCCTCGCTGTTTCATTCGGTGTACCACACCTACTTCACTTCGATTACCCAAAACGAAGTGGTGAAGCTGGATCTCCATCAGGCCATCGTTGACGCCATTCAGGATAGCGACGGCCCGCGGGCGCTTAACGCCAGCCAGACGTTGTTGAACGCACCACACCATTCAGGCAAATAACAAGGGTTCCGCATGAGCGAAAAGAAAGGGCGTAGTATGGCCGGGCTACCGTGGATCGCGGCCATGGCCTTTTTTATGCAGGCGCTGGACGCCACCATTCTGAATACCGCCCTTCCCGCCATTGCGCACAGTCTCAACCGTTCGCCGCTGGCAATGCAATCCGCCATCATCAGTTATACCTTAACCGTCGCCATGCTTATCCCGGTCAGCGGTTGGCTGGCTGACCGTTTCGGCACACGCAAGGTATTCATTATTGCCGTCGGCCTGTTTACGCTCGGCTCGCTTGCCTGTGCCCTTTCCGATTCGCTGATGGAGCTGGTTATCTTTCGCGTCATTCAAGGGATGGGCGGCGCGATGATGATGCCGGTAGCGCGCCTGGCATTATTACGGGCCTATCCGCGCAGCGAACTACTGCCGGTACTGAACTTCGTCACCATGCCGGGGCTGGTCGGCCCGATTCTTGGGCCGGTTCTCGGTGGGGTTCTGGTCACCTGGGCCAGCTGGCACTGGATTTTCCTGATAAATATCCCTATCGGCATTATCGGGATACTCTACGCCCGTAAATATATGCCGGACTTCACCACGCCACGTCGTCGCTTTGATACCAGCGGTTTCCTGCTGTTTGGTTTGAGCCTGGTGCTGTTTTCCAGCGGCATCGAGCTGTTTGGCGAGAAAATTGTCGCGACCTGGATTGCTCTGTCGATCATCGCCCTGAGCATCCTTTTACTGTTGGCCTATATTCGCCACGCGCGTCGCCACCCAACGCCGCTGATCGCGCTTTCTTTATTTAAGACCCATACGTTCTCAGTCGGTATAGCCGGAAATCTGGCCACCCGTCTGGGCACCGGCTGCGTGCCATTTCTGATGCCGCTGATGCTACAGGTCGGGTTTGGCTATCCGGCAATCATCGCGGGCTGCATGATAGCCCCTACCGCTATCGGCTCGATTATCGCGAAATCCACCGTCACCCAGATTTTACGCTGGCTGGGCTATCGGAAAACCCTGGTAGGGGTAACGATATTTATCGGTCTGATGATCGCCCAGTTCTCATTCCAGTCTCCGGAAATGCCGATCTGGATGCTATTGCTGCCGCTGTTTGTGCTGGGAATGGCGATGTCCACCCAGTTCACCTCGATGAACACCATCACGCTGGCGGATTTGACCGATGATAACGCCAGTAGCGGAAACAGCCTGCTGGCCGTTACCCAACAGCTGTCAATCAGCCTCGGGGTCGCTATTAGCGCGGCGGTACTGCGTTTTTATGAAGGGTTCGACAGCGCCAATACCGTGGAGCAGTTCCACTACACCTTTATGACAATGGGGGCGATCACCATCATATCGGCGCTGACCTTTATGCTGTTAAGAGCAAAAGATGGCCGCAACCTGATCAAGGAGCGGCACAAACGTTAAGCTGAACCGCGAATCACCAGTTCAGGAGTGAGCTGTACGCGCTGCTGTTTCTGGCCCGGATCGGCCATGCGGTGAATCAGCACATCGATGGCCAGCTCACCCAGTTCATCTTTCGGCTGATGGATAGTAGTGAGCGGCGGCGTCATATAGCGCGCCAGTTCGATATCGTCATAGCCCACCAGCGCCATATCCTGCGGGATACGCAGCCCGGCCTGATAAAGCGACTGATACGCCCCAACCGCCATTGCATCGTTGCCGACAAACACCGCCTGTGGCCGCTCGGGTAACGCGAGCAGCTGTTGCATGGCGTTAAAGCCGCCGCCAAATTCGAAGTCGCTGGTGATGACATAGCCTGCGGTAATGGCAAGTCCGGCGCGGGACATCGCCGCGTGATATCCCTCAAGGCGCAGGCGCGATGGCGTTTTATCCAGCGGCCCGGCAATACAGGCCACTCGGGTATACCCTTTATCAATCAGATACTGCGTCGCCATATCGCCACCCAGTAGAGAGTTATCCTGAATCAGATCGCTATCACCATCGAACGGCGCCCAGTCCATCATCACCGTGGGCACCGATGGGTAGCGCTGCATGATCTCCGGGGAAGGTTGATGCGTTTCGGTACACAGCAGCAGTAAGCCATCGACGCGTTTTTGCATCAGCGTTTCAAGATTACGGTTCATCCGCTGCTCATCCCCCTCGGTATTACATAGCACCAGGCTATAGCCGCGTTCAAAGCAGCTCCGCTCCACGCCGCGCACCAGTTCCGAATAAAACGGATTGGTACTGGCGGTGATCAGCATACCGATGGTCCGGGTCTGGTTGAGCTTGAGGCTACGCGCCAGCGCGGAGGGTGCGTAGTTCAGGTTTTTAATCGCCGCATCGACTTTGGCGGTAATCGCCTCACTGACGAAGCGATCTTTATTAATGACGTGAGAAACTGTTGAAGTGGAAACGCCCGCCGCGCGGGCTACATCCTTCATGGTAGCCAAACGTTACCCCTGTTGACGTAAAAACTCGTCGATCTCTTCGCGCCATGGTACGGAAGGCTGCGCGCCTTTGCGGGTAACGGCAATGGCAGCGGCGGCATGAGCAAAGCGAATCGCCTCGTCCAGCGCGGTTCCTTCCAGTAAGGCAGTCACGACTGCGCCATTAAAGGTATCACCGGCGGCAATTGTATCGATGGCCTGCACTTTAAAGCCGGGAACCCGACGCCCTTTACCTTCCTGGCTAAGCCATACGCCGCGGCTCCCGAGGGTAATCATCACCGTACCAATACCTTTTTCATGCAGCGCCCTGGCCGCATGTGCCGCATCGTCGTCGTTTTCCACACGGATGCCGGTCAGCTTTTCCGCTTCGGTTTCGTTAGGCGTAATGATATCCACCAGCGCGAGCAGTTCATCTGACAACTCACGCGCCGGCGCCGGGTTCAGCACCACGGTGGTGTGATTTTGATGGGCGATTTTCGCCGCGGCCAGTACGCTTTCCAGCGGCGACTCCAGCTGCATCAACAGCGCCTGAGCGCTGGCAATACGTTCTTTTTCGGCCTCAACCCGCGCAACAGAGAGCGCGGCATTGGCGCCGGCATGAATACCGATAACATTCTCACCTTCGGCATTAACAAAGATCAGCGCCACGCCGGTCGATTCACCGGTGACGGCACGCACCGGCGCCACATCGATATTATCGCTCGCCAGCTGGCGGCGGATGCGTTCGCCGATATCGTCATCGCCGGTACAGGCGATAAATGCAATATCCGCTCCGCTACGCCCGGCGGCAACGGCCTGGTTCGCGCCCTTACCGCCGAAAGCCACCTGATAGTGGTTACCGGTGACGGTTTCGCCCGGCGTCGGGAAAGATACAAGGTTAAGAATGTGATCGGCATTAATGCTGCCAAGGACGACAAGTTTGCCTGCGGTTTTCATTATTTCTGTTCCCGGGAAAGCGCGCCACCGGACTCCGGTGGCGCATGCCCTGCTTTTCTTTTTTATATTGTCCCTCGGACCGTCGCCGGCCCGAATCGCATATTACTGCTTAATAACCAGTTTCAGCTCAACCGGATAGCTGGCATCCACTTTTTCGCCCTTCAGCACTTTATCAGCAGTCTCGACGCCTTTCACGCCGATCTGCTCCGGCAACTGAGCGATGGTCGCTGCCAGTTTGCCACTATTTACTGCTTTTTCGCCATCCGGAGTGCCGTCAAATCCAACCACCATCACATCGGATTTACCCGCAGTCTGCAACGCACGCAGCGCGCCCAGCGCCATTTCATCATTCTGCGCAAACACCGCCTGCACGTCAGGATGCGCCGTCAACAGATTCTGCATCACGTTCAGACCTTTAGTACGGTCAAAGTCCGCCGGCTGGCTGGCCAGCACGTTGAATTTATGCGCGGCAACGGCCTGCCTGAAGCCTTCGCCACGTTCACGTGCCGCGGAAGTCCCGGCAATGCCTTGCAGTTCAATAACCTTCGCGCCTTCACCGGTTTTCTTCGCAATGTAGTCGCCGGCCATCTTACCGCCCAGCACGTTATCAGAAGCGATATGGCTGACAACGTCGCCTTTCGCAGCCTGACGGTCAAGGGTAATCACCGGAATCTTCGCCTGGTTAGCCATCTTCACGGCATTACCGACAGCATCAGAGTCCGTTGGGTTAATCAGCAGCAGCTTAGCGCCGCGTACCGTTAAATCCTGCACGTTCGCCAGCTCTTTCGCCGGGTTGTTCTGCGAATCCAGCACCACCAGGTTATAGCCCAGTTTGTCCGCTTCTTTCTGCGCGCCGTCTTTCAGGGAGACAAAGAACGGGTTATTCAGAGTAGAGATAACCAGAGCGATAGTGTCTTTTGCCATCGCGTTGGCACTGACGGTCGCGCTTAAAGCAACAGCAGATACCAGGGTCGCCAGTTTTTTCATATTCATAGTTAAGATGTCCTGTAGAGTTCTTAGTTACTGCTTTTTGTTATCTACCAGCACCGCCAGCAAAATGACCACCGCTTTCACGATCATCTGGTAATAGGAAGAAACGCCTAATAGATTCAAACCATTGTTCAGGAAGCCAAGGATCAATGCACCAATCAGGGTACCAACGATACGACCTTTCCCTCCAGCCAGGCTGGTGCCGCCCAGCACAACCGCCGCAATGGCATCCAGTTCATAACCGGTACCCGCCGTCGGCTGTGCGGAAGAGAGACGCGCCACTTCGATAATTCCCGCCAGCGAAGCCAGCAGACCGCACAAAGAATAGACGATGATTTTCACTTTATTGACGCTGATACCGGACAGACGCGTCGCCGCTTCGTTACCGCCCAGCGCGTAGATGTAACGGCCCAGACGCGTGTGATGCAGCATGTACCAGGCAGCAAGGAACACGATAGCCATAATCCACACCGGTGTAGGAACCCCTAACGGGCGGCCGATACCGAACCAGCCAAACAGATCGGCGTTGTCGGTGAACCCGGTATTGACCGGGCTGCCATTGGTATACACCATCGTCACCCCTCGCAGCAGCAGCATCATCACCAGGGTGGCGATAAAGGCCTGTACGCGCCCTTTCGCCACAATGACCCCGGTAACGGCGCCAATCGCTGCGCCTAAGGCGAGGGCCGCAGCGATCGCCACCAGCGCGTTGACCTCCAGCCCCACAATCGACGCCGCCACCGCGCCGGTCAGCGCCAGCAGGGAACCGACGGACAGGTCAATCCCCGAGGTCAGAATAACCAGCGTCATGCCGACGGCCATAATGGCGTTGACCGAGGTCTGTTGCAGAATATTGAACAGGTTATTGATGGTAAAAAAGTTGGGGCTCATGGTCGAAACAATCGCTATCAGCACCAACAGGGCAATCAGCGACTTTTGCTCCATCAGCCATGCTTTCGTGAAATAGCGGCGACCAGAAACAGCCTGGGTTGTCATCTTTTTTACTCCTGATTCACACGGTTAAGCTTGCCCACAGCGGCAGCCATCAA
>NZ_JBJDNH010000042.1:30587-43503 GCF_044900465.1 Klebsiella sp. NPDC088457 | reverse complement strand
ACCGCCGAGATGCCCTTCATGCATCACAATGATGCGATCGCTCATGCCCAACACTTCCGGCATCTCCGAGGAGACCAGAATGATGCTCAGACCATCGGCTTTAAACTGGTTAATCAGCTGGTAGATCTCTTTCTTCGCGCCGACGTCCACGCCGCGGGTCGGCTCATCAAGGATCAATACCTTCGGTCGCGTCATCAGCCCGCGGGCGATGGCCACCTTCTGTTGGTTACCACCGGAGAGCAGGCCAATCGCCTGTTCCATTGACGGCGTTTTAACATTAAACAGACGGATAAAATCACTCACCGCCTGCTGTTCATCTTGATGTTTCAGGCGGCCGCCGGCATGGCTGAAATAGCGCAGCGCCGTTAAGGACATATTTTCTTTCACCGACATGCCAAGCACTAAGCCGTCGCGCTTGCGATCTTCAGAGATGTAGACAATCCCGTTCGCCAGGCCGTCCTGAGGAGAACGGGTCACCACTTCACGACCGTCGAGCGTCACGGAGCCGCTGCTGCGCGGCAGGGCGCCGTACAGCACCTTCATCAGTTCCGTACGACCGGCGCCCATCAGCCCGGCGACGCCGAGAATCTCCCCCTGACGCAGGGTGAAGGTGACATTTTCAACGCCCGGGCCGCACAGGTTATCGACCTTCAGGCGAATCGCCCCCGGCGCTTTATCCAGATGCGGATACTGATCTTCCAGTTTGCGGCCCACCATCATTTCAATCAGCAGATCTTCATTAAGGCTGGCGACCTCGCGCTCGGCGATAAACTGCCCGTCGCGAAATACCGTCACATCATCGCAAATCTCGAAAATCTCTTTCATCCGGTGGGAGATATAAACAATCCCGCGCCCCTGCGCTTTCAGCTCGCGAATTACGCGAAACAGAGATTCCGTTTCGGTATCGGTCAATGCATCCGTCGGCTCATCCATAATGATGACCTTCGACTCAAAGCTCAGCACCTTGGCAATTTCGACCATCTGCTGATCGCCGATCGACAGATCGCCCACCAGCTTCTGGCTGTTAAAGCGTAAGTTCAGCTTTGCCAGCAGCTTATCGGCTTCGGCATACATCTTTTTCCAGTCGATTTTGCCGAACCGGTTAACGAATTCACGACCAAGGAAAATATTTTCCGCGATCGTCAGCTGAGGGATCAGGTTGAGTTCCTGGTGAATAATGCCGATCCCGGCTTCCTGGGAAGATTTAGGTCCGTTGAACGCCACCTCCTGACCTAGCCACAGGAGAGAACCGGCATCGCGGGCATAGATACCGGTCAGCACCTTCATCATGGTGGACTTGCCGGCACCGTTTTCCCCGACCAGCGCCATCACGCGGCCAGCATAAACATTGAGCGAGGCGCCGGAGAGCGCCTTCACGCCAGGGAACGCTTTATCGATCCCCTTTAATTGCAATAAGGCTTCCATATCGGCGACCTCAGAACGTCACGCCGGCACAGAGAATAATGTTCGCATACGGGGAGCACTCCCCGCTGCGAATCACCGCCTGGCTGTCTGCGGTTTGCTTTTTAAACTGCTCATGACTGGTGTAACGAATTTCAATGGTGTTTCCCTGGTGTTGCTGCAGCAGCTCAAGGTGATTGAGCAACGTCGCATGGAGCTGCGGATTATGCGTTTTTATCTCTTCCGCAAGGATCGCCGCCTCGACCTGCATTTCCGCTGTCACCACCTCCAGAACCTGCATAAAGGAGGGAACGCCCTGAGTTAACGCCATATCGATGCGCGCGCTGCTGCGGGGAACCGGTAAACCGGCATCGCAGACCACCAGCGTATCGGTATGACCCAGGCGAGAGATAACCGAGGAAATATCAGCGTTAAGTACGGTACCTTTTTTCATTTTTCTCTTTTGCTCCACTAGCGAAACGTTTCGCTGAACAAAGTATTGTGAATCCGCGAGCGAAAAACCATCGCCAGAAGAGAGAAATGTGATCGCCATCGAAACGTTTCGCAAACGCGAGGGAAGAAAAGTGAACTGCGGCAAAAAACAACAAAAAGCCCTTCACGAGGAAGGGCTTCTGACCATCAAATTTCGACCTGGGTACCCAGTTCTATCACCCGGTTTGGCGGGATTTCAAACTGGTCCGGCGCTCGCAGAGCGTTGCGCTGCAGCAGCAGATACAGTTTGCCGCGCAGGCGCAGATACCATGGCCGTTTGCCGATAATCAGCGACTCATGCGACATAAAGAACGAGGTTTCCATCATCCTGCAGCTTAGACCTTCCAGCCCGCAGCGGTGGAAAACCTCTTCCACGTTCGGCGTTTCGCGCCAGCCGTAGCTCGCAACCACCCGCCAGAACGACGGCGAAATCTGCTCGATCTGCACCCGGCGGACGTTATGCACATAAGGCGCATCTTCAGTACGCAGCGTGAGCAGAATCACCCGCTCATGCAGCACCTTGTTGTGCTTCAGGTTATGCAGCAGGGCAAAAGGAATCACGTTCAGCGCACGGGACATATATACCGCCGTCCCCGGAACGCGAACCGGCGGCGATTTTTCCAGGGAAGAGATCATCGCCTCCAGGGAATTGCCGTGTTCATGCATCCGACGCAGCAGACGGAAGCGTTCGCTCTTCCAGGTCGTCATTACGGTGAACATCACCAGCCCCAGCGTCAACGGCAGCCAGCCGCCGGAGACAATCTTATCCAGGTTGGCCGAGAACAGCGGCAGATCGATACACATAAAGGCGATAAACAGCAGCGCCACGAGGAATTTATTCCAGTGCCAGTTTTGACGAGCCACCGTGGTGAAAAGAATGGTGGTCAACACCATTGTCCCGGTCACCGCAATACCGTACGCCGCCGCCAGATTAGAGGAGTGCTCAAAGTTGATAATCACGATGACCACCGAGACGTACAGCAGCCAGTTGATGAACGGTATATAAATCTGCCCGGACTCCATTTCGGAAGTATGGATAATGCGCATTGGCGACAAATAGCCCAGACGCACCGCCTGGCGAGTCAGCGAGAAGACCCCGGAAATCACCGCCTGCGAGGCGATAACCGTCGCCAGCGCAGCGATAATCAGCATCGGGATCAGCGCCCACTCGGGGGCCAGCAGGAAGAAAGGGTTTTTTATCGCTTCCGGATGTTTTAACAGCAGCGCCCCTTGACCAAAGTAGTTCAGCACCAGTGAAGGCAGTACGACTGAAAACCAGGCCAGGCGAATCGGCAGCTTACCGAAGTGCCCCATATCAGCATACAGCGCCTCAACGCCGGTAATGGCCAGCACCACCGCTCCGAGCGCGACAAACGAGACGGTTTTATATTCGAGGAAGAAGTGAACCGCCCAGTAGGGATTCAACGCCTGCAGCACTTCCGGGTTAGCCAGAATGCTTCGCGCTCCCAGCACCGCCAGCAGCAGGAACCAGATCAGCATAATCGGCGCGAACAGCTTGCCCACCATGCTGGTACCGTGCTTCTGGATCGCAAACAGCAGCGTCAGCACGATAATGGATATCGGGACAATCCAGGTATCCAGGTCGGGGGCGATAATTTCCAGCCCTTCAATGGCCGACATCACCGAGATAGCCGGGGTAATAACCACCTCGCCGTAGAAAAAGCTACCGCCAATCAGGCCCAGAATCACCAGAACCGATGTCATTCGCGCGGACGTGTTGCGTCCCGCCAGCGACATTAGCGTCAGGATCCCCCCTTCACCGGCGTTGTCAGCGCGCATAACGAAGGTGATATATTTGAGTGATACGGTGAAGATTAACAGCCAGAAAATCAGCGACAGAAAGCCAAAAACAGCATCACGTTCAACGCCAAACCCAAACTGACCAGACAGACATTCTCGAAGTGTATATAGTGGGCTGGTACCGATATCGCCGTATACCACGCCGATAGCCGCTAACGTTACCGCTGGCAGCGATTGCTTATTATCAGAGCTCATAGACTAGTCTTTTCGTTTATACACATTATGCTTCAAGCTGCCTCTGCGCCGGCTGCGCGCAGAAACCTCGGTCGCATAGCTATCTATGCTCCAGGGGATTTCATCCCTTGACGCATCCTGAACATTTTGGTGTATATAAAACAAATGCGTGCCTGGTCCCTTGGCCCACAAAAAGCGCACAGTATGCACGATTATTTGCTGAATCGTACCCCTAACTGACATCATATTAACCTGACTCAAAGAAAATAAATCGATTCTTCAGGCTATTACCACCCCTGACCAAACATCTATACTCGACTCAATAACGACACATGAAAAAGCACGCAACTCAATTATGGCTCAATCACATTTACTGGCAGAAAGAATTTCCCGGCTAAGCGCTTCCCTGGAAAAAGGCTTGTTTGAACGCAGTCACGCGATACGACTTTGCCTGCTTGCCGCGCTCAGCGGTGAAAGCGTTTTTTTACTTGGCCCGCCGGGCATCGCCAAAAGCCTGATCGCCCGTCGCCTCAAGTTCGCCTTCCAGCAGGCCCGCGCATTTGAATACCTGATGACCCGCTTTTCCACTCCGGAAGAAGTTTTTGGCCCCCTTTCTATCCAGGCGTTGAAGGATGAAGGACGCTACGAGCGCTTAACGACGGGCTATCTTCCGGAAGCAGAAATTGTCTTCCTCGATGAGATCTGGAAAGCCGGGCCGGCGATCCTCAACACCCTCCTGACCGCAATCAACGAACGTCATTTCCGCAACGGCGCGACGGAAGAGAAAATCCCTATGCGTCTGCTGGTGGCGGCCTCAAACGAATTGCCGGAAGCAGACAGCAGCCTGGAAGCGCTCTACGACCGCATGCTTATTCGCCTGTGGCTGGATAAAGTCCAGGACAAAACGAACTTCCGCTCAATGCTGATAAGCCAGCAGGATGAAAGCAGCAATCCGGTTCCCGCCAGCCTGCAGGTCAGCGATGAAGAGTTTAAGCAATGGCAGCAGGATATCAGTGCCGTCAAACTGCCGGACAACGTGTTTGAGCTGATCTTCCAGCTCCGTCAGCAGCTGGATGCGCAGCCTAAAGCGCCTTATGTTTCGGATCGACGCTGGAAAAAAGCCATTCGTCTGCTGCAGGCCAGCGCCTTCTTCAGCGGCCGCGATACCATCGCGCCTATCGACCTGATCCTGCTGAAAGATTGCCTGTGGCACGATATCGAAAGTATGAATCTGATGGCGCAGCAGCTGGAAACCTTAATGACCAGCCATGCCTGGCAGCAGCAGGCGATGCTGACCAGGCTCGGCACAATCACCCAAAGACGCATTCAGATCCAGCAGCAGCACAGCGACAAAACCGCATTGAAGGTCAACCGACTCGGCGGCATGTTCAGCCGTAAGCCACATTATGAGTTACCTGCGGAGATACAGGATGCCACGCTGACCCTGCTGCTCCAGCAGCCGCTTAAGCTGCATGACATAGAGGTTATCCATATCAGCTTCGTTCGCGAAGAGCTGTCGCACTGGCTGGAAAAGGGCGGCGAGATCCGCGGCAAGCTTAACGGCATTGGTTTCGCCCAGCAGCTCAACATCGATGTAGATGCCAGCCAGCATCTGGTGGTACGCGACGTCAGTCTGCAGGGCTCCCGCCTCTCCTTGCCCGGTAGCGAATCGCAGGAAAACATGCCGGCGGAAATCAGGCAGCAGCTGGAAGCGCTGGATGACGAGTGGCACCAGCAACACAACCGCTTTAGCGAACAGCAAAAATGTCTGTTTATTCCCGGCGACTGGCTGGGGCGTATCGAAGCCAGCCTGCAGGACGTCGGCGCGCAGATTAAACAGGCGCGACAGCCATGACCCTGGATATGCTGAATGTCATGCTGGCAGTCAGCGAAGAGGGGATGATCGAAGAGATGCTGCTGGCGCTGCTGGCCTCCCCGCAGCTTGCCGTTTTCTTTGAAAAATTTCCGCGGCTGAAAAACATTATCGCCGCCGATATCCCGCGCTGGCGGGAATCAGTCCGTGCGCGGCTCAAGGAGACTCATGTCCCGCCGGAGCTGGATGCTGAAGTTCTGACCTACCAACGATCGCAGCTGCTCTCCACCTCGCAGTTCATCGTGCAGCTGCCGCAGATCCTTGGCCAGCTACATCAACTGCAATCCCCGTTTGCCGCCCAGGCGCAGCAGCTGGTGGATGACAACGCCACCTTTACACCGGCGCTGCATACGCTGTTTTTACAGCGCTGGCGCCTGAGTCTGGTGGTGCAGGCGACGACCCTCAACCAGCAGCTGCTGGATGAAGAGCGCGACCAGCTGCTCAGCGAAGTACAGGAGCGGATGACCCTCAGCGGGCAGCTGGAACCGGTGCTGGTCGAAAACGATAACGCCGCGGGCCGCCTGTGGGATATGAGCGCCGGCGAACTCAAGCGCGGCGATTATCAGCTGATTATTCGATATGGCGATTTTCTCAGCCAGCAGCCGGAACTCATGCATCTTGCTGAGCAGCTAGGCCGCTCGCGGGAAGCGAAATCGGTGCCGAAAAAGGATGCGCCGATGGAGGCTTTTCGCACCCTGGTTCGCGAACCGGCAACGGTGCCGGAACAGGTGGATGGCCTGCAGCAGAGTGACGATATTCTACGGCTGCTTCCACCGGAGCTGGCAACGCTGGGGATAACCGAACTGGAGTTCGAGTTCTACCGCAAGCTGGTGGAAAAGCAGCTGCTGACCTACCGGCTCCATGGCGACGCCTGGCGGGAAAAAATCACCGAGAGGCCGGTCACCCGTCAGGATTTTGACGAGCAGCCGCGCGGGCCGTTTATCGTCTGCGTCGACACTTCGGGATCGATGGGGGGCTTCAACGAACAGTGCGCCAAGGCGTTTTGCCTGGCGTTAATGCGGGTGGCGCTGGCGGATAATCGCCGCTGCTTTATTATGCTGTTCTCCAGCGAAGTCGTGCATTATGAGCTGACTGGCCCGCAGGGTCTGGAGCAGGCGATCCGTTTTCTGAGCCAACGCTTTCGCGGCGGCACCGATCTTGCCAGCTGTTTCCGCGCCGTTATCGAACGGATGCAGAACCCGCAGTGGGTGGATGCCGATGCGGTGGTGATTTCCGATTTTATTGCCCAGCGTCTGCCGGATGAGGTGATCAATAAGGTGGGAGAGCTACAGCGCAAACATCAGCATCGTTTTCATGCGGTGGCGATGTCAGTACATGGCAAACCCGGCATCATGCGCATCTTCGACCATATCTGGCGTTTTGATACCGGGTTGCGTAGCCGCCTGCTGCGCCGCTGGCGGCGTTAACAGGCCAGTTAAAGAAGCGCAGCGACGCTCTCACGGACCTGTGCTGGCCACACGCCGCACTGTACCTGGCCGATATGGTCAAGCTGCAGCAGCAGCATGGTAAGACGGGACTGGCCAATGCCGCCGCCGATAGTCTGCGGCATTTCGCCACGCAGCAGCGCCTGGTGCCACTCCAGTTCCAGGCGATCCTCATCCCCGGTGATCGCCAGCTGACGCTTCAGCGCCTCAGCGTCCACGCGGATCCCCATTGAAGAGAGCTCAAACGCATCTTCCAGAACCGGGTTCCACACCAGGATATCACCGTTGAGACCGGCAAAACCTTCGCCAGCCGGCGTGCTCCAGTCATCATAATCCGGCGCACGAACGTCGTGACGCTGGCCATCGGAGAGCTTGCCGCCAATCCCCATCAGGAAGACGGCGCCCAGCTCTTTGGCAATCGCCCGCTCACGCCCTTTGGCATCGAGGTCCGGATAACGGCTCAGCAGCTGCTGGCTATGAACAAACTGAATCTGCTCAGGCAGGAACGGCGTCAGGCCAAACTCTTTGCAGGCCGCCGCTTCGGTCGCTTTGATCCCGGCGTAGATCGCTTCTACGGCCGATTTCAGCGTTTCAGTATGGCGTTCACCATCCCCCATGACGCGCTCCCAGTCCCACTGGTCGACGTAAACAGAGTGAATAGCGGAAAGCCGGTCTTCATCGGGGCGAAGGGCCTTCATGTGCGTGTACAGCCCTTCGCCCGCGCTGAAGTCGTGTTGTCCCAGGGTTTGACGTTTCCATTTCGCCAGTGAATGAACCACTTCGAAGCGGGCGTCTGGCAGTGTTTTCACTTTCACCTGAACCGCTTTCTCGCAACCAGACAGGTTGTCCTGAGTCCCGTCTCCTACACGGCTTAAAATCGGTGCCTGGACTTCAATCAGACCAAGCTTCTCTTCCAGCTGGCGGGAAAAATGCGACTTAACGAAACTAATCTGGCGTTGTTTTGCGATGTATGCGGTTTTCATTTTTTATTACTCCTGCGTCCTGTTGCTATTGATTAAGCAACAAAAATGGCTACCAATTCAATAATCAAACAACAAAAAGCCATCTTCACTTTTTATTCATTAAAATATACGGCTAATATAGAAAGAATCATCAAACATCATAAGAAAAACCTATGGAAAATTATCAGATCGACAATCTGGATCGCGGCATCCTGGAAGCCCTCATGGCCAATGCGCGTACCGCCTATGCCGAGCTGGCCAAACAGTTTGGCGTCAGCCCGGGTACGATCCACGTTCGCGTAGAGAAGATGAAACAAGCGGGCATTATCACCGGCGCACGCATCGACGTGAATCCGAAACAGCTCGGCTACGACGTTTGCTGCTTTATCGGCATCATTTTGAAAAGCGCCAAAGACTATCCTTCCGCGCTGGCCAAACTGGAAAGTCTCGAGGAGGTCACCGAGGCCTACTACACCACCGGGCACTACAGTATCTTTATTAAAGTAATGTGCCGGTCGATCGACGCTCTGCAACAGGTACTTATCAACAAGATCCAAACAATCGATGAAATTCAGTCCACCGAGACGCTGATCTCCCTGCAGAACCCGATTATGCGCACCATCCGCCCGTGATCGGGCTTTTTTAATCCCACATTTTCCACAGGTAGATCCCAGCTCTCACACAGCGTACAATGTGGCACTCTGAATAATTGAGCAGGCGATCATGGCAGACATTACGCTTATCAGCGGCAGTACCCTGGGCAGTGCGGAATATGTAGCGGAGCATCTGGCTGAAAAGCTGGAAGAGGCGGGCTATAGCACCGAAATCCAGCATGGACCGTTGATCGAAGATCTGCAGGCTGACGGGATCTGGCTGGTTATCTCCTCTACTCATGGCGCGGGTGATATCCCTGACAACCTGCTGCCGTGGTATGAAGCGCTGCAGGAACAGCAAGCCGACCTTTCTGCCGTTCGGTTTGGTTCAGTCGGGATCGGTAGTCGTGAATATGACACCTTCTGCGGGGCTATTGATAAGATCGATAGCGCGCTGAAGGCGTGTGGCGCAAAACAGATAGGCGAAACGCTGAAGATAAATGTCCTGGAACATGAAATTCCGGAAGATCCGGCAGAGATTTGGCTCGGATCCTGGAAAAACTTGCTCTAAGTTTTGTAAAGATCGTCCGATCTTCTGTGGATAACTACACTCAAAAGCTCTGATCAACCGGTAGTTATCCAAAGTATAACCGTTGACTGCTTTTTGAGCTGTGTATAACCCTTCATTTTGATCCCAGCTTATACGGAACAGGATAACCGATCATTCACAGATAGTGATCCTTCTTAAGCGTTTGATCTTACAACGCGGATCCGGCTTATCCACAGAAAGGTTCGATCCTAATAAGAGATCACAATAGAACAGATCTCTAAATAAAAGATCTTCTTTTTAATACTCAGGATCCCGGAGCTTTCTCGATCGACTAAAGTTGAGTAGAATCCACGGCCCGGGCTTCAATCCATTTTCAAACCGCTTTATGCGAGGCATACCACCATGTTTTATCAGGATCCTTTTGACGTCATCATCATTGGCGGGGGTCATGCAGGCACTGAGGCCGCGATGGCCGCAGCGCGAATGGGTCAGCAGACCCTGCTTTTGACACACAATATCGACACGTTGGGGCAGATGAGCTGCAACCCGGCGATTGGCGGCATTGGGAAAGGACACCTGGTAAAAGAAGTGGATGCGCTTGGCGGACTGATGGCGAAAGCGATCGACCAGGCAGGCATTCAGTTTAGGATACTAAACGCCAGCAAAGGCCCGGCGGTGAGAGCCACCCGAGCTCAGGCGGACCGCGTGCTGTACCGTCAGGCGGTACGTACGGCGCTGGAAAACCAGCCAAATCTGATGATCTTCCAGCAGGCGGTTGAGGATCTGATTGTCGAGAACGATCGGGTTGTCGGCGCGGTGACTCAAATGGGGCTGAAATTCCGTGCTAAAGCGGTCGTGCTGACCGTCGGCACCTTCCTGGACGGCAAGATCCATATCGGGCTGGATAACTACAGCGGCGGCCGTGCCGGCGATCCGCCGTCCATCCCGCTCTCTCGTCGTTTACGTGAACTGCCGCTGCGCGTGAGCCGTCTGAAAACGGGGACCCCGCCGCGGATTGACGCGCGGACCATCGATTTCAGCGTACTGGCGCAACAGCATGGCGATACTCCCATGCCGGTATTCTCGTTCATGGGATCCGCGGATCAACATCCGCGTCAGGTGCCGTGCTACATCACGCATACCAACGAGAAAACCCATGACGTTATCCGTAATAACCTCGATCGCAGCCCGATGTATGCCGGGGTGATTGAAGGGATCGGCCCGCGTTACTGCCCATCGATCGAAGATAAAGTGATGCGCTTCGCCGATCGTAATCAGCACCAGATCTTCCTCGAGCCGGAAGGACTGACCTCCAACGAAATTTATCCTAACGGCATCTCCACCAGTCTGCCGTTCGATGTACAAATGCAAATTGTTCGCTCAATGCAGGGCATGGAGAACGCGAAAATCGTCCGTCCAGGCTACGCTATTGAGTACGATTTCTTCGATCCGCGCGACCTGAAGCCGACGCTGGAAAGCAAATATATTCAGGGTCTGTTCTTTGCCGGCCAGATTAACGGCACCACCGGTTACGAAGAAGCTGCGGCTCAGGGGCTGCTTGCCGGCCTGAATGCCGGGCGTTTCTCCGCGGAAAAAGAGGGCTGGGCGCCGGCTCGCTCTGAAGCTTACCTTGGCGTGCTGGTCGACGATCTGTGCACGCTGGGTACCAAAGAGCCGTACCGCATGTTCACTTCCCGCGCCGAGTACCGTCTGATGCTGCGTGAAGATAACGCCGATCTGCGTCTGACCGAACAAGGGCGCGAGCTGGGCCTGGTGGATGATCAACGTTGGGCACGCTTCAATGAGAAGCTGGAAAGCATCGAACTTGAGCGTCAGCGTCTGAAATCGACCTGGGTTTATCCGGCGGCGGACAGCGCTGAAGAAGTGAATACTCACCTGACAGCACCGCTCTCCCGCGAAGCCAGCGGGGAAGATTTACTCCGTCGCCCGGAAATGACCTACGGGCAGCTGGTTCAGCTGTCGCCATTCGCTCCGGGTCTGGAAGATGCGCAGGCCGCCGAGCAGGTCGAGATCCAGGTGAAATACGAAGGGTATATCGCCCGCCAGCAGGAAGAGATCGAAAGACAGCAGCGCAATGAAAATACCATACTGCCGGCAACGCTCGATTACCGTCAGGTGATCGGACTGTCGAATGAAGTCATTGCCAAGCTGAACGATCACAAGCCGTCTTCGATCGGCCAGGCGTCGCGGATTTCCGGCATTACGCCGGCGGCGATTTCCATTTTGCTGGTATGGCTGAAAAAGCAGGGGATGCTGCGCCGCAGCGCCTGATCGCCCTGACAGTCGGTTTTTTTGCGGAGAACGCATGGTGTCTCCGCCTTTTTTGATTCACCAGCCCGGTAAGCGTCATCGCCTCCGGGCTCATTATTTCTGGACAGGTACTGAACGTGCTCAACAAACTCTCCCTTCTGCTGGATGAAGCAGGTATTTCGCTCACCGATCACCAGAAAAACCAGCTGGTGGCCTACGTTGGACTGCTTGATAAGTGGAACAAAGCTTACAACCTGACCTCCGTCCGTGACCCGAACGAGATGCTGGTGCGCCATATTCTCGATAGCATTGTTGTCGCTCCATACCTGCAGGGGAGTCGTTTTATTGATGTCGGAACGGGGCCAGGGCTGCCGGGGATTCCACTGGCTATCGTGCGTCCGCAATCACATTTCACGCTGCTGGATAGCCTTGGCAAGCGCGTGCGCTTTCTTCGTCAGGTTCAGCATGAGTTAAAGCTGGATAACATTACGCCGGTACAAAGCCGCGTGGAAGCGTACCCCGCAGAGCCGCCGTTCGATGGCGTCATCAGCCGCGCATTTGCCTCGCTGAATGATATGGTGAGCTGGTGCCGCCATCTGCCAGCAGAGCACGGCTGTTTTTACGCGCTGAAAGGCGTGGCTCAGGAAGATGAAATCGCTCATCTCCCGGAAGGATATGTGGTGAGCCAGATTATTGAGCTGCAGGTTCCTCAGCTGGAAGGGGAGCGTCACCTGGTGGTTATTAAGCCAAAAATGATTTAATTTTTATCAAAAAATGTGAAAAAAGTGCGCCCGCCGCATGTTACAAAAATAACGGTCACTACGCGGTATTATCGGAACGCCTTTAACCATATTTTTACCATGGCTTTTCCAGCGGTTAACTTTGGCACATTGCTTTACCGCTAAAATAGTCAACATTGAAAATATCAGCGCGCTAAAAATTGAGACGCTGACAAGATATAGTGATGTTAAATTTTTATTATAAATGTCAATAAAAGGTTTTTATTGTATGTGGTGTTGTTTTATAAAAACTCCTCATTTTTTATGTTTAATATCAAAACGATGAAAACAGACAATTTATGAACGGAATTAATTCGCTTAACCCTAAAATGTTTAATATGTGATCTGATGCACGCTTTAGTCGCTGTGTTTTCTCAGTATTTGCAGTTTTGTATGAGTGCTCACAGATTGACGAAATGCAGGAAAAGTTGCCTGTCGGAAAATAATTAAACATTTATTCACTATTTTGCTACTTATTGTTTGAAATCACGAGGCGTCACCGTATAATTTGTCCGCTTTTTGATGCTTGACTCTTCGTCTTAAAGGACGTTTTAT
>NZ_JBJDNH010000042.1:29653-30577 GCF_044900465.1 Klebsiella sp. NPDC088457 | reverse complement strand
TACCTCGAAGGGAGCAGGAGTAAAAACGTGATGTCTGTGTCGCTCTTGAGTCGAAACGTTGCTCGTAAGCTTCTGTTTATTCAGTTACTGGCAGTAATAGCAAGTGGACTGCTGTTCAGCCTAAAAGACCCCTTCTGGGGCGTTTCCGCAATATGCGGAGGTTTGGCGGTTGTTGTGCCAAACATGTTGTTTATGATTTTTGCCTGGCGTCATCAGGCGCATACACCATCTAAAGGCCGTGTGGCCTGGACCTTCGCCTTCGGGGAAGCTTTCAAGGTGTTGCTGACCTTTGCCCTCCTCGCGGTGGCGCTGGCCGTTTTAAAAGTGGTATTCATGCCGCTGATAGTGACGTGGGTTTTGGTGCTGGTGGTACAAATTCTGGCACCAGCTGTAATTAACAACAAAGGGTAAAAGGCATCATGGCTGCAGAAAATATGACGCCGCAGGATTACATAGGTCACCACCTGAACAACCTTCAGCTGGACCTGCGTACATTCTCGCTGGTGGATCCGCACAACCCCCCGGCCACCTTCTGGACGCTCAACATTGACTCCATGTTCTTCTCAGTGGTGCTCGGTCTGTTGTTCCTTACCATTTTCCGTAGCGTGGCCAAAAAGGCGACCAGCGGTGTTCCGGGTAAGCTCCAGACGGCTATCGAGATGACCATCGGCTTCGTCCATGGCAGCGTTAAAGACATGTATCATGGCAAGAGCAAGCTGATTGCTCCGCTGGCCCTCACCGTGTTTGTCTGGGTATTCCTGATGAACCTGATGGACCTGCTGCCAATCGACCTGATTCCTTATATCGGCGAACACATTTTCGGCCTGCCTGCACTGCGCGTGGTTCCGTCTGCTGACGTGAACATCACCCTGTCGATGGCGAATGTCGAGATTATAATTATTATTTACTAAATCATAAAAATGT
>NZ_JBJDNH010000042.1:0-29643 GCF_044900465.1 Klebsiella sp. NPDC088457 | reverse complement strand
AGCCGTTCAATCACTGGGCGTTCATTCCTGTCAACTTAATCCTTGAAGGGGTAAGCCTGCTGTCCAAACCGGTTTCACTTGGTCTGCGACTGTTCGGCAACATGTATGCCGGTGAGCTGATTTTCATTCTGATTGCTGGTCTGCTGCCGTGGTGGTCACAGTGGGTTCTGAATGTGCCATGGGCCATTTTCCACATCCTGATTATTACGCTGCAAGCCTTCATCTTCATGGTTCTGACGATCGTCTATCTGTCGATGGCATCTGAAGAGCATTGATTTTTACCAACATACTACGTTTTTACTGAAACAAACTGGAGACTGTCATGGAAAACCTGAATATGGATCTGCTGTACATGGCTGCCGCTGTGATGATGGGTCTGGCGGCGATCGGTGCTGCGATCGGTATCGGCATCCTCGGGGGCAAATTCCTGGAAGGCGCAGCGCGTCAACCGGATCTGATTCCTCTGCTGCGTACTCAGTTCTTTATCGTTATGGGTCTGGTGGATGCTATCCCGATGATCGCTGTAGGTCTGGGTCTGTACGTGATGTTTGCTGTCGCGTAGTAAGTTGTTCGAAAGAAACCTAAGCCACAGAGTTAATTTAAGAGGTATTGTGCTGTGAACATGAACGCAACAATCCTCGGCCAGGCCATCGCGTTTGTTCTTTTCGTATGGTTCTGCATGAAGTACGTATGGCCGCCTTTAATGGCTGCCATCGAAAAACGCCAGAAAGAGATTTCTGACGGTTTAGCTTCCGCAGAACGCGCTAAGAAAGATTTGGACCTTGCACAGGCCAACGCGACCGACCAGCTGAAAAAAGCGAAAGCGGAAGCCCAGGTTATCATTGAGCAGGCGAACAAGCGTCGCTCTCAGATGCTGGATGAAGCTAAAGCTGAAGCAGAACAGGAACGCACCAAAATCGTCGCACAGGCGCAGGCTGAAATTGATGCCGAACGTAAACGTGCTCGTGAGGAGCTGCGTAAGCAGGTCGCAATCCTGGCTGTTGCTGGCGCCGAGAAGATCATCGAACGTTCCGTGGATGAAGCTGCTAACAGCGACATCGTGGATAAACTTGTCGCTGAACTGTAAGGAGGGAGGGGCTGATGTCTGAATTTGTAACGGTAGCTCGCCCCTACGCCAAAGCAGCTTTTGACTTTGCCGTCGAACACAAAAGTGTTGAACGCTGGCAGGATATGCTGGCGTTTGCCGCTGAAGTGACCAAAAACGAACAAATGGCAGAGCTTCTGTCCGGTGCTCTGGCGCCGGAAACGCTCTCTGACGCGTTCATTGCGGTCTGCGGTGAGCAACTGGACGAAAATGGCCAGAACCTGATTCGGGTTATGGCTGAAAATGGTCGTCTGAAAGTGCTCCCGGATGTTCTTGAGCAGTTCATTCACCTGCGCGCTGCCAGTGAGGCAACCGCAGAGGTAGAGGTTATCTCTGCCAACCCGTTGAGTGAAGAACAGCTTGCGAAGATCGTCGGCGCGATGGAAAAACGTCTGTCACGCAAAGTTAAGCTGAATTGCAAAATCGATAAGTCTGTTATGGCAGGTGTTATCATCCGTGCGGGTGATATGGTCATTGATGGTAGCGTACGCGGCCGTCTTGATCGCCTTGCAGACGTCTTGCAGTCTTAAGGGGACTGGAGCATGCAACTGAATTCCACCGAAATCAGCGAACTGATCAAGCAGCGCATTGCTCAGTTCAATGTTGTGAGCGAGGCTCACAACGAAGGTACTATCGTTTCCGTCAGTGACGGCGTTATCCGCATCCACGGCCTGGCCGATTGTATGCAGGGTGAGATGATTTCCCTGCCGGGTAACCGTTACGCTATCGCACTGAACCTGGAGCGCGACTCCGTAGGTGCCGTTGTGATGGGGCCGTACGCTGACCTGGCCGAAGGCATGAAGGTCAAATGTACTGGCCGTATTCTTGAAGTTCCGGTTGGCCGTGGCCTGCTGGGTCGCGTGGTGAACACCCTGGGGGCACCGATTGACGGCAAAGGTCCGGTTGAGCACGATGGCTTCTCGCCAATCGAAGTGATCGCACCGGGCGTTATCGAACGTCAGTCCGTCGATCAGCCGGTTCAAACCGGTTATAAATCCGTCGATGCTATGATTCCAATCGGCCGTGGCCAGCGTGAGCTGATCATCGGCGACCGTCAGACCGGTAAAACCGCGATGGCAATCGATGCGATCATCAACCAGCGTGATTCCGGCATTAAATGCGTCTACGTGGCTATCGGCCAGAAAGCGTCCACCATTTCTAACGTGGTTCGTAAACTGGAAGAGCACGGCGCGCTGTCCAACACCATCGTGGTAGTGGCGACCGCTTCTGAATCCGCTGCACTGCAATACCTGGCGCCATATGCCGGTTGCGCAATGGGCGAATACTTCCGCGACCGCGGTGAAGATGCGCTGATCGTTTACGACGATCTGTCTAAACAGGCCGTTGCTTACCGTCAGGTTTCCCTGCTGCTCCGTCGTCCGCCTGGACGTGAAGCATTCCCGGGCGACGTGTTCTACCTCCACTCCCGTCTGCTGGAGCGCGCATCCCGCGTTAACGCGGAATACGTTGAGAACTTCACCAAAGGTGAAGTGAAAGGTAAAACCGGCTCCCTGACCGCCCTGCCGATTATCGAAACGCAGGCAGGTGACGTTTCCGCATTCGTTCCGACCAACGTAATTTCCATTACCGATGGTCAGATCTTCCTGGAAACCAACCTGTTTAACTCCGGTATTCGTCCGGCGGTTAACCCGGGAATTTCCGTATCCCGTGTGGGTGGTGCTGCTCAGACCAAGATCATCAAGAAACTGTCCGGTGGTATTCGTACCGCGCTGGCGCAGTATCGTGAACTGGCGGCGTTCTCTCAGTTCGCATCCGATCTGGATGAAGCAACCCGTAAACAGCTGAGCCATGGTCAGAAAGTAACCGAGCTGCTGAAACAGAAACAGTATGCACCTATGTCTGTCGCACAGCAGGGTCTGGTCCTGTTTGCTGCTGAACGCGGTTACCTCGAAGATGTGGAACTGGCGAAAATCGGTAGCTTTGAAGCCGCTCTGCTGGCTTACGTCGACCGTGACCACGCTCCGCTGATGCAAGAGATTAACCAGACCGGTGGCTATAACGACGAGATCGAAGGCAAGCTGAAAAGCATCCTCGACTCCTTTAAAGCAACCCAGTCCTGGTAAAGTCTGGCGGCCTGCCCCAGGGCGGGCCGTAAGGCATTGAGGAGAAGTTCATGGCCGGCGCAAAAGAGATACGTAGTAAGATCGCAAGCGTCCAGAACACGCAAAAGATCACTAAAGCGATGGAAATGGTCGCCGCTTCCAAAATGCGTAAATCGCAGGAGCGCATGGCGGCCAGCCGTCCTTATGCAGATACCATGCGCAAAGTGATTGGTCACCTTGCAAACGGCAATCTGGAATATAAGCACCCGTACCTGGAAGAACGCGACGTTAAACGCGTGGGCTACCTGGTGGTGTCGACCGACCGTGGTCTGTGCGGTGGCTTGAACATTAACCTGTTCAAAAAGCTGCTGGCGGATATGAAAGTATGGTCCGATAAAGGCGTTCAGTGCGATATCGCAATGATCGGCTCGAAGGGCGTCTCTTTCTTTAGTTCCGTAGGTGGCAATATTGTCGCCCAGGTGACCGGTATGGGTGATAACCCGTCCCTGTCCGAACTGATCGGCCCGGTAAAAGTGATGTTGCAGGCCTATGATGAAGGCCGTCTGGACAAGCTTTACGTTGTCAGCAACAAATTTATTAATACCATGTCTCAGGCTCCGACCATTACTCAGCTGCTGCCGTTACCGGCATCAGAAGATGCTGAGCTGAAGCGTAAATCCTGGGATTACCTGTATGAGCCAGACCCGAAAGCGCTGCTGGATACCCTCCTGCGCCGTTATGTCGAGTCCCAGGTTTATCAGGGCGTGGTAGAAAACCTGGCCAGCGAGCAGGCCGCACGTATGGTGGCGATGAAAGCCGCAACCGATAATGGCGGCAGCCTGATTAAAGAGCTGCAGTTGGTATACAACAAAGCTCGTCAGGCCAGCATTACTCAGGAACTCACCGAGATCGTCGGTGGTGCATCCGCGGTATAACCAGGTTAATTCGTAGAGGATTCAAGATGGCTACTGGAAAAATTGTCCAGGTAATCGGCGCCGTGGTTGACGTCGAATTCCCTCAGGATGCCGTACCGCGCGTGTACGATGCTCTTGAGGTACAAAATGGTAACGAGAGCCTGGTGCTGGAAGTTCAGCAGCAGCTCGGCGGTGGTATCGTACGTGCTATCGCCATGGGTTCTTCCGACGGTCTGCGTCGTGGTCTGGAAGTTAAAGACCTTCAGCACCCGATCGAAGTCCCGGTTGGTAAAGCAACGCTGGGTCGTATCATGAACGTGCTGGGTCAGCCGATCGATATGAAAGGCGACATCGGCGAAGAAGAGCGTTGGGCGATTCACCGCGCAGCTCCGTCCTATGAAGAGCTGTCCAGCTCTCAGGAACTGCTGGAAACCGGCATCAAAGTTATCGACCTGATGTGTCCGTTCGCGAAGGGCGGTAAAGTCGGTCTGTTCGGTGGTGCGGGTGTAGGTAAAACCGTAAACATGATGGAGCTGATCCGTAACATCGCGATCGAACACTCCGGTTACTCCGTGTTTGCGGGCGTAGGTGAACGTACTCGTGAGGGTAACGACTTCTACCACGAAATGACCGACTCCAACGTTCTGGACAAAGTATCCCTGGTTTACGGCCAGATGAACGAGCCGCCGGGAAACCGTCTGCGCGTTGCGCTGACTGGCCTGACCATGGCTGAGAAATTCCGTGACGAAGGTCGTGACGTTCTGCTGTTCGTCGACAACATCTACCGTTATACCCTTGCCGGTACTGAAGTATCCGCACTGCTGGGCCGTATGCCTTCAGCAGTAGGTTATCAGCCGACTCTGGCGGAAGAGATGGGCGTTCTGCAGGAACGTATCACCTCCACCAAGACCGGTTCTATCACTTCCGTACAGGCGGTATACGTACCTGCGGATGACCTGACTGACCCATCACCAGCCACCACCTTTGCTCACTTAGACGCAACCGTGGTACTGAGCCGTCAGATCGCGTCTCTGGGTATCTACCCGGCCGTTGACCCGCTGGATTCCACCAGCCGTCAGCTGGATCCGCTGGTGGTTGGTCAGGAGCACTACGACACCGCGCGTGGCGTACAGTCCCTGCTGCAGCGTTACCAGGAACTGAAAGACATCATCGCCATCCTTGGTATGGATGAACTGTCTGAAGAAGACAAACTGGTGGTAGCACGCGCGCGTAAGATTCAGCGCTTCCTGTCCCAGCCGTTCTTCGTGGCAGAAGTATTTACCGGTTCTCCGGGTAAATACGTCTCCCTGAAAGACACCATCCGTGGTTTTAAAGGCATCATGGAAGGCGAATACGATCACCTGCCAGAGCAGGCGTTCTACATGGTCGGTTCTATCGACGAAGCCGTGGAAAAAGCCAAAAAACTTTAACGCCTTAATCGGAGGGTGATATGGCAATGACTTACCACCTGGATGTCGTCAGCGCGGAGAAACAGATGTTCTCCGGCCTGGTCGAAAAAATCCAGGTAACGGGTAGTGAAGGTGAACTGGGTATTTACCCGGGTCACGCGCCGCTGCTCACCGCCATTAAGCCTGGTATGATTCGCATCGTTAAACAGCACGGTCATGAAGAGTTTATCTATCTGTCCGGCGGCATTCTCGAAGTGCAGCCTGGTAGCGTGACCGTTCTGGCTGATACGGCAATTCGTGGCCAGGATCTCGACGAAGCGCGAGCCCTGGAATCGAAGCGTAAAGCGGAAGAGCACATTAACAGCTCTCACGGCGACGTGGATTACGCTCAGGCGTCCGCGGAACTGGCCAAAGCGATCGCCAAACTGCGCGTTATCGAGTTGACCAAAAAAGCGATGTAACACCGGCTTGAAAGTTAAAAGGCCAGTCTGGTTTCCAGGCTGGCTTTTTTTATGGCTTCGTTTCAACAATTGCAAAACTAAAACCGCATTTTAAATTTTTGTGATTTAAGTCACGCTTTTGTTGAACGATTAAATAGTGCGGCGTAGACTTATTTTGTGATGTTTATCACATAACGAGCTCGGCAGAACGTATTCTTTAATCAGGAAGCCATCATGAAACTGCTTAACAAAATTATCGCTTTCTTCAGCGCGATGAACGTCACCTTCGGTACTTTCAACCACTAAGCCGTTCCGCCTTCGCGCTGTCCCGCTAATGAACACGACAACCCTTGCGGTGTGAAGCTGAAAAGAACAAGGTCGCCTGAGGGCGACCCTGGTGTTTTTGTCCTTCGGTGAAGGTGTAAGACGTCGTTACCCGCAGAGTGCGGCCTAATGACGGTTGAGAAAATTGCCGGTCGCAAAACTGCCGTCGGCACGGCGTAACAACGGATCCGGTAGCGCCAGCGTTTGATAATCGTCGCCGGTGATGGTTTTCCCTGCCGCGTTGACGCTTCTGCCATCGCGAATAAAGAAGTTATTAGCCTCAACGTTACCGACGACGGCATCATCATATTTCCCGGGCTGGCTGCGCAGAGAGAGGTTGTTGCTGAAGCGGCCCTGGGTCTCCGGCTTGCCGTAAGGGCTGGGGCGGAAGATATAGTTAAAACGCTGATTATCCACCGCCACGTTGTTGACCACCACCAGCTTGCCGGGGTTGAAATTGTCGGTGAACCCGTCCAGATGATTGCCCGTCGCGATGCTGTTGCGTACTTCGTGGCCTACCGGCTGCCCTTCCCCACCCAGTTTGAAACCGTTGCTGGTATTATTGCGGGCAATTGAATTCTCGATCACCACAACGCCGTTGGCGCCGTCTTCAATCTTGTTGAACAGGTCAAATCCGTCGTCGATGTTATCGTGCGAGTAGCACCCTTCCAGCCGGTTGCCTTCTCCTACGCGCATTTTTACCGCGAAACCGTCGGCGTTAATCTTTCCGGGATCCTCGTTACTGAACGATTCTGAGTTCACCACCCGGTTATAGCTGGCCCACAGCGGGCGACCAATCTTATCCGGAGAGGATATCTGAATCCCGGTATCCTCATTTTTGTAGGCGGTGACGTTCTCGATCAGGTTATGACTGCCCTGGATGCGCAGACTTTTATCGGTGACTGAAATACCGTTGATATGCCAGTAGCTTGCATCCAGCAGCAGGCCATGAACGACGGCCTTCCCATCGGCCTGCAGCGTTTTTTCCCGTCCCTGCAGCCCGCTGGCCTGCAGCGGAATCAGCGTTTGCGGATAATCCCCGGCGGCTAAAACAATCTTCCCCCCTGGCGGCAGCCGCTCAACGGCGGTGGCGAGGTCGAACGGTGAGCCGGCCGTCCCTTTGGCGCTGGCCTGCCCCTGAGGAGAAACATACAGCGTATTCCCTTCGATGGGAGAGATGCGTTCAACCGTCAGACGTTGCGTCACCGGCTTTTGGCCGTTGGCTGGGGTAAAACGAATCTCGAAGGTGCTCTTATCCTTAAGCGTGGCCGGTTGCGTCAGCATCTCTCCGGCTTTGACCCGTTTGCCCAACCCAATCGTCACTTCATCCTGGAGGAGGGTAAAGTCGCCATCATCGTTCGCGCGCGCCTGCAGAATGTACTCCGCGTCTGCGCTTTTTGCGCCCGAGGCTATTTGCATCACCAGCGGCCAGCGGCTGGCGGCATACGGTCGTGAGGCAACCGTATGCGCAGCCGATGTTGCCAGCGAAGCGTGAGTGACGGTGATTTTCGCGTTGCGTGAGGCAAAAAAGCCCACGTAGTAGCGCTCTTTATCCTGTTGCGCGATCAGGTCGGCGTGAGGGACCTTCTGGCTGACCCATGCGTCGCTGCCGACCGGTGCCCATGAGGTTATAAACCCCTCGTCGGTGCGCGCCAGCCTGAGCTGGAAAGCGGGCGTTTGCCGCAGATCGATGTTTTCTTTATAACTGATGCGGTTGATTGTGGAACCTGCGTTGCCCCACGGCTGGGTAATACCTTCGCGGGCGATCGCCTGCACTTTAACGCGTGAGTGGTCTTTTTTATCCTGGGTCATAATGGCGTTCATCACCATATTGGCTGCCGCCGGAAACTCTTCATAACCCACCTTTAAAGGCTGTTGTCGCGGGTGGCCGATGACATCACGAACCAGCAGTCCCGCGCCCTCCTGGGCCGCCGGGAGAGCGCCATTTTCCGGACCAAACTGATCGACCGTTACCGTGGCTTGTAGGGTAAAATTCTGCCGGGCCGACAGTTCAGTATAAAAGAAGGTCAGGCCATCATGGGAGTTGGCGATTTTTCCGCCGCGGCTCTCAAGGATCACGGGCGCGCTGAGATCGGCGCTATCGTTCGGGGTCAGCTTTTTTCCAGCAATCGTTACGTCATTCACGCCGATTTTTTCCGGCAGAACATTCGAGGAAAAATTAACATCAGTAGACTGGCCAAAAGCGATCCCCCGCCAGATATGCGGCTCGTCAGCATGCAGCGGCAATGCGATAATTGTGCTGGAAAGGGCTAATGCCAAAGGTATTTTTTTATTCATTTTTGTTCTCCAGGGTAAATATTGACCAGCATTATCATGAGAATGAAATGCTGTTTCTATTTACCATGTCACAATAAATGAATATTGAAATCGTGTTTTATTTTTTAACTCATGCTTTATTCAGACGTCAAAAAAACAGAAAAAGCAGTGAGATAGCAGATATTTACCTCCTTTATGACCTTTTTTCGGAGGTAAACTCATTTGCAGTGGTGAAAAATAGCACCATAAAATGGTGTATAGCGTTGAGCCAGGGCGTTTTTTCCTCGTCTCGTTTCATGATGAAAAATATGTAGATATTTCAACGTGAAAGGCTTTTACTTTTCGTTCTAATAGCTGTCAGGATGCGTATGTCAAACAGTGCGATGAGCGTGGTTATCCTTGCCGCAGGCAAAGGGACCCGCATGTATTCCGATCTTCCTAAGGTGTTGCATACATTGGCTGGGAAGCCAATGGTGCAGCATGTTATTGATGCTACTAAAGATCTCGGCGCTTCCGCCGTCCACCTGGTATACGGGCACGGCGGCGATCTGCTGCGCCAGACGCTGCATGAAGACAATCTGAACTGGGTCTTACAGGCCGAACAGCTCGGTACCGGCCATGCCATGCAGCAGGCGGCGCCGTTCTTCAACGATGATGAAGACATCATGATGCTGTATGGCGATGTCCCGCTGATCTCCGTCGATACCCTGCAACGTCTGCGTGCGGCGAAGCCGCAGGGCGGTATTGGCTTGCTGACGGTGAAACTGGACGACCCAAGCGGATATGGCCGTATTACTCGTGAAAACGGCCAGGTCACCGGGATTGTTGAGCATAAAGATGCCAGCGAAGCGCAGCGCCAGATTCAGGAAATTA
Source organism: Klebsiella sp. NPDC088457 (assembly GCF_044900465.1). Classification (NCBI taxonomy): domain Bacteria; kingdom Pseudomonadati; phylum Pseudomonadota; class Gammaproteobacteria; order Enterobacterales; family Enterobacteriaceae; genus Klebsiella; species Klebsiella sp. NPDC088457. The sequence goes on along the minus strand of NZ_JBJDNH010000042.1, from coordinate 20,238 downwards.
ATACCGGGATTTTGATCGCCAGCGGTGCGGATTTAAAACGCTGGCTGGCGAAGCTGACCAACAACAATGCGCAGGGCGAATACTACATCACCGATATTATCGCGATGGCATATCAGGAAGGGCGTGAAATCGTTGCCGTGCATCCGCAGCGTCTAAGCGAAGTGGAAGGGGTAAACAACCGCCTGCAGCTGTCCCGCCTGGAGCGCGTCTATCAGTCTGAACAGGCTGAAAAACTGCTGCTGGCCGGCGTGATGCTGCGCGATCCGGCGCGTTTTGATCTCCGCGGTACGCTGAAACATGGGCGTGATGTGGAGATGGATACTAACGTTATCCTTGAAGGGAACGTGGTGCTGGGCGATCGCGTGAAGATCGGCGCCGGCTGCGTCATCAAAAACAGTACCCTTGGCGATGATTGCGAGATTAGCCCTTATTCGGTGGTGGAAGATGCGCATCTGCACGCCGCCTGTACTATCGGGCCGTTCGCACGTCTGCGTCCGGGCGCGGAGCTGCTGGAAGGCGCCCATGTCGGCAACTTTGTCGAAATGAAAAAAGCGCGCCTCGGTAAGGGGTCGAAGGCGGGGCATCTTACCTATCTCGGTGATGCGGAAATCGGCGATAACGTGAATATCGGCGCCGGTACCATTACCTGTAATTATGATGGCGCCAATAAATTTAAGACCATCATCGGTGACGATGTGTTTGTCGGTTCTGATACCCAGCTGGTGGCGCCGGTTACCGTGGGCAATGGCGTGACTATTGCCGCGGGTACCACGGTCACCCGTGACATTGCCGATAACGAACTGGTGCTGAGCCGCGTGCCGCAGGTCCATAAACAGGGCTGGCAGCGTCCGGTGAAGAAGAAGTAACTCTTTTATCCTTCGTCCCGGTGGGGCGAGGGGCGGGGTGAGGGGATAATATAATCCTCCGCCCCACGGCAGTAACCATAAAAATAACCCCACTCTCTACAAGGCTCGGGGCGCCCGTAAAGGGCATTACCCAACGCAGTAACAGGCGAAGGGTAAACACAGGTCAGCGACAACGCATGGCATAACGCCATTATCAGGAAATTTAACTATGTGTGGAATTGTTGGCGCAGTCGCGCAGCGTGATATTGCTGAAATCCTTCTCGAAGGTTTACGTCGTCTGGAATACCGTGGATATGACTCTGCCGGTCTGGCAGTGGTTGATAACGAAGGGCATATGTCCCGCGTTCGCCGTCTCGGTAAAGTCCAGATGTTGGCTCAGGCGGTAGAAGAGCAGCCGTTGCACGGTGGTACGGGGATTGCTCATACCCGCTGGGCGACGCACGGCGAACCGTCTGAAGGTAACGCGCATCCGCATGTTTCTGAACACATTGTGGTGGTCCATAACGGTATCATCGAAAACCACGAACCGCTGCGAGAACTGCTGCAATCCCGTGGCTACGTATTTGTCTCCGAGACCGATACCGAGGTGATTGCGCACCTGGTGCACTGGGAGCTGGAACAAGGCGGTACGCTGCGCGAAGCCGTTCTGCGCGCCATCCCCCAGCTGCGCGGCGCTTATGGCACCGTCATTATGGATACCCGCGATCCCGGTACCCTGCTGGCGGCCCGTTCGGGTAGCCCGCTGGTCATCGGTCTGGGGATGGGGGAAAACTTCATTGCCTCCGATCAGCTGGCGCTGCTGCCGGTGACCCGTCGTTTTATCTTCCTCGAAGAGGGCGATATTGCCGAAGTGACCCGTCGTTCCGTGGCGATCTTCGATAAATCCGGCGCTGAAGTTAAGCGTGCGGATATCGAATCCAACCTGCAATATGATGCCGGTGATAAAGGTATTTACCGCCACTACATGCAGAAAGAGATCTACGAACAGCCGAATGCGATCAAAAACACCCTCGCCGGGCGTATCAGCCATGGCGAAGTGGATCTGAGCGAGCTGGGGGCGCATGCCAACGAGATGCTGTCCCAGGTTGAGCATATCCAGATTGTGGCCTGCGGCACCTCGTATAACTCCGGTATGGTTTCGCGCTACTGGTTTGAAGCGCTGGCGGGCGTGCCGTGCGATGTCGAAATCGCCTCTGAGTTCCGCTATCGCAAATCGGCGGTACGCCGCAACAGCCTGATGATCACGCTCTCCCAGTCCGGTGAGACCGCGGATACGCTGGCCGCGCTGCGTCTGTCAAAAGAGCTGGGCTATCTCGGTTCACTGGCTATCTGTAACGTTGCCGGTTCCTCCCTGGTACGTGAATCCGATTTGGCATTAATGACCAACGCCGGCACCGAGATTGGCGTGGCGTCGACCAAGGCTTTCACCACCCAGCTGACCGTATTGCTGCTGCTGGTGGCGAAACTGGCGCGTCTTAAAGGCCAGGATGCGGCGATTGAGCATGATATCGTGCAGGGGCTGCAGGCGCTGCCGAGCCGTATTGAACAGATGTTGTCTCAGGATAAGCGGATTGAAGCGCTGGCCGAGCACTTCTCCGATAAGCATCATGCGCTGTTCCTTGGCCGCGGCGATCAGTATCCGATCGCTCTGGAAGGGGCGCTGAAGCTCAAAGAGATCTCTTATATCCATGCGGAAGCCTATGCTGCCGGCGAGCTGAAACATGGCCCTCTGGCGCTGATTGACGCGGAAATGCCGGTGATTGTCGTGGCGCCAAACAACGAACTGCTGGAAAAACTGAAATCGAACATCGAAGAAGTGCGCGCCCGTGGCGGAGAGCTGTACGTCTTTGCCGATGGCGATGCCGGTTTCAACAGCAGCGACAACATGCACATCATTGAGATGCCGCATGTTGAAGAGGTGATTGCGCCAATCTTCTACACCGTACCGTTGCAGCTGCTGGCGTACCACGTCGCGCTGATTAAAGGTACGGACGTTGACCAGCCGCGTAACCTGGCGAAATCGGTTACCGTCGAATAAAATGCCATGCATTATGCAAAGGGCTGCCATCCGGTGGCCCTTTTTCTTACCGCTCGATCCTTTTTTCATTGCACGGTGAAAAATTCTGCGGCGCTGTTTTATGACAAACTGTCATCTTCGGCTACGATTTCGGGTGTCATAAAAAGAAAATTTCTCTGCAAACTTAACGTCACTTAAATATATAACAATATGATTTATATTGTTTTTATTTTCGCCAATCGCGCATCTTTTTGGGTGTCATAAAACTGTAATAATTCGTACATTTTACTGTCACCTCTTTGTCCTATTTTGCTCACCATAGCCTCGAAACAACGATTTACGAATCCAGCAGGAGACATTATGAACGTTATGCGTACCACCGTCGCAACAGTTGTCGCCGCGACCTTATCGATGAGCGCTTTTTCTGCATTTGCAGCGGCAAGCCTGACTGGCGCGGGCGCAACTTTCCCTGCGCCGGTGTATGCCAAATGGGCTGATACCTATCAGAAAGAAACCGGCAATAAAGTGAACTACCAGGGCATCGGCTCCTCCGGTGGTGTAAAACAGATTATTGCCAACACCGTTGATTTCGGTGCTTCTGATGCACCTCTGGAAGATGACAAACTGGCTCAGGAAGGCCTGTTCCAGTTCCCGACCGTTATCGGCGGCGTGGTTCTGGCTATCAATCTGCCGGGCGTCAAATCCGGCGAGCTGGTGCTGGACGGCAAAACCCTGGGGGATATCTACCTCGGCAAAATTAAGAAGTGGGATGACGAAGCGATCGCTAAACTCAACCCGGGTATGAAACTGCCGGCACAGAATATTGCCGTGGTTCGTCGCGCTGACGGTTCCGGTACCTCCTTCGTTTTCACCAGCTATCTGGCGAAAGTGAACGAAGAGTGGAAATCTAAAATCGGCGCCGGCTCTACCGTTAACTGGCCGACCGGCCTGGGCGGCAAAGGCAACGACGGTATCGCCGCTTTCGTTCAGCGTCTGCCGGGCTCCATTGGCTACGTTGAATACGCTTATGCTAAGCAGAACAACCTGGCCTACACCAAACTGCTCTCCGCAGATGGTAAGCCGGTTAGCCCGAACGAAGATAACTTTGCCAATGCGGCAAAAGGTATCGACTGGAGCAAATCCTTCGCCCAGGATCTGACCAACCAGAACGGTGAGAACGCATGGCCGATCACCTCAACCACCTTCATCCTGGTACACAAAGCGACGACTAAACCAGAACAGACGGCCGAAGTGCTGAAATTCTTTGACTGGGCGTACAAAAACGGCGGTAAAGAAGCTAACGCTCTGGATTACGCAACGCTGCCGGACAGCGTGGTTGAGCAGGTACGCGCTGCATGGAAAACCAACGTGAAAGACAGCAGCGGTAAAGCGCTGTACTAAATACCGTCATACCTTGAGCCGCCCGCAAGCAGGCAGCTTACAGGAGGATGTGTATAGCATTACCTTTGCCCGAAAGAACGGTAAAATACCGGTCTTTCGGGCCCGAACTTAAAGAGTAACCTATGGCTGCAACCAAGCCGGCATTTAACCCTCCGGGGAAAAAGGGTGACATCATTTTCGGCGTGCTGGTTAAGCTGGCGGCGCTGATTGTGCTATTGATGCTGGGCGGCATCATCGTTTCCCTCATCATCTCTTCATGGCCAAGCATTCAGAAGTTTGGTTTTTCCTTTTTGTGGACTAAAGAGTGGGATGCGCCCAACGAAATCTTCGGTGCGCTGGTGCCCATCTACGGGACGCTGGTCACCTCGTTTATCGCGCTGCTGATCGCCGTTCCGGTGAGCTTCGGCATCGCGTTATTCCTGACGGAACTCTCGCCGGGCTGGCTGAAACGCCCGCTTGGCATCGCGATTGAGCTGCTGGCGGCTATCCCCAGTATCGTGTACGGCATGTGGGGCCTGTTTATCTTTGCCCCGCTGTTCGCCACCTACTTCCAGGAGCCGGTGGGCAACGTCCTGTCGACGATTCCGTTTGTGGGGGCGCTGTTTGCCGGCCCGGCGTTTGGGATCGGTATTCTGGCGGCAGGCGTCATTCTGGCCATCATGATTATCCCGTATATCGCTGCGGTAATGCGCGATGTCTTCGAGCAGACGCCGGTGATGATGAAAGAGTCGGCCTACGGCATCGGCTGTACGACCTGGGAAGTTATCTGGCGTATCGTGCTGCCGTTTACCAAGAATGGGGTGATCGGCGGCGTGATGCTGGGTCTGGGGCGCGCGCTGGGGGAAACCATGGCGGTGACCTTTATTATCGGTAACACCTACCAGCTGGATAGCGCCTCGCTGTATATGCCGGGCAACAGTATCACCTCTGCGCTGGCCAATGAGTTTGCCGAAGCGGAAACCGGCCTGCACGTGGCGGCGCTGATGGAACTGGGGCTGATTCTGTTCGTTATCACCTTTATTGTTCTGGCGGCGTCTAAATTCATGATTATGCGCCTCGCTAAGAATGAGGGGGCTCGCTGATGGCAACGCTCGAATTGCAAACCACCGCTGAGCTGGCGGAATCCCGCCGTAAAATGCAGGCCAAACGTCGGCTGAAGAACCGTATCGCCCTGACGCTTTCCATGGCGACGATGGTGTTTGGTCTGTTCTGGCTGGTATGGATCCTGATGGCCACGATTACGCGCGGCTTCGATGGGATGTCGCTGGCGTTGTTCACTGAAATGACGCCGCCGCCGAACACCGCAGGCGGTGGTCTGGCGAATGCTCTGGCCGGCAGCGGCCTGTTGATCCTGTGGTCCACGATTTTCGGTACGCCGCTGGGCATTATGGCGGGGATCTATCTGGCGGAATATGGGCGTAAGTCCTGGCTGGCGGAAGTGATTCGTTTTATTAACGATATCCTGCTTTCCGCTCCGTCCATCGTGGTGGGTCTGTTCGTCTACACCATTGTGGTGGCGCAGATGCAGCACTTTTCCGGCTGGGCTGGGGTCATCGCGCTGGCGCTGCTGCAGGTCCCGATCGTCATTCGCACCACGGAAAATATGCTGAAACTGGTGCCGGACAGCCTGCGTGAAGCGGCCTATGCGCTGGGGACGCCGAAGTGGAAGATGATTTCCGCGATCACCCTGAAGGCCTCGGTTTCCGGGATCATGACGGGGATTCTGCTGGCCATCGCCCGTATCGCCGGGGAAACGGCGCCGCTGCTGTTCACCGCGCTCTCCAACCAGTTCTGGAGCACCGATATGATGCAGCCGATCGCCAACCTGCCGGTGACCATTTTCAAATTTGCCATGAGTCCGTTCGCGGAGTGGCAGCAACTGGCATGGGCCGGGGTATTGCTTATCACCCTGTGCGTATTGCTGCTGAACATTCTGGCGCGCGTGGTTTTCGCGAAGAATAAACACGGTTAATTTTTGCGGCGCGGCGAAATGCGGCGCCGAATGAGGAAGAGATTGATGAGTATGGCGAATGCGACCCCGGGTAAACTTTCAGTTCGTAACCTGAACTTCTACTACGGAAAATTCCATGCCCTGAAAAACATCAACCTGGATATCACCAAAAACCAGGTTACAGCGTTTATCGGCCCGTCAGGTTGCGGTAAATCGACCCTGCTGCGTACGTTTAACAAAATGTTTGAACTGTACCCGGAGCAGCGTGCGGAAGGCGAAATTCTGCTGGATGGCGACAACATTCTGACCAACACCCAGGATATCGCCCTGCTGCGGGCGAAAGTCGGCATGGTCTTCCAGAAGCCGACGCCGTTCCCGATGTCGATTTATGACAATATCGCCTTCGGCGTTCGCCTGTTTGAAAAGCTGTCGCGCGCCGATATGGATGAGCGCGTCCAGTGGGCGTTGACCAAAGCCGCATTATGGAACGAAACCAAAGATAAACTGCATCAGAGTGGATATTCTCTCTCCGGCGGGCAGCAGCAGCGTCTGTGCATCGCGCGCGGTATCGCGATTCGCCCGGAAGTGCTGTTACTGGATGAACCGTGTTCCGCGCTGGATCCGATCTCAACCGGGCGTATTGAAGAGCTGATCACCGAACTGAAGCAGGATTACACCGTCGTTATTGTTACCCACAACATGCAGCAGGCTGCGCGTTGTTCAGACCATACGGCATTTATGTACCTTGGCGAGCTGATTGAATTCAGTAACACGGACGATCTGTTTACCAAGCCCGCGAAGAAGCAAACTGAAGATTATATTACTGGCCGCTACGGTTGATTGCCCTTCTGCTTTCACAGGCTCTAACCAGTTGGGCATTCAGGAGACACCATGGACAACCTAAATCTTAATAAACACATTTCCGGCCAGTTCAATGCAGAACTGGAGTATATCCGCACCCAGGTGTTGACCATGGGTGGGCTGGTGGAACAGCAGCTTTCTGATGCCATCACCGCGATGCACAATCAGGACAGCGATCTGGCAAAACGCGTGATCGAGGGTGATAAGCAGGTCAACATGATGGAAGTTGCCATTGATGAAGCCTGTGTACGCATTATTGCCAAGCGTCAGCCTACCGCCAGCGACCTGCGTTTAGTGATGGCGATTATCAAAACCATCGCGGAACTGGAACGTATTGGCGACGTCGCGGATAAAATTTGCCGTACCGCGCTGGAGAAATTTTCCCAGCAGCATCAGCCGCTGCTGGTCAGCCTGGAATCGCTGGGGCGTCATACCGTGCAGATGCTGCATGACGTACTGGACGCGTTCGCCCGCATGGATCTGGACGAAGCGGTGCGTATCTATCGCGAAGATAAGAAAGTCGATCAGGAATATGAGGGCATCGTACGTCAGCTGATGACCTATATGATGGAAGATTCACGCACCATTCCCAGCGTGCTGACCGCCCTGTTCTGCGCCCGGTCTATTGAGCGGATCGGCGACCGTTGCCAGAACATCTGCGAATACATCTTCTACTTTGTGAAGGGACAGGATTTTCGCCACGTGGGCGGCGACGAGCTGGATAAGCTGCTGGCGGGTAAAGACCCGAAAGAGTAATCACCACGGCTCCCCGGTTGCGCTACGCTTACCGGGGCTACGGAGGCGCGGGTCGCCCGGACAAGGCGCGGATCGCTGCCATCCGGGGCTCCGGCAATTATCGCGTGATGTTCCAGCCGCGCGCTTTCCACAGCGCCGGCAGCTGCGCTAAATCGGTAAACGTCGTCACTTTCGGATGAACGATCGGTTTGTTATGCGGATCGGCGCAGAAGTAGAAAACCTCCATCCCGGCATCGATTCCTGACTGCGCGCCCGCGCTGGAATCATCCACCAGAATGCAGTTTCCGACGTTAACGTCCATCGCTTTCGCCGCATGGAACATCAGCGCCGGATCGGGCTTCCAGCGTTGGATATCGTAACCGCTGTACAGTCGGTCGGGAAAATGGCGCAACATGCCGGTTCGACCGAGCGAGTGCTGCATTTTGCTCACCGGGCCGTTCGAAACCACGCACATCGGCACGGTTACCGCATCCAGCAGCGTTTCGGCACCGGCGATCGCTTCCAGTTCTGAATCAAACAGGCGCGCGACTTCGGCACGGTAGAGCGGTTCGAGCTCAGGTTTTTGCAGGTCGACGCCGTACTCTTCATTGATGGTGTCGATGATTTCGTAGAGCTTTACCCCTTTGAAACGCTTAAATATCTCTTCTAAATCCAGGGTAATACCGAACGCTTTGAACATGTGAACATAGGCGCGGGAACAGATCACTTCGCTGTCGACCAGCGTGCCGTCACAGTCGAAAAATAGAGCTTCTATTTGGGACATGCCGTTTCCATTTTAATCAGTTTAACGTTTTCGTCATGTATATTGCCGGGACGCAATCGTTGCCGTATAAGCAAATTCAATGAAAAAAATTACCATACAACTGCACCTGGTGTCGCATTTTGGTATAGGATAGCGGCGAAATTTCCCTCCTTTGTTCGGAAACCGATAATGAGTCAACAACAAACCAGCCAGTCTTCTGGCCAGGGTCTGCTGGAGCGCGTGTTCAAACTCCGTGAACACGGCACGACGGCACGCACCGAAGCGATCGCAGGTTTCACCACCTTTCTGACGATGGTCTACATTGTTTTCGTTAACCCACAAATACTTGGCGTGGCGGGTATGGATACCAGCGCTGTGTTTGTGACGACCTGTCTGATCGCCGCCTTCGGTAGTATTCTGATGGGGCTGTTCGCAAACCTGCCGGTCGCGCTGGCGCCGGCAATGGGCCTGAATGCTTTCTTCGCTTTTGTCGTCGTCCAGGCGATGGGCCTGTCGTGGCAGGTGGGGATGGGCGCCATTTTCTGGGGCGCCGTTGGCCTGCTGCTGCTGACCATTTTCCGCGTGCGTTACTGGATGATCGCCAATATTCCGCTCAGCCTGCGCGTGGGGATCACCAGCGGTATCGGTCTGTTCATCGGTATGATGGGGCTGAAAAATGCCGGCGTGATTGTCGCGAATCAGGACACCCTGGTGAGTATCGGCAATCTGACCTCTCACAGCGTCCTGCTGGGGATCCTCGGCTTCTTTATTATTGCTATTCTGGCCTCCCGTAACATTCATGCGGCGGTGCTGGTTTCTATCGTGGTGACGACACTGCTGGGCTGGATACTGGGTGATGTTCACTACGCCGGGATTGTTTCCGCGCCGCCGAGCATTACTTCGGTTATTGGCCACGTTGATTTGGCTGGCTCGTTTAATCTCGGTCTGGCGGGGGTTATCTTCTCCTTTATGCTGGTGAACCTGTTCGACTCTTCCGGCACCCTGATTGGCGTGACCGATAAAGCCGGCCTTGCCGATGAGAAGGGTAAATTCCCACGGATGAAGCAGGCGCTGTTTGTCGACAGCATCTCATCGGTGGCTGGTTCCTTTATCGGTACCTCTTCCGTCACCGCTTATATCGAATCCTCCTCCGGCGTCTCGGTGGGCGGGCGTACCGGCCTGACGGCGGTAGTCGTTGGTATTCTGTTCCTGCTGGTGATTTTCCTGTCGCCGCTGGCGGGTATGGTACCGGCGTATGCCGCAGCAGGTGCGCTGATCTACGTGGGCGTGCTGATGACATCGAGCCTGTCGCGCGTGAAGTGGGACGATCTGACGGAAGCGGTGCCGGCGTTTATTACCGCGGTGATGATGCCGTTTAGCTTCTCGATTACCGAAGGGATTGCGTTAGGCTTTATCTCTTACTGCGTGATGAAGATCGGTACCGGCCGCCTGCGCGACCTTAGCCCGTGCGTAATTATCGTCTCGCTGCTGTTCGTGCTGAAAATCGTGTTTATTGACGCACATTAACGCTCGCGCATCATAATGAAAAAGCCCGGCAGCGCTGCCGGGCTTTTTTTATATTTAACGGACGCGTTGAATATACTCGCCAAATGCGGTTAGCTGGCCGCGCAGATGGTCGAGGGTGCTCTGATCGACCACTTCACCCGACTGCGGATCGACTTTGTTCTGAATTACGCCGCCCATAAACTCAGGTTTGTTCATCACCATCGCATCAAGGAACACCAGTATCTGTCGCAGGTGATACTGGCAGCGTGCGCCGCCGATAGCGCCCATCGAGCTGGTTTGAATCAGTACCGGTTTCCCGGCCAGCGGTTGTTCAGGCAGGCGCGACAGCCAGTCAATCGCGTTTTTCAGGCCGCCAGGCACGGAATAGTTATATTCGGGCGTCACGATGACGACGCCGTCCGCTTCGCGAATCTGTTGTGCAATATCCTGCACGCCTTGCGGGAAACCTTCTTCCTGCTGAACATCCGCGTCATACAACGGAATGTCGCCAATCGACGGCAGTGCGGAGATTTCCATGCCCGCCGGCGCGATACCTGGCAGGGTACGTGCGACCATGCCATTAAAAGACCCCTTGCGCAGACTTCCGAGTAACGTAACAACTTTCAACGTATCAGACATGATTGCTCCTTTGCATCATGATGGCCGGACTGACCGGTCAGTTGAGGGAGAAGGCTTTTTCTGCAGGCAGACTGGTAAAACGTATCAGACGGGCAGAGGCTTCTTTCGCGCGCCGCTGTGCGTCCGGCAGACTACGCCAGCCGTCCTGATGGGTGTATTCCCAGACTTTAAGCTGGCCGATAGCGGGCGTCGCGGCGATGGACCACACCAGCACCGTTTCGGCGTCGCAGAGGGCTTCAACAGGCTGTATGTTGGTGGTTCGCAGCCGGCCCGCGCCGGGCAACAGCTGCAGGCGTACGGAAGATTCGCCGGTCAGCTTCAGCACGCTGCGACGCAGCGCCACCAGCTGGGCGCGCGCTTCGTCCGGATCGTGCTGGATGTTAATCCATAAATTCTCATTGCTGTTGAAAACATAGCGGTTGGCATCGTGCAGAGGATGAATGCCGTGCGAGGCGTGCTGAAGTTCCATATCCAGTCCGCAATCGCCTTCCGTCGTCAACGTGACGCCGACAATGTTTCCGGCATAGGAAATAGAAAATCGGGGGAGATGGGGGTCGCGAAAGACCGGCCTGCCGTGGTCATCGCTGATGATTTCGGGAAGCTCGCTAATGCCATACAGCATGAACACCAGTTCGGCGAGCAGTGAACGTGATGCGCGATAGCGGGCCTGCTGGTACTCTGGCAGGCGCTGTGCGGCTTGATGACAGGCCGCCGACAGGCGTGTCGATAGCGGCTCCCGGGTGTTGAGTATCCCTCTTGCAAAATGCGTTGCCATTCGTCGCTCCGTGATTAATGGTCTGAGATAAAATAGAGGCGGCTATTATCACCTGGTATTGATAGGTTTTAATGCGGAAATCACCCCTTGAAAAGGGTATTTGCGCGAATTTTACAAATTATTGCGCGATTGGCAGACGCTGATGAGGAAAAGCGCGTTAGAGCGGGTCCCTGTAGAGCCGCTTGAGGGTTTCTCTGAGCCAGACCAGCTTGGGGTTGTCGCTATTGCGTTTGTGCCACAGCAAGGTGAAGGGCACCCGCGTTTTTTCCAGCAGTAGCGGCTCCAGCGGTAGCGGGCGTGAAACCAGCGGTAAATGGTGCTGCTGGTTATAGTGATGGCAATAGCGCGGCGCGGTGGCCAGCATAGTGTGATTCGGCTGGGCGGCCATAAACAGCGATTGTTCGAACCCCGGTAGGGTTAACGCGACGGTGCGCTTGTGTCCCTGTTCGTGCAGAACATCATCCAGCGCCCAGGTATCGCTTTGTTCCCAGCTGATATTGATATGCGGGTAGCGTAAAAAAGTCGCCAGATTCCACTCCTCATCGAGCGCCGGGTGATCCGCCCGCAGCCATACCTGAGGCAGATCGGTAAACAGGACTTCAAAATCGATATACCACGGCAGCTGGCTCAGCTGTTCCCGCGAACGCGGATGCGTTTCCCGTCCGCAAAAGCCGATATCAACCTCACCGCGAATAATGGCGTCCAGCGAGTCGTAATCCCAGTTGCGCAGGCGGATCAGCGCCTGGGGATAGCGCTGGTAGATTTGCTGCGACAGGGAATTGAACAGGATCATCAGCAGCGGCGTTTCCGCCGCCAGTTCGAACTTCAGACCGCTCGGCATGATGTGGTGGGGTTTATCGAGGATCTGGTTGCCCATCTGCATCCAGTCCGTCAGATCCTGCTCCATGCGGGTCATCAATGGCGTCGGCGACAGACCGAGCGGCGTTTTAACGAATAGCGGATCGTCAAACCAGGCGCGTAGTTTAGCTAATGATTTACTCACCGCCGACGGCGAAACGTTCATACGTTTCGCCGTGCGGGTGACGCTGAGCTCCTGGGTCAGAAGCTGCAGACAGAGTAATAAATTAAGATCGAGACTCGACAGGGATTTCTTCATTATGTTGCGCAGCCCGGACAGAGGAAGCGGCCAGAATCAGAACAATGCTCACTATGCTACAGCCAATGAGAATCCCGATCAGCATATTCATCGCACTTAACCCGATGATGGCGGCCAGCCAAATCCACAGCGAAGAGCCGCAAACCTGAGCAATGCCCAGTACCGAGCTGGCAACCCCCGCCCGCAGGGTAAAGGGCCCCAGGGCCTGGCTCATCGCGACGCCGAAGCCCACTGAGAAGCCGGCGCAAATTAGCGCCAGACCCAGCAGGGTGACCGTCTGGCTGGTGGCAAGGCTGAGCAAAGTCCCGGCCGTAAAGAACATGACCTGTGACGTCAGCATCAACGTACGCGGTTTAAACAGGGTGAGCGCAAAGGGCGTTGAAAACGACACCGTCATGCTGACCAGCGCCATTAAGGCCATCGCCATCGAGTATTGTCCGCGATCGAACCCCATCTCTTCCATCATCAATACCGGGGAGACGTTAACGTAGGTCAGAATCGCCGTCACGCTGAGGGTGGTAATGACGATGCGGCTGAGGAAAAAGCGGTTCAGCAGTGATTCCGTGGCATTTTTCTGCCCGGCGGGAGTATGCGAAGGGGCTGCCGGCCGCGTTTCCCGCAGCATAAAGACCGAGAGCAGGCCGACCATCACCCCCATGCCGGTCATGGTGTAGAACAGGCTCTGCCACGGGTATTTCAGCATAATCAGGTGACCCAGAACGGGAGCGAGGACCGGGATAATGCAGGTGATGCCGTTCAACAGCGACAGCACCCTGGCGCGCCGGCGATCGTCGAGGGTATCGCGCAGCACGGCGAAAGCGACGACGTAGCAGCTCCCCGCGCCGATGCCCTGGATAAAACGCCCGACCAGGAAGAGATCGCTGCTCTGCGCGTGGGCGCAGAGCAGCGAAGCCAGAATAAATGTCGTCGCACCGAAAATGGCCACCGGTTTACGCCCGGACCTGTCGGCAATTCTGCCGGCAAACAGCATTGCGGCGGCCATGCCCGCAAGGTAAACCGAGAACGCAATATGCAGCTGCGCTTCGCTGGCGCCGAGCTCCTGCGCAATCCGCGGCAGACCCACCAGATACATATCGATGCCGGATGGATAGAGTAAAACCAGCGCAAAACTGCAGATAAGAAAGCGTGCCATAAGACCCCCGCGAGAATAGAGGCGTACAGAGTAATGGCTATTGCGCGGCAGCACGAGTTGCCATTTGGACAATAATGATTTCCTGAAAGGAAAAACACTCCGCGGGTTTACAGCCGCTTGCCCTACGACCAGACTCTGGCCATTCCTTCGCTGGCCGGGCGCACCGGGGTAAAACCAAACTTCGCGTACAGCTCGGGGACGTCGGCGATCAGCGTGACATAGGCGCCCTGGCAGGCGTTAGCGTCCAGCCAGCTGACGATCTTTTCCATGATGACTCTTCCCAGCCCTTTCCCCTGGTGCGCAGGATCGACCGCTACGTCGACGATGTCGAAATTCACCGCGCCATCGCCAACGATACGTCCCATGCCCACGGGAACGCCTTGCCAGAGGATATGCACGCCATAGCAGCTTCTCGGCAGCCCTGCTTTCACGCCCTCCAGCGGGCGCGGCGACATGCCGGCGATAAGGCGTAAACGGCAAAAATCATCAGCTGACGGAACGGAATCAATCACGGTGTAATCGGGGCTCATGGCGGTATCCGGTAACAAGGAGTTAACGCCATTTAATGATGCTGCGTTCGCGGATGCAACGGCGCGTCGTCGGTAGCGTGACACGGTGAGAGAAAAACATCTGTTGCAGAAACTAAAAAACCCGCATTAACAGCGTGTTAATGCGGGTTAGTTAATACTCACCACTATCGTGTCGATAGGGATTATTTACCGATACAGAAGCTGGAGAAAATGCGCCCGAGCAGGTCATCAGAGGTAAACTCGCCGGTGATTTCGCTCAGCGCCTGTTGCGCGAGCCGCAGCTCTTCCGCCAGCAGCTCGCCGGCCCAGGCGCCAAGCAGCTGCGCTTTGCCCTGCTGCAGATGACTGGCGGCCTCTGACAGCGCCTGCAGGTGGCGACGACGGGCGAGGAAACCGCCTTCCATGTTGGTCTCGAAGCCCATGCTCTGCTTGAGATGGTTGCGCAGGACATCGACACCCTCACCGGTACGCGCCGACAGACGAATCAGTGAGTGGCCATTCACTTCACTGAGGCCCAGCGTTTCGCCGGTGACGTCGGCTTTGTTACGTACTACGGTAATCGGCAGTTTCGCCGGTAAACGCTCGATAAAGTCCGGCCAGATTTCCGCCGGATCGACGGCGCGGGTGGTCGTGCCGTCCACCATGAACAGTACCCGGTCGGCCTGCGCGATCTCCTGCCAGGCGCGTTCAATGCCAATGCGCTCAACCTCGTCGTTAGCATCGCGCAGACCGGCGGTATCGATGATATGCAGCGGCATACCGTCGATATGGATATGCTCGCGCAGCACGTCGCGGGTGGTTCCGGCAATATCGGTCACGATCGCGGCTTCGCGCCCGGCCAGCGCGTTCAGCAGGCTCGATTTCCCGGCGTTCGGGCGACCGGCGATAACCACTTTCATCCCTTCACGCAGCAGGCTGCCCTGACGGGCTTCGGCGCGAACGGCATCAAGATCGGTAATTACGCCATTGAGCTGAGCTTCGATTTTACCGTCGGAGAGGAAGTCTATTTCCTCATCCGGGAAATCGATAGCGGCTTCGACATAGATACGTAGATGGGTCAGCGCTTCCACCAGATGGTTCACCCGGGCAGAAAAAGCGCCCTGCAGCGAGTTCAGCGCCGAGCGTGCGGCCTGTTCGGAGCTGGCGTCGATCAGGTCGGCAATCGCTTCGGCCTGGGCCAGATCGAGCTTATCGTTAAGAAAGGCGCGTTCAGAGAACTCACCGGGTCTGGCGATACGCACGCCCGGCAGCGTCAAAATGCGTTTGAGCAGCAGATCCAGAATCACCGGACCGCCGTGGCCCTGCAGCTCCAGGACATCTTCACCGGTAAAGGAGTTCGGGCCGGGGAACCACAGCGCGATACCCTGATCCAGCGGCGTACCGTCGGCATCTTTAAAGGGCAGATAATCGGCGTAGCGCGGTTTTGGCAGCTTGCCGAGCACCGCCTGTGCGACCTCGCGCGTTTGCCGGCCGGAGATACGCAGGATGCCCACACCACCGCGTCCCGGTGGGGTTGCCTGGGCGACGATAGTGTCGTTATGGCTCATGATGACTCTCCAGGGAAATATAAAAAAGGCGGTCTATTGACCGCCTTCTCTGGCATTGATTCTACTGCGGCTTAGACAGCGTATCAGGTCTTTTTCTTCTCGCGGCTATGCAGGCCACGCTTCTCCAGACCACGGTAAATCAGCTGCTGCTGAATAATGGTTACCAGGTTGCTGACGATATAGTAAACCACCAGACCAGACGGGAACCACAGGAAGAACACCGTAAAGATGACCGGCATAAAGGTCATGATCTTCTGCTGCATCGGGTCGGTAACGGTCGTCGGCGACATCTTCTGAATGAAGAACATCGTCGCGCCCATGATGATCGGCAGAATGTAGTACGGGTCCTGTGCTGACAGGTCGTGAATCCACAGGATAAACGGCGCATGACGCAGTTCAACCGAGGCGCTCAGCATGTAGTACAGCGCAAGGAAGATCGGCATCTGAATAATCAGCGGGAAGCAGCCGCCCAGCGGGTTGACCTTCTCAGCTTTATACAGCGCCATCATTTCCTGGCTTTGGCGTTGTTTATCGTCGCCCAGACGCTCACGCATAGCCTGAATCTTCGGCTGCAGCATACGCATCTTCGCCATGGAGGTGTACTGCGCTTTGGTTAGCGGGTACATGATGCCACGAACGATAAAGGTGATAACGATAATCGAGAAGCCCCAGTTACCGAGGAAGCTATGGATCCACTTCAGCAGTTTAAACAGCGGCTGAGAGATGAACCACAGCCAGCCGTAGTCGACGGTCAGATCCAGGTGCGGCGCAACGGCGGCCATTTTGTCCTGAATTGCCGGGCCGACCCACAGGACGCTTTCCAGCTTATCGGTTTGACCCGGCTGCACCAGAACCGGCTGCGATTTGTAGCCGATAGCCACAATACCGTTGCCGAGGTTGGCGGTGTAGAAGTTGTTCGATCCGGCGTTACGCGGCACCCATGCGGTGGTGAAGTATTGCTGCAGCATGGCAACCCAACCGTCTTTGGTGCTGACGTTCAGGTTCTCGTTGTCGGCGATCGTGTCGAATTTGTATTTTTCGTATTTCGACTCAGCGGTGGAGTACGCGGCGCCACGGAAAGTGTGCATCGTAGACAGGCCACCGGTTTGCGTATCGCGGCTGGTTGGCAGGTTGGCAGTCTGTTTCAGCTGACCGAAGGTAGAAATCTCCAGCGGTTTTTCGCCAACGTTCTGCACGTTATAGCCGACGTTCACCGCATAATCACCGCGTTTCAGGGTGAAGGTTTTGGTGAAGACGTTGCCTGCTTTATCGGTATAGGTCAGCGGAATGACGATTTCGTTCTGGCCTTCCGCCAGGACAAACGCATCTTTATCGACGTTATACAGCGGGCGGGCTCCATTAGCCGGGTTATCCGGGCCATCACGACCGGTTAAGCCGCTTTGAGCCTGATAGATAAACTGTGGCGTGGTTTCCAGTAACTGGAACGGTTCGGTAGACTTCAGCGCTTTTGGATAAGCCGGAAGCTGCGCTTGCTCCACATCACCACCGCGGGTGTTGATGGTCAGCTCAAGCACATCGGTTTTTACCGTAATCAGTTTCCCCTGGCCACTGGCCGGTACGCCCTGGTCGGCGGCGCTACCCGCTGCGGTGGTCGTTGTCTGCGTGGTCTGCTGCTGAGCCTGAGGATTGTTATCCTGCTCCCAGGCTTGCCAGATCATGAAAGACACGAACAACAAAGCGATGATAAGAAGATTGCGTTGCGAATCCATCGTTAGTGTTCTCTGGTATCAAATGGTCCAGGCGGGACGGGATCGTCACCACCAGGGTGTAAAGGGTGGCATTTTAATACGCGTTTCACTGTCAACCAACTGCCTTTTATCATTCCAAACCTGCGCAATGCCTCAATTCCGTAGCTTGAACAGGTTGGCGTGAAACGACAATGCGGCCCGAGTAGCGGACTAATCAGGCGCTGATAGACCTTGATAAGGCCTATCAGGACCCGGGAGCCAGGCGACAATGGCGGCGCCATAATTTTTCCAACGCTTCCGAGAGAGCACGGTTATCGAGGTCAGCAACCCCTTTCTTTGCCACCACCACGAAATCCATTGGCGGGAGTTCATGTTGACGCAAACGGAAGCTTTCACGTGTCAGACGTTTAATCCGATTGCGTTCATGCGCGCGTTTAACGTTTTTCTTGGCGACGGTAAGACCGATGCGGGGATGCCCCAGCGAATTCAGGCGGCCGAGGATGGTGATTTGCGGCGTGCCAGCCCGTTGTGGCTGCTGGAAGACGAAAGTGAAATGACTGGGAGTTAACAAACGTAACTCCCTGGGAAATGCTAGCTTAACCACGCAGGGTTAGCTTTATTACTTGGAAACGGTCAGACGAGCACGGCTTTTAGCACGACGACGTGCCAGAACCTGACGACCATTTTTAGTAGCCATACGTGCACGGAAGCCGTGAGAACGGTTGCGCTTCAGTACAGACGGTTGAAAAGTGCGTTTCATGGCGGTTTCTACCTAAACTTGAATAATTTCACTGACTTTTGCGTATACCCGAACGAACTTCGAACGACTCACGCTGCAGCGAGGGTGATTAAAGAGGCCGGATTGTAATAATTGTACACTCCGGAGTCAATTCTCTTTCCTTATTTCTCACACCTTGTCGCACAAAAAACGACCGGCGACCGGTGGCGGAAAACGGGCTTTACGCGCCGGGTGGAGGATTATACGGTCTGACAGGTAAAGCGCAAGGATCGCAAAGGATCTTTGTTAGATCGTTTAGGCCCTAAACCGACAGAGCTCATTAAATTTTCCAATATGTGGGCGAAATCGTGCCTCACTCTTCTCAGGATCGATTACACTTACCCGGTTTCGATCCTTCCTGTGGATAAATCGGGAAGAATCTGTTGAGAAACACAAGATATCTTTCTCAGTTTAGGCTATGATCCCCGGTCCTGATCGCGATCCACCGATCCGCATCGGATAAATACCGCAGATAGCGGTTCGCACGTCACCCCTTTTGTGCAGGGGCTTTTCGGCCAATGCAGGGTCTTGTCGACGTGTGCCAACAATCACGATTGTTTCTTTTTTTCTTTATATCGATTTTATGTTCGAGTGGAGTCCGCCGTGTCACTTTCGCTTTGGCAGCAGTGTCTTGCCCGATTGCAGGATGAGTTACCAGCCACAGAATTCAGTATGTGGATACGCCCGTTGCAGGCGGAATTGAGCGATAACACGTTGGCACTGTATGCGCCAAACCGTTTTGTGCTCGATTGGGTAAGGGATAAATACCTCAATAATATCAATGGACTCCTCAATGATTTTTGCGGTGCTGATGCCCCACAGCTGCGTTTTGAAGTCGGCTCCCGGCCGGCGGTGCAGGCGCAAAGAGGCGCGGTAAATAATGTCGCGGCAGCCGTACCGGCGGCGCAGGTTCAGACGGCGCGCGTTGCGCCAACGCCCGTGCGTCCCGGCTGGGATAACGTCCCGGCCCCGGCGGAACCGACCTACCGCTCCAACGTCAACGTTAAGCACACCTTCGATAACTTCGTCGAGGGTAAATCCAACCAGCTGGCCCGCGCGGCAGCGCGGCAGGTCGCGGACAACCCGGGTGGCGCGTATAACCCCTTGTTCCTTTATGGCGGCACCGGTCTGGGTAAAACCCACCTTCTGCACGCGGTCGGTAACGGCATTGTGGCGCGCAAGCCGAATGCCAAAGTGGTCTATATGCACTCCGAGCGTTTTGTTCAGGACATGGTGAAAGCCTTGCAGAACAACGCTATCGAGGAGTTTAAACGCTATTACCGCTCCGTCGACGCTCTGCTGATCGATGATATTCAATTCTTTGCCAATAAAGAGCGCTCTCAGGAAGAGTTTTTCCACACCTTTAACGCCCTGCTGGAAGGTAATCAGCAGATCATTCTCACCTCGGATCGCTATCCGAAAGAGATCAACGGCGTTGAGGATCGTCTGAAATCGCGCTTCGGTTGGGGCCTGACGGTGGCGATCGAGCCGCCCGAGCTGGAAACCCGCGTGGCGATCCTGATGAAAAAAGCCGACGAAAACGACATTCGTCTGCCGGGCGAAGTGGCGTTCTTTATTGCCAAGCGTCTACGCTCCAACGTCCGTGAGCTGGAAGGGGCGCTGAACCGCGTTATCGCCAATGCCAACTTTACCGGCAGGGCGATCACCATCGATTTCGTGCGCGAAGCGCTGCGCGATCTGCTGGCTTTGCAGGAAAAACTGGTCACCATCGACAATATTCAGAAGACGGTGGCAGAGTATTACAAAATTAAGGTAGCGGATCTGTTGTCTAAACGCCGCTCCCGTTCGGTGGCGCGTCCTCGCCAGATGGCAATGGCGCTGGCGAAAGAGCTGACCAACCACAGCCTGCCGGAAATCGGCGATGCGTTT
>NZ_JBJDNH010000041.1:11538-50163 GCF_044900465.1 Klebsiella sp. NPDC088457 | reverse complement strand
CGACAACATCAATAATATCAAGCTTTAAGTCACGCTAGATCAGTACATTTCTACACGCAGCAAGTTTGCCGCTTACGAGGCGGGCTTCACGCTGATGAGTCTGCTATGCGGCTGGGCATGGAACATCCAGAGTATGATCGCCTTTCGCGCCCTGCAGGGACTGGCGGGCGGATCGATGATCCCGTTGGTTTTCACCACCGCCTTCGCCTTTTTCCAGGGCAAACAGCGGGTCATCGCCGCCGCGACGATCGGCGGCCTGGCTTCTCTGGCCCCCACGCTTGGCCCGACGGTGGGCGGCTGGATCACCGAAAACTTCAACTGGCACTGGCTGTTCTTTATCAACGTCGTTCCGGGGATTTACATCGCGGTTGCCGTACCGCTGCTGGTAAAAGTGGATACCGCCGCCCCCTCGCTGCTGCGCGGCGCGGATTATCTCAGTATCCTGCTGCTGGCGGCGTCTCTCGGTTGCCTGGAATATACCCTCGAAGAGGGCCCGCGCTGGGGCTGGTTTGACGACACCACCCTGGCGACCACCGGCTGGATCGCCCTGCTGTGCGGCGTGGCGTTTATTATTCGCACCCTGCGCCATCCGCAGCCGGTCATGGATCTTCGCGCCCTGCGGGACCGAACCTTCAGCCTCGGCTGCTATTTCTCGTTTATGGCCGGGGTCGGCATCTTCGCCACCATCTATTTAACCCCGCTGTACCTCGGTAGCGTGCGCGGTTTCAGCGCCCTGGAGATCGGCCTCGCGGTATTTTCCACCGGTCTGTTCCAGGTGATGTCGATCCCGTTTTATTCCTGGCTCGCCAACCGCGTCGACCTGCGCTGGCTGCTGATGGCCGGGCTGATCGGCTTTGCGGTTTCGATGTACAGCTTTGTCCCGATAACCCACGACTGGGGGGCCGACCAGCTGCTGCTGCCACAGGCTTTTCGCGGACTGGCGCAGCAGTTTGCCGTCGCGCCTACCGTGACCCTGACGCTGGGCAGCCTGCCGCCCGCCCGGCTTAAGCTGGCCTCCGGGCTGTTTAATTTAATGCGCAACCTCGGCGGCGCCATCGGCATCGCCCTGTGCGGAACCGTGCTTAACGACAGAACCAATTTGCATTACAGCCGTCTGGCGGATCATCTGAATAACGCCAACCTGGCAATGAGCGATTTTGTCCAGCGCAGCGCGGCAAACCTTGTCGCTCAGGGGATCTCCCCGGATGCCGCTCATACGGCGGCGCTGAAGAATCTTTCTGCTCTGACGCTGCGGGAGGCGCGAACGCAGGCATTTTCCGATGCTTTCTATCTCATCATGATCGGTTTTTTGATCGCCGCGCTGCTGGTTCCCTTGATGAACAAGCCGCAGGCACACTGATATTACAGGAGGGTTAATTATGGGCGTTTCAGCTAAACGTATTGTCGTGACCGGAATGGGGATCGTCAGCCCTCTGGGCTGCGGCGTACAGCACGTATGGCAGTCGCTGCTGGCAGGGAGGTCAGGTATTACCAGGCTTAACGAGCAGATGGTCGAGGATATTCCCTGCAAAGTGGCCGGGCAGGTTCCGTCCGTCGAACAAGATCCGCTGCATGGCTTCGATCCGCTGGCGGCCATCCCGGCGAAGGAACGCAAAAAAATGGATCGTTTTATCGAGTTTGCGCTGGTTGCCGCGCGTGAGGCGCTGACGCAGGCCGGGTGGTCGCCTGTATCGGCGGCAGAACAAGATCGCACCGCAACGGTGATCGCCACCGGGATCGGCGGGTTCAGCGAGATCGCCCACGCGGTACATACCACGGACGAACGCGGGCCGCGCCGCCTGTCTCCGTTTACCATCCCCTCTTTTCTTGCCAACCTGGCCGCCGGACATGTGTCTATCGCCCACGGTTTCCGTGGCCCCATCGGCGCGCCGGTCACCGCCTGTGCGGCAGGCGCGCAGGCCATTGGCGATGCCGCACGGATGATCCGCAGCGGCGAGGCGGATATCGCCCTCTGCGGCGGCGCAGAAGCGGCGATCCATCGCGTTAGCCTTGCCGGGTTTGCCGCAGCAAGAGCGCTCTCCAGCGCCTCCAATGACCGGCCGGAAGCGGCTTCCCGCCCCTTTGACCGCGACCGCGACGGTTTTGTGATGGGAGAAGGCGCGGGGCTTATCGTGATTGAGTCGCTGGAACACGCGCTGGCGCGCGGCGCCACGCCGCTGGCAGAACTGGTTGGCTACGGCACCAGCGCAGATGCTTATCACCTGACCGCTGGCCCGGAAGACGGCAACGGCGCGCGTCGGGCCATGGAAATAGCCATTCGTCAGGCGGGGGTCGCAGCGGAAGAGATAGACCATATCAATGCTCACGCCACCTCGACTCAGGTGGGAGACAAAGGTGAACTGGCGGCGATAAAAAGCCTGTTCGGCACGCATCCCGTCGCCATTACGTCCACGAAATCAGCAACCGGCCATCTGTTGGGCGCGGCCGGCGGGATTGAGGCTATCTTCACCATTCAGGCGCTGCGTGACCAGCTGGTGCCGCCGACGCTGAACCTGCATCACCCCGATGAAGACGCGGAAGGCCTGAACCTGGTGGCGCTGGTAGCTCGTCCACAAAATATGCGTTATGCGCTGTCGAACGGTTTTGGCTTTGGCGGCGTCAACGCCAGCCTGCTGCTGAAGCGCTGGGAATAGTCGTTCAGTTCCCCTCAGGCAAAGGCCGGCGGGGGACTTTCACCAGGTGAAAACGCGTATTGATACTCACGGTTTAATTCAGTTTCTTTATGATTAAGTTTTCCTCCGCGTTAAGGTTCAACCACCATGACCCAACCATCAGAGCCGACAGGTGCCAGATATTATTTAATCCGCCTGCTTGCTGTCGCGCTAACGGGGATCCTCGCCGGTATCGCCGGCATGGCGCTGGCGCTGATTTTACATGGGGTCCAGCATCTGGCCTTCGGCTACAGCCTTGACCAGCTTGTCAGCAGCGAAACCTTTCTCGAGGGCGTTACCGGCTCGCAGCATCTGCGCCGACTGACGGCGATCATCGGCGGCGGGGCCGTCGCCGGTTTTGGCTGGTGGCTGCTGGCACGCTATGGCAGGAAGCGCGTCGCCATTGCCGCCGCCGTGGCGAACCCTTGCGCGCCGATGCCGGCGGGCACCACGACGATCCATGCCCTGCTGCAGATTATTACCGTCGCCCTCGGTTCCCCGCTGGGGCGTGAAGTCGCGCCACGCGAGATGGGTTCGCTGGCGGCGGGGATGGTGGCGCGCAAATGTGATCTTGCTGAAAACGAAGCCCGGATTCTGATTGCCTGCGGCGCGGGAGCGGGCCTGGCGGCCGTGTATAACGTTCCGCTGGCAGGGGCGATATTTACGCTGGAAGTCCTGCTGCTGTCGTTCAGCTGGGAGAAAGCGCTGGCGGCGATAATAACCTCGGCGATAGCGGCGTGGGTCGCCACGCTGGGGCTGGGGGATGAATCTCAGTACCACTTCAGCTCAGCAGCGCTGCCGCACTCCTTTATCGGCTGGGCGATAGCTGCCAGCCCGCTGCTGGGCGCCGCCGCCTGGCTGTTTCGCAAAGCCACGACCGGCGTACGCACCCGGGTCAAAACCAACTGGCAGATGCCGGTATTTTGCCTGCTGGCATTCTCGGCACTTGCCGTGCTGAGCCTGTGGTTCCCACAATTACCGGGGAATGGTAAAGGGCCCATGCAGCTGGCGATAAGCAGCGGCCTTGGTTTTGACGCTGCGGCACTCCTGCTGGCACTGAAGCTGGCGGTTATTCTTGCCGTACTGCGCGGCGGTGCCGAAGGCGGGCTGCTGACGCCGGGGTTAACGGTTGGCGCCCTGCTGAGCCTGCTGCTGGCCACCGGCTGGCAATATCTGTTCCCCGGCGGCGACGTGGGCAGCTTCGCCCTCGTCGGCGGGGCGGCGTTCCTTGCCGCCTCCATGCAGATGCCGATGACCGCCGTCGCGCTGGTGATGGAGTTCACCCATATGGATCACCGCTATTTAGCCCCCGCGCTGCTGTGCGCCGCCGGGGCATTCATCACCTGCCGGGTACTGGATAAGAAATATGCATTCTGAACTCCGCGGGTCGCCCTCATCACCTGACCGGCCGATGCGTAAACGGTTCTTTGCCGTCGTCGCAGGCCCGGTCAGAGACGTTTTAACGTTTAGTGTGAATCTCAGCGCGGAGAACACAGTCTGTTTGCGG
Organism: Klebsiella sp. NPDC088457; assembly: GCF_044900465.1. NCBI lineage: Bacteria > Pseudomonadati > Pseudomonadota > Gammaproteobacteria > Enterobacterales > Enterobacteriaceae > Klebsiella > Klebsiella sp. NPDC088457. The sequence continues at coordinate 45,984 of NZ_JBJDNH010000041.1, read as the reverse complement.
AAGCTATTTGTAAATAATATCGTGGGTGCCAACACGGCCGATCGTTCATCTGCCCTGCTACCGATTTAAGCCTACATCACTCAGTTGAGGAGCCTGGTCATGCCTGATGATCGTCCAAACTCACAGAACATACGGTTGCGACAGGAAACGGCCTCGCTACGCGATGAGATTAGGGCCAAAATCAGAGCCTATACCGGACAGCGTGAAAAGGTTCTCTGCCCCTTTCCCGGCGTCAGCGTTGCCGAATTACATCACCCGATGCCTCCCTATGCCTATCTCTACCAGCCCAGCGTGTCGCTGATTATTCAGGGAGAGAAGCGCGTCAGGCTGGGCGAAAGAACCTATGTTTATAATGAATCCCACTTTCTTCTGACTGCCGTCAATTTGCCAACCGTCGCTGAAGTCATGCAGGCCAGCGCTGAGCAACCGTTCATCTCGCTGCTGTTACAGCTGGACTTATCCCTCGCCCGGGAAGTGATGATCGATATGAAACAATACGGGAATGATGCGGAATACGCTGATGAGGGGATGTCGCTGGGCCCGGCCGACGGCCCGCTGCTTGATGCGCTGCTGCGCTATCTGAGCGTGAACGAACAGCCACAGGATAAAGGCTACATGGATAACCTCATTCAGCGCGAAATACTGTATCGTATTTTAACCAGTCCGGCGGGCAGGACCTTACGGGAAACCGTGCTGACGGGCTCGAGTGGGCAACGGATATCCGTGGCCATCGACTGGCTACGCGATAACTATGCGCAGCCGTTAAAGGTCGAAGCGCTGGCGCGGATTGCCGGCATGGGCGTCTCCACGCTGCACCACCATTTTCGCCGCCTGACCAATATGAGCCCGTTGCAGTACCAGAAGCAGTTACGCCTCCTTGAAGCCAGACGATTGTTATTGTCGCAAGATGCGGATGCCTCGACGGCGGCGATCAGCGTGGGGTATGAAAGCGTCAGCCAGTTCCACCGTGAGTACAAGCGTCAGTTTGGCATCACGCCGATTGGCGATAAAGCCTTGTCGCTGGCGGCTGGCACGGCGCGCCCCGACTGAAGGTCCACGTAACGGCTGACATCGATGCGCCGATGTCAGCCACCATCATCAGGCGGACAGCGAGGCCATATCAATCACGAAACGGTACTTCACCTCTCCCCGCTCCATGCGTTCAAACGCCTGGTTAATCTGCTGTATGGGGATGATCTCGCACTCCGGGTAAACCCCTTTCTGCGCGCAGAAATTCAGCATTTCCTGGGTTTGCGCAATGCCGCCGGAAGGTGAACCGGTAATGCGGCGGCGCCCCAGAATTAGCGGTAAGGTGCTGAAACCCTCCATATCGCCCAGATTGCCGACAATCACCAGCGCCCCTTCGATATCCAGCAATTGCACATACGGAGAAACATCATGGCGGGTGGGAATCGTGTCAATAATCACATCGAAAGAGGAGCCTGCCCGCTGCATATCCTCTGCTGACGTCGAGAGTAAAACATGCTTCGCTCCTAGCTCATGCGCCTCCTGAGCTTTTGCCGCACTCCGGGTGATCACGGTGACCGTGGCGCCCAGCGCCTGCGCCAGACGTACGGCAAGATGCCCCAGGCCACCGATGCCGATGACACCAACGCGTGAACCCGGGCCCACATTCCAGGTTCGTAGTGGGGAGTAAACGGTAATGCCGGCGCACAGAAGCGGCGCGGCGCGGGAAGGATCGAGCGCTTCCGGTAGCGTTAAGACAAACTCTTCCCGTACCACGATATGTTTCGCATAGCCGCCATAGGTGATCTCCCCCGAAATACGATCGCGGCCATTGTAGGTTACCGTCGGAAATTCGCGGCACATCTGTTCTTCGTGGCGACGGCACTGATCGCACTCCTGGCAGCTGTCGACTATCGTCCCGACGGCCACCATCTGCCCAACCTGATAGCGACTCACCTCGCTACCAACGTCAGTCACCCGGCCAATAATTTCGTGCCCGGGAACGCAGGGGTAAACGGTCGGCCCCCACTCTTTCCAGTCGTCCCGGGTTTGATGCAGATCGCTGTGACACACCCCGGACCACAGGATCTCAATCGCCACATCATTCCTGCGCAAGGCGCGTCGTTCAAAGCTAAAGGGAACCAGCGGAGTGGCGGCGTTAAGTGCGGCATAACCCATCGTTTTCATAGCTGCTCCAGTTGTGCATTAATCTTCCTGAACTGTAGCGGCCAGATGGATAACCAGGTGAGCCCGATCCTGCCTGATTACTGCCTATTACTCTTGAGCAATGGATATTGGCAAGCGGGAAAATATCGCCGGGTAGCAACCTGTATATCGACCGGCATGGTCTCTGGAATGACGATCAAAATTATCACACGGAATCTATCGCTGCCCTTCCGTTCAGGAGGATCTGATCTCCTCCCAGTAAACAGAGCCAGTCACAAACGAGGGGTTGTTTAGCAGCTTTAGCAAGTGTGACAGACGATAGGCATTAAGAGGAGTACGTGCGCATGAAACTCTTGCTTGATCACGTACGTGCATTGAAATGAATATAAGGGGGCAGTTTGCCCCCTATTCTTTAGGATAAGAAAGTTCAGCAGTGACTAAATGCGACTCTGATTTATCAGATTGGACGTCATACGCGAAGTTATACCGCTCTCCAGATGTAAACTTAAATCCGAACACAGGAAGACACTCACCTTTAGGAACATAAACAGGCTTGTCATCAAAAACCTTGTGAAGAGAGTCGCTTTTATCGCTGTTGATTTGAATAGCGGTGATCCGTTCCTGCGGCTCCAGTGGTGAAACCACACAAACTTGATTATCTTTGATAAATGCCGTTGTAGATTCACGATCTACCATTCGATCACCAGGACCAGGGCATCCTGTTAAGAGAAATACAACACCCAGCAACATTTTGTTCTTCATGTTTAACGCACCTTCCCTGTTACGATTTTCTGGTAAAGCGCAGGGACATCCTGCAACAAATCTATGCCCCTGTACATCCCCATGCGCCCAGGTCTCTGGTAGTAAGACCACTTACTGATCCCGTAAACCAGCAGTAACCAGTAATCAGCTATAATAGAGGCTTGCTGTTCAAGAGAGTAATCAGTGAGCTTTTCTTTATCCAGCCTGTAGGTATATTCAGCAGCCCAGCTAAAAGCGCCCCGCATTCTCACCCATTGCCCGTGCTGATGTTGCCACACATGCCCCAGTTCATGGATGAAAACGTATTTATCTTCGATGAAAACCGAATTTGCGGAAAAGTCTTCCCTATACATCGGCTTTCTGTACCATAACTCCCCGTTGGGAGTCATCGCATAGTTTTGTTTCTGTAGTCCGAAGGGTAAATAACTGTCGCAATGAATCCAGACACGGCTATACACTATCGAATCACCGAACACCCTGCGAGCCATTGCAATCTCGCCTAACGTCATCCGGCGTAATGTTCCTTCATCTGTCTGTGCGCTCATAAACAGTCCTTCTTGTATGATTTATCTAAATCGTAAAATCATAAGTCGAAATAGTCTATACGCGAACATTAGCCATTCATCAAACGCAGTGACGGTGCAAGCGCTATTCCCCATTGGTATTATCCCCGTCCTCTTGTAGCATGGACTCGATAAACTCCCGTTGCTCATGCGTCGGCGCAAGTTCTTCCAGCAAGCGCTCCTGGACTGACCCCACAACCGTGGTGGGGTCAGTCCAATAAGAACAGCTTGTACTCATTCACATACATCACTAAAGGGCAGTGCTCGTATACCAAAACCTTTGACACGGATGATCAGTCGTAGAGCCAGCGCCCGACTTTAGCACTTTCAATAAACATTTGTACCGTTAATGGTTCTGGTTTGTGGTGATCTGTTTTGAGGTATTCAGGAAGAATGGCGTTTGGAAGAAACCAAATGCCAGTACTGGGAAAATAGCGACGAAAGTTAGAACTCTCGATATCTACATTCAATGATTCAGAGTAGTCATTTAGGAATGAGTCCATATCTTCTGGAAGCACTACATTATCACCATCACTCAGTGATGTATCATCGTCCATCTTCCAAAAGTGCTTTTCGATCAGTCCGTGAACAGTAGCATCGATATCCATACCTATTTCCCCGTAATTAATCGGTAACGATGAACAACATTAGTAGTAATGACGCCAATATCGTAAACAGCGATCACAACACCAATCCACGGTACCCAGCGCCCAATATAACCACCGATACTAGTGGTGTATGCCCAATCTTTGCGGAGTATCGAAGCAATTGTGAGCGTCCTTTTGCGTTTCTCAAAGGAGCCTGTGAACACCTTACGGAAAACAAGAGATAGAGGCTTGTACCTTTGGTTGCACGGCGGTAATCAATCTTACCTCGTACAGGCACTAAAGGTAGTCCTTTCGAGACTATCAAAAATCGGTCAGATATTTTAAATTTGCTGCAATTTTGAGCGATGGAGCTATTTTTCTACTAAGCCGTGAGAATGTAGAGCCAAGGATATTTTAAGCAGGAGGATGTAAACTGGGAGGATAAAGAGATGGGACACCCACGGGGGCGGGTTGTGAAAGTATTTCCTGTTGTCTTCGACCTTGTTGCACATAAAACGACCAGACACATTTTGGGAAGGAGTCTTTAATGGATATCGCGCTGCTCAACAGGGGCTGGAACAGAACATGGTCAGATACCATGGTGAATCTTGAAGCCCGGAAACTCGTCGAAACAGCAAATCGGCTGTCAGCATTCTATTTGCAAGATGGTCTTACACGTATCAAGTTTGTCGAAGAGATAAAACAGGTCGTAGAGAAAGAATTTGAAACTGCACGACGGGCCAAAACCGATGAAGAATGCATTGCATGCATCAAAAATCTGCGTGCCGAAACGGATAATCTGCACGAACAAGAACGCCTGTTAAGAACCAGAGCCGCACAGCTTTACGCGAAGGTCGAGTTTGTTAAGGAAAATAATAAAATCGTCGGATACGTGATTTCGGCTATTCACATTGTGGTTTCTGGAATGGCAATTGCTGGCGGTGCGTTGATGGTCGCTACGATGACACCTTTAGGTATGCTGGCAGGGGCTATCCTTGTAACTGATGGCATTAACGGTCTGTCAAAAGAAATCATTCCTGGCATATATGGAAAACAATATAAAACAGAGGGATTTGTGGCTGATGGCACTATGGAAGCAGCCCAATTTATGGGTTTCAAGCCTGAAACAGGACTTGCGATTTATAACGCGATTACGTTAACTGCAAGTGTATATAGCATCTTTGGATTAGCCAGAAGACCCGAAGCATGGAGGCTATTTAAATGGATGCCCCGTGATTTCTATCGCAAGGTCGATACGATGAGCCGTCCAAAATTAACGATGAAAATAGTAGGTTATGGGCTTAAGGCCAAAGTAATATTTGACCTGCTTTCTACTGACACATCGAACCATTAGCCTCTAAATTTTCTCCAGAACCGCCAGGATTTATAAGAAAGGACTGGCGGCTGAATAAATGCAACGATGACTATTGCGATCAGAATTGATATCCCACCACCCACGACGGTTTCTTTCGCAGAAAACAACACTAAAATGATAAAAACCATCAGACATGCCGATGCTATCCATAAAACAACCCTGAATCGATTAGCTAGATCCTGAATCGCCTCACCCAACGTGCCACCATAGCTTTCAACGTTGTTTTTTATCTTCTGCAAATCCGATGGAGTAAACCCTGAACGTAACAAAGCCTCATCAGTCACTTTCATATCGTCTTGTCCCTTATCTCCCAGAAGTTTTTTCTCAATCGCTGATTGTGCAAGCAATCATACTGATGAACTTTACAGCAATCCAGCCGAAACTTTTCGTCAGACTCCATCTCCCCTTTCTTAACTTCTGGGTGATGCCAGGACATTGCGACGATATAAGATTAACGATCGCATGATGTTTCTGCTATTTATCAGATTTCAGACAATAGCAGCCATAAAGCCCGTTGGTGGTAAGACAACGTGCGGAGCCGCCAGGCGACCACATCAGGATATGTCAGACAGTGGGGTTTATCAGGATGACCATGTACCCGAAGGAGCGAGGCCGAACCGCTGGCAGAGCTTGCATGTGGTTTGCAAGTACCAAAACCACCATAAACCTGTTTATTCCCTGCAACGTCACCACGACGTGTGGCATGTGGGAGCATCGGCAAAAATGCGCTTCACTGAAAGTTCGGGGAATTATGCCGGGTAGACGGCTTTGTGTTCATGTTGGACTGTCGCAGTATGAGCGATGGAACGACTGCCAGTGTGATGATATGCTCCCCTGTACCACAGACCAATCACGCGACAGGTGCGGGCGTAGAACAATGGGTAGTTTAAGTTGTACCTGTAAAGCAGGGCAACGTAACTGACTGAACAATCTAACTTATTGATTATTCAGGAGAATTGGAGCGGGCGAAGGGAATCGAACCCTCGTATAGAGCTTGGGAAGCTCTCGTTCTACCATTGAACTACGCCCGCATTGAGGTGCGAGGGTCATTATAGACCTTACGCACCATGTTACAAGACTGAATGACGCTAACTGCCGATAAATTAACCTGTTAGCACTTAGGTTTACTGCCCTGCGGCGGTAAATAACGCAGCGGATCGATAGCGGTGGCCCGATAGCGTATCTGGAAGTGCAGACGCACGGAATCGGCATCGCTGCTGCCCATGGTGGCAATCTGTTGGCCAATCTTCACGCTCTGGCCATTATTGACCATCAGCTTATCATTATGGGCATAGGCGGTGATGTAATCTTCATTGTGCTTAATCATGATCAGATTACCGTAACCGCGCAGCTGATTCCCGACGTACACCACCTTGCCGGCCCCTGCCGCATAAACCGCCTGCCCGCGCGTGCCGGCGATATCGATGCCCTTATTCCCGCCATCATTAGAGGAGTAAGGCAGCACCACCTTGCCGCTGGTCGGCCAGCGCCAGCAGCGTTGCCCCACCGGTGGCCAGGATACCGGCGGCAAAGCGGCCGGCGGCTTCGCCGCCGCGGTACGCGTACCGCTGGTTTTCTTCGCACTCTTCGTAGAGCCCGCCCCTGCCGCCGGGTTCAGCTTCAGACGCTGCCCAACTTCAATCGTATAGGGTGGGGAGATGTTATTGAGTCGGGCCAGATCTTTGACGCTGGTGCCGGTCGCACGGGAAATTCGGTACAGCGTATCCCCGCGTTTGACGGTGTAGACGGAACCGGAATCAGATGTACTGGAACATCCCGCAATAACCAGGCTGCTGACCAACATCATCGTGATAAAAAAGCGTTTTCTCATCTGGCGTCCTGCACTTAACACAGCTCTCATCTCGTCACAATGGACGACCATCATACCAGCCCGCCGGCAGATCCCCAATCGATACGCTTGTTATGTCACCTGCGCTCCGTCGCGGTTGCCAACTGTTAGGGTAGCCTGTTTAGGTAATGCCTTTCGCGCATTTATCGGCTACCCTAGGCCCTGAGTGCATGACCTGGCGAGTGTGTGCCGGGTCATTTTTATGATCAGGAGTTGTCATGACCGGGGAATATGTCATTTTGCTCGATGAGCAGGATAAACCCGCTGGCATGCTGGAAAAGTATGCTGCCCATACCCTCAATACCCCTTTACACCTCGCGTTTTCCTGCTGGTTGTTTAATCAACGGGGCCAGCTGCTGGTGACCCGCCGTTCGCTGGGTAAGAAAGCCTGGCCGGGCGTCTGGACCAACTCGGTCTGCGGGCATCCTCAGGAAGGTGAAACCTTTGAACAGGCCGTGACGCGACGCAGCCGCTTTGAGCTGGGCGTCGATATCGCCAACGTCGCGCCCGTTCATCCTGAGTTCCGCTATCGGGCGGTGGCGCCAAACGGTATTGTCGAAAACGAAGTGTGCCCGGTGTACGCCGCGCGGATTACCAGCCCGCTGTTGCCCAATAGCGATGAGGTCATGGATTATCAGTGGTGTGAACTGGATGCGCTGCTGCAGGCTCTGGCGGTCACGCCGTGGGCATTCAGCCCGTGGATGGTGCTCGAAGCGGCGGATGAGGATGCGCGTCTGGCGCTGATAAACTACGCCGCCTCACTGGCTGACGGCACAGCGCAGCAATAAAAAACCCCGGCATCTGTGGCCGGGGTTTTGCTTTGCGCGGACGCGCTTATTTAACCGGACGCATCGCCGGGAACAGAATAACGTCGCGGATGGTGTGGCTGTTGGTGAACAGCATCACCATACGATCGATACCGATGCCGAGGCCAGCGGTCGGCGGCAGGCCGTGCTCCAGCGCGGTCACGTAGTCTTCGTCGTAGAACATCGCTTCGTCGTCGCCGGCGGCTTTCGCGTTCACCTGATCCAGGAAACGCTGCGCCTGGTCTTCGGCGTCGTTCAGCTCGCTGAAGCCGTTGCCGATTTCGCGGCCGCCGATGAAGAACTCAAATCGATCGGTGATTTCCGGGTTCTCATCGTTACGACGCGCCAGCGGAGAAACTTCTGCCGGGTATTCGGTAATGAAGGTCGGCTGAATCAGGTGCGCTTCCGCCACTTCTTCAAAGATTTCAGTGACGATACGGCCCAGACCCCAGCTCTTCTCAACGTTAATGCCGATGGACTCGGCAATGGCTTTCGCCGAATCGAAGTTATCCAGATCCGCCATCTCGGTTTGCGGACGGTATTTCTTGATAGCTTCGCGCATGGTCAGTTTTTCAAACGGCTTGCCGAAGTCAAAGGTCTGATCGCCATAAGGCACAGCGGTGTTGCCCAGAATATCCTGCGCCAGGGTGCGGAACAGGGATTCGGTCAGCTCGATCAGATCTTTATAATCCGCATACGCCATGTAGAGTTCCATCATGGTGAACTCGGGGTTATGACGGACGGAGATCCCTTCGTTGCGGAAGTTGCGGTTGATCTCGAACACGCGTTCAAAGCCGCCCACCACCAGGCGTTTCAGGTACAGTTCCGGCGCGATACGCAGGTACATGTCCAGATCCAGCGCGTTGTGATGAGTAATGAACGGACGGGCAGACGCGCCGCCGGGGATCACCTGCATCATCGGGGTTTCCACTTCCATAAAGCCGCGGCCCACCATGAACTGGCGGATACCGGCCAGAATCTGCGAGCGGACTTTAAAGGTGTGGCGCGATTCGTCGTTGGAGATCAGATCCAGATAGCGCTGGCGATAGCGCGCTTCCTGATCCTGCAGGCCGTGGAATTTGTCCGGCAGCGGGCGCAGGGCTTTGGTCAACAGGCGCAGCTCGGTACAGTGGATAGACAGCTCGCCGGTTTTGGTTTTGAACAGCCTGCCGCGCGCCGCGAGGATATCGCCGAGGTCCCATTTTTTGAACTGCTCGTTGTAGACGCCTTCCGGCAGATCGTCACGCGCAACGTACAGCTGAATACGGCCGCCAACGTCCTGCAGGGTCACGAAAGAGGCTTTCCCCATGATACGACGGGTCATCATGCGGCCAGCCACAGAGACTTCAACGTTCAGCGCTTCCAGCTCTTCATTGTCTTTGGCATCGAAGTCAGCGTGCAGTTGGTCAGAGGTATGGTCACGACGGAAATCGTTCGGGAACGGGATACCCTGCTCACGAAGCTGAGCCAGCTTTTCACGACGGCTTTTCAGTTCATTATTAAGGTCAATTGCCGCGTCAGCGCCCTGTGCTTGTTGTTCAGACATGTTGGTTCCTCATAACCCTGCTTTCAAACTTGCTTCGATAAATTGATCCAGGCTGCCGTCAAGCACCGCCTGAGTGTTGCGGGTTTCCACCCCGGTGCGCAGATCTTTAATGCGGGAATCATCCAGCACGTAAGAACGGATCTGGCTGCCCCAGCCGATGTCGGATTTGGTATCTTCCATCGCCTGCTTCTCGGCATTTTTCTTCTGCATTTCCAGTTCATAAAGCTTGGCTTTCATCTGCTTCATGGCCTGGTCTTTGTTCTTGTGCTGTGAACGGTCGTTCTGGCACTGCGTCACTAACCCGGTCGGGATGTGGGTAATACGTACCGCCGACTCCGTACGGTTGACGTGCTGACCGCCCGCGCCGGAGGCACGGTAAACGTCAATACGCAGGTCCGCCGGGTTGATCTCGATATCGATATCCTCGTCAACTTCCGGATAGACGAACGCGGAGCTAAAGGAGGTATGGCGACGGCCGCCGGAATCGAACGGGCTCTTGCGCACCAGACGATGGACGCCGGTTTCCGTACGCAGCCAACCGTAGGCGTAATCGCCGATAATCTTGATGGTCACGGACTTAATGCCCGCCACTTCACCCTCAGACTCTTCAATAATCTCGGTCTTAAAGCCGCGCGCTTCCGCCCAGCGCAGATACATACGCGTCAGCATGCTGGCCCAGTCCTGCGCTTCAGTGCCGCCGGAGCCGGCCTGAATGTCAAGGTAGCAGTCGGCGCTGTCGTATTCACCGGAGAACATGCGGCGGAACTCAAGCTGCGCCAGTTTCTCTTCCAGCACATCCAGTTCGGCAACGGCTTCGTTGAAGGTCTCTTCGTCTTCGGCTTCGACAGCCAGCTCCAGCAGACCGGAAACATCTTCCAGCCCCTGAGACATCTGATCCAAGGTGTCAACGATGGCTTCCAGTGAAGAACGCTCTTTCCCCAGCGCCTGCGCGCGCTCAGGTTCGTTCCACACGTCCGGCTGTTCCAGCTCGGCGTTTACTTCTTCCAGACGCTCTTTCTTAGCATCGTAGTCAAAGATACCCCCTAAGAACGTCAGAGCGCTCCGTGAGGTCCTGAATGCGGTTTTTTACCGGATTTATTTCAAACATGGTCGATTTTCTTTTAATGGATTCGTCAAAATGCGGTGATAAGAGCGGAATTGTACCGGATCCCCGCTCTCTTTTATAGACACTTCGCCCTTCAGTCGGCCTCTTTGTTGACGACTTTTTCGTCAGACCGGCCAGAGATGGTCGATGATAAGCTGCAGGCTGCGGTTGCCGCGGAACTCATTAATATCGAGCTTATAGGCCAACGTCACCTCGCGCACGCCGTTATCCGGCCATAGCGAAGTATCAACGTTGAAGGCAATACCGTCCAGCAGCGGGCCGCCGCCCACCGGCTCCACCATCACCTTGAGATGCCGCTCGCCCACCAGGCGCTGCTGTAACAGGCGGAAACGACCATCAAACAGCGGCTCCGGGAACATCTGTCCCCAGGGACCCGCCTCACGCAGCATATGGGCCACGTCCATGCTCATCTCCGCCGCATCCAGCGGGCCGTCCGAGACCACCTCCCCCTGCAACAGCGCCGGATCCAGCCACTCGGTGACCAGTTCGCCGAAGCGCTGCTGAAACTCCTCAAAGCGCGCCTCTTCCAGCGACAATCCCGCCGCCATAGCGTGGCCGCCGAACTTCAGGATCAGCCCCGGGTTCAGCGTATCAAGACGTTCAAGCGCATCGCGCATATGCAGCCCCTGAATGGAGCGGCCGGAGCCTTTTAACAGCCCGTCGCCGGTTGGCGCGAAGGCGATGACCGGGCGGTGGAAGCGCTCTTTAATTCGCGACGCCAGAATCCCGACCACCCCCTGATGCCACTGCGGATGATACATCGCCAGCCCGCCGGGCAGCGTTTCGCTGCTGCGCTCGAGCTGCTGGCACAGAGCTAGCGCTTCGGCCTGCATCCCCTGTTCAATCTCTTTGCGCGTCTGGTTCAGGGCGTCCAGCTCGTTCGCCAGCATCCGCGCTTCGCCGGCGTTATCGCACAGCAGCAGCGCCACCCCGACCGACATATCGTCCAGCCTGCCTGCCGCGTTCAGCCGCGGCCCGAGGGCAAAGCCGAGGTCGCTGGCCGCCAGTTTGCGCGGGTCGCGGTTGGCTATCTCCAGCAGCGCTTTAATCCCCGGACGGCACTTGCCCGCCCGAATGCGGCTCAGTCCCTGCCAGGTAAGGATGCGGTTATTGGCATCCAGCGGCACCACGTCCGCCACCGTGCCCAGTGCAACCAGGTCCAGCAGCTCCGCGAGGTTTGGGGCGGCAATGCCGCGCTCTTCAAACCAGTTTTTATCGCGCAGGAACGTCCGCAGGGCCAGCATCAAATAGAACGCCACGCCCACGCCGGCCAGCGATTTCGACGGGAAATCGCAGTCGCGCAGATTCGGGTTGACGATGGCTTCCGCCGCCGGCAGCGTATCGCCCGGCAGGTGGTGATCGGTCACTACCACCGGGATCCCCAGGGCGTGGGCACGATCGACGCCGGCATGCGAGGAGATGCCGTTATCCACGGTCATAATCATCTGCGCGCCGCGGGCGTGGGCCTGATCGACCACTTCCGGGCTTAAACCGTAGCCGTCTTCAAAACGATTCGGCACCAGGTAGGAGACGTTGCTGTAGCCCAGCGCCCGCAGCGCCAGTACGCTCAGCGCGGTGCTGGTGGCCCCATCGGCGTCAAAATCGCCGACCACGACAATGTGCAGCTCCTGCTGGAAGGCGCCGTAGAGCATCTCCACCGCTTTATCGATGCCGTTCAGTTGCGTCCACGGCAGCATGCCTTTGACGCTGCGCTCCAGCTCCTGCGCGCGCAGTACGCCGCGGCTGGCGTATAGCCGCCGCAGCAGCGGCGGCAGGTCGGCCGGGAGAGCGGCATCCGCAACCGCCTCACGGCGGCGTAGTTGTATCTGTGGTTTCACGCGAATTATTTACCGCTTGTCTGTTTTTGATGCTCATCAAGGAAGGCTTTCAGCTCTTTCGGCCCCTGATAACCCGGAAGCACGTAGCCGTTACTCAACACCATCGCCGGCGTACCGTTAACGCCGAACTGCACGCCAAGGGTGTAGTGTTTGCTGATATCGATGTTGCAACTCGCCGTCGGTACGCCTTTGCCGGCCATGGCTTCATCCAGAGCTTTGTTACGATCTTTGGCGCACCAGATGGCCTTCATATCCTGCTCGGTCTGGCTTTGCAGCCCCTGACGCGGGAAGGCCAGGTAACGCACGGTGATGCCCAGCGCGTTATAGTCGCTCATCTCTTCGTGCAGCTTGTGACAGTAGCCGCAGGTGATGTCGGTGAAGACGGTGATGACGTGTTTTTCCTGCGGCGCTTTATAGATAATCATCTCTTTTTCCAGCGCGTTCAGTTTAGCCACCAGCAGCGAGTTGGTGACGTTAACCGGCTGCGCGCCGCTGACGTCGTACATCGGCCCCTGGATGACGTGCTTGCCGTCATCGGTCACGTACAGCACGCCGCCGTCGGTCAGCACGGTGCTCATTCCGCTGACCGGCGAAGGCTGAATATCCGTGCTCTGCACCCCCAGCTTGGCCAGCGACTGTTTGATGGCCGCGCTGTCGGCCTGCGCCGCGCCGGACAGCGTTGCCGCCAGCAGAGTGAACATCAGTAAACCTTTTTGCATACTCAGTCCTTTTATTCAGCACTCACGCCCGCGGGTGGTGCTGTTGATGAAGTTGTCTCAGACGCTCTGTCGCCACATGGGTGTAGATCTGCGTCGTTGAGAGATCGCTGTGTCCCAACAGCATCTGTACCACGCGTAAGTCCGCGCCATGGTTGAGTAAATGCGTGGCAAACGCATGGCGTAAAACGTGCGGAGAGAGTTTCGCGCTGTCTATCCCCGCCAGCACGGCATAGTGCTTAATCCGATGCCAGAAGGTCTGACGCGTCATTTGCTGCGCGCGTTGGCTGGGAAAAAGCACATCCGACGCCACGCCGTTCAGCAGCCACGGACGCCCGTGCTCCAGGTAGTTTTCGACCCATAGCACCGCCTCTTCGCCCAGCGGCACCAGCCGTTCTTTATTGCCTTTGCCCACCACCCGCAGGACGCCCTGGCGCAGGCTGATATCGCTCATCGTCAGCCCCACCAGTTCCGATACGCGCAGGCCGGTTGCGTACAGCACCTCCAGCATCGCTTTATCGCGCAGTTCCAACGGTTGCTCCACTAACGGCGCCTGCAGCAGGCGATCGACCTGGGCTTCGCTGAGATCTTTTGGCAGCCGCTGCGGCAGCTTCGGCGACGCCAGCAGCGCACTGGGATCGTCCGGGCGTATTTTTTCCCGATACAGATGCTGGAAGAAACGGCGCACGGCGCTTAACAGGCGTGCGGTACTGGTGGCTTTATAGCCGCCCGTTTGCCTCTCCGCCAGCAGCGTCTGCAGATCTTCACCGCTGACGCTGACCAGCGCCAGCCCACGATGGTGCAGCCATTCCACCACCATCGTCAGATCCCGGCGGTAGGCGCTCAGCGTATTTTCCGCCAGATTGCGCTCCAGCCACAAAGCATCAAGAAACTGTTCGATTCGTGCAAGATCCTGTTCCACATCGGCCTCTTTGCTCGTTAAAACGGCCCCAGTATAACCAAATTCGCGGTCCTGCTGGGCAAAAACGGCGGCGCTGTTTTTACCCGCGGCCAGACAGGTAAGCTTAAGTATGACGGCTGCTGCCACCTTTCTGATAAACTAGCCGCAAAGTCACCGCATGAATTGAGATGTTTACGCCATGAACATAGGTCTTTTTTACGGCTCCAGTACCTGCTACACCGAAATGGCAGCGGAGAAGATCCGCGATATCATCGGCCCGGAATTAGTGACGTTGCATAATCTGAAAGATGATTCCCCGGCCCTGATGACACAATATGACGTGCTGATTCTCGGCATCCCGACGTGGGATTTCGGCGAAATTCAGGAAGACTGGGAAGCTATCTGGCCGCAGCTGGACACGCTGGATCTCGAGGGTAAAATCGTCGCGCTGTACGGCATGGGCGACCAGCTCGGCTACGGCGAATGGTTCCTCGACGCGCTGGGGATGCTGCATGATAAGCTGATTGCCAGAGGCGTTAAGTTTATCGGTTACTGGCCGACTGAAGGCTACGAATTCACCAGCCAGAAACCGATTATCGCCGATGGCCAGCTGTTCGTGGGCCTGGCGCTGGATGAAACCAATCAGTATGACCTGAGTGACGACCGCATCCAGAACTGGTGCGAGCAAATCCTCGGCGAAATGGCTGAGCAGTTCGCCTGATTCGGCTTAATCGTGCGCCGGTTTTTGTAATACCAGCCGGCGCAGATCGCGCCACTCTTTAGCATCCATACTGTCTGCCGCCACCCACAGATGCTGGCTACGGCGCGTTTGCGCGTCCCGAAGTCGCAGCAACATGCCGCTATTAATCACCCACGGCGTGCCGACAATCTCCCACTCCGCCTTTTGCCAACGCAGACGCGAGTCGGTCATCAGCTTTATTTCACCCTGGCAGGCGTGGATCCGCCGCTGGCTGCGCACGCAGTCAAACACCACCAGCGACAGCAGTAACAGCCATAGCGGAGTGTAGCTCAGCGGCCAGGGCATCAGCAGCACGATAGCCGCCACGATGCCGTGGAGCAGCAGAGAGAACCACTGCGAACGCCAGGATATGCGTAAATCAGATTGCCACAGGACCACGTTCCCGATTCCGAGTCTGGATTAATTTTACCATCCGTTGCAGTTGCGCATCAGCCGGTTCGCCATGATTCATCAGCCAGTTGAACAGATCCGGATCGTCGTTCTGTAACAAACGGATGAACAGCTGTTTGTCTTCATCGCTGAGGGTATCGTACTCATGCTCGAAAAACGGC
The DNA here is from genome assembly GCF_044900465.1 of Klebsiella sp. NPDC088457. Taxonomy (NCBI): domain Bacteria; kingdom Pseudomonadati; phylum Pseudomonadota; class Gammaproteobacteria; order Enterobacterales; family Enterobacteriaceae; genus Klebsiella; species Klebsiella sp. NPDC088457. The sequence goes on along the minus strand of NZ_JBJDNH010000041.1, from coordinate 30,471 downwards.
ATGATGGAGATATCGAGTTCACGCATACCCCGGCGGCATGCCCAGTGGATGCGGGCTTTGTTAGTAATGTCCATGTTGTCCTTCCAGCGTAAAGATATACACACCTCATCCCCCAGCCGGCCTGAACGCCGCCTGACAGATGTTGTTGATAGGTTAGTTTAACCCGTTTTTTGCCGTTACTTTACAGCAATATCGAGAAGAGCGAACGGCATTCCATAAAAACCGCAGGTTAACTATGGACTTATCATTTTCCGTTGTTTCTCCATTTGTGCCATCAGGGCACAAATGGCCTGCCGAAAGCGCTTGCATTGCACCATAGCTCTTTTACCATTAGTGACTCACTCTGCGTTAAGCTATTCAGGATATGACTATGGCTTTTACACCTTTTCCTCCGCGTCAGCCTTCCTCCTCCGCTCGTCTGCCGTTAACGCTGATGACGCTGGATGACTGGGCGCTGGCGACGATAACCGGTCAGGATGGCGAGAAATATCTGCAGGGACAGATTACCGCCGACGTCAGCTCGCTGACCGACGATCGGCACCTGCTTGCCGCGCACTGTGACGCCAAAGGCAAGATGTGGAGCAACCTGCGGGTCTTTCGCCGTAACGGTGGATTTGCCTGGATTGAACGCCGCAGCCTGCGCGATGCGCAGCTGAGCGAACTGAAAAAATACGCGGTGTTCTCGAAGGTGACTATTGCCGCCGATGACGAACACGTTCTGCTGGGCGTGGCCGGTTTCCAGGCCCGCGCCGCGCTGGCTCCGCTGTTTGGCGAACTGCCGACCAGTGATAAGCCGCTGGTGACCGATGGTGAAACCAGCCTGCTGTGGTTTGAACATCCGGCGGAACGTTTCCTGCTGGTTACCGACGTGGCAACGGCGACCCGAGTGACCGAAGCGTTACGCAATGATGCCCAGTTGAACAACAGCCAGCAGTGGCTGGCGCTGAACATCGAGGCCGGCCTGCCGGTCATTGATAGCGCCAACAGCGCGCAGTTTATTCCGCAGGCCACGAACCTGCAGGCGCTGGGCGGCATCAGCTTTAAAAAAGGCTGCTATACCGGTCAGGAGATGGTCGCCCGCGCCAAATTCCGCGGGGCCAACAAACGCGCCCTGTGGTATCTGGCAGGCAAAGCCAGCCGCGTCCCGGAAGCCGGGGAAGATCTTGAGCTGAAGATGGGCGAAAACTGGCGCCGTACCGGTACCGTACTGGCGGCGGTACAGCTGGATGACGGTCATCTGCTGGTGCAGGTGGTGATGAACAACGATATGGAGCCGGACAGCGTGTTTCGCGTGCGCGATGATGCCGGCACATTGAGCATCGTCCCGCTGCCCTATTCGCTGGAAGAAGCGTAAAAGCCCCGGGCAACCGGCAGGGCTTCCACATAGCCCCGGTCAGCGTCGCGCACCGGGGTTAGCGGCTTAAAGCTGCCCGACGTATAAATAGATCGCCAGAAAATGACAGACGCTGCCGCCCAGCACAAAGCCGTGCCAGATCGCATGGTTGTAAGGGATACGTTTGCAGACGTAAAAGATAACCCCCAGCGAATACACCACGCCGCCCACCGCCAGCAGCGTCACGCCGCCCACCGCCAGCTTGACCGCCAGCTGATAGACAACGATTAACGACAGCCAGCCCATCAGCAGATAGGTCACCAGCGAGAGAACCTTAAAACGGTGCGCGATGGTCAGCTTAAACAGAATCCCCAGCAGCGCCAGGCTCCAGATGACGATCATCAGCCCCCGCGACAGCGGTGAATTGAGCCCCACCAGCAGAAACGGGGTGTAGGTCCCGGCAATCAGCAAATAGATGGCGCAGTGGTCGCACTTCTTCAGCCACCGCTTGGCCCGCTGATGGGGGATAGCGTGATAGAGCGTGGAGGCGAGGAACAGCAAAATCATGCTGCCGCCGTACAGACTGTAGCTGGTGATCGCCGTTGCGCTGGCGTTGCTATCTACCGCCTGCACCAGCAGGAGCACCAGGCCGACGATACCGAACACCAGCCCGATGCCGTGACTGATGCTGTTAGCTATCTCCTCTGAGAGAGAATAACCCTGTGTGATTAATGGTTTACTAACCATAATTAACTCCGAAAACAAGAACGCTTTCTATGCTCATCTAGGGTAACTGAGAATGATTCCAGTGAACACCTGTTAGCTAAAATAAAAAGATGAATATTTATGAACACTATAAAATCATAATGTTACATTAAAATTTTCACCTAACAGTCGTTCACTGTTTTATCAAAGCACTTTGAATTCAATGACATGAAACTGCTCTTCACCAGGATAGATTTCGGTAATCACCTGCCGCAGCTGTTGCAGGGTCATATTCTCCTGCTGAGCATGCGCCCCGGTCAGCGTAGCGAGCGTGACCGTCGATGTAGCCACCACGCCAATCGTGCAAAAATAGCCGTCATCTTCGTAGCGCCCAACGCGCAGCACGTCGCCGGTTTTAAAATGCGCCCCGGCGGCATCGCGGAGAGTAATCGTTTTCCGCCCGGCGAGGATGTCGTCCTGAAAACGCTGAAAAAAGGTTATGTCATTCGGCTGCATGATATAATTCCATCCCGGTCATTATGAATTGTGAGTTGCTACTGTGAGTATGTTCTCCCACGCTGCTATCGCCAGTCTCAATAATCTTGAGATGATGGTCTACCACTACGTCATTAAGAATCGTGACAAAGTGATGTATATGACCATCCGCGAACTGGCGGAAGCCGCCGGGGTCTCCACGACCACCGTCCTGCGCTTTTGCCGCAAGCTGCAGTGCGCAGGGTACTCGGAGTTTCGCGTACGCTTTAAATTATATCTCGAGCACCACCCGTCTCAACAGGCAAATATCGGCGCCAGCGAAATCATGAGTTTTTTTAAAAGCGTCAATAACGACGAATTTGATAATTTACTCGAGCGCGTCGTCGATATTATCCTCGCTTCAGAACGTATTATTTTTGTCGGCGCCGGCACCTCGGGCGCGCTGGCAAAATATGGCGCACGCTTCTTTTCCAACGTCGGGAAATTCAGCAATCATATCGATGACCCCTATTTCCCGGTCACCAACGATATGGCGCGTAACGCGTTGGCGATCGTCCTGTCCGTTTCCGGGGAAACCGAAGAGATCCTGCGTTTCGCCAGCCAGTTCAGCCTGCATAACTGCAAAGTGCTGTCGATCACCAGCCATGAGCATTCCCGGCTGGCGAAGCTGGCGGACTTCAACCTCTCCTGGCACGTGCCGCAAACCCGCATCGGCGGAGTCTACGATATTACGACGCAAATTCCGGTTATTTATATTCTGGAATCGCTGGGACGTAAATTAGCGCGTAAACTGGCCTGAAATAACACCCTGTTTTTTCGATGTAACATATTCCACCGTGGGTAAATTGTTATATCGTGACATTTATAATGCCTTTGTTAGACTCGAAAACAGAAATTATTTGACGAGACGAGCAAAGATGAAAAAGATCACCTTACCGAAAGACTTTTTATGGGGCGGCGCGGTTGCCGCACATCAGGTTGAAGGCGGCTGGAATAAAGAGGGCAAAGGCCCGAGCATTTGCGATGTGCTGACCGGCGGCGCCCACGGCGTACCGCGCGAGATTACCCACCAGGTTGAGCCGGGTAAATATTACCCGAACCATGAAGCGATTGATTTCCATGGTCGCTACAAAGAAGATATCAGGCTGTTCGCCGAGATGGGCTTCAAATGTTTTCGCACCTCCATCGCCTGGACCCGCATCTTCCCGCTCGGCGACGAAACTCAGCCGAACGAAGAGGGGCTGAAATTCTATGACGACATGTTCGATGAGCTGCTGAAGTACAATATCGAACCGGTTATCACCCTCTCCCACTTTGAAATGCCCCTGCACCTCGTGCAGCAGTACGGCGGCTGGACGAACCGTAAAGTCGTCGATTTCTTCGTGCGCTTTGCCGAAGTGGTTTTCGAGCGCTATAAGCACAAAGTGAAATACTGGATGACCTTTAACGAGATCAACAACCAGCGTAACTGGCGTGCCCCGCTGTTCGGCTACTGCTGCTCCGGCGTGGTCTATACCGAGCACGAAAACCCGGAACAGACCATGTACCAGGTGCTGCACCACCAGTTCGTGGCCAGCGCGATGGCGGTGAAAGCGGCACGGCGCATCAACCCGCAGATGCAGGTCGGCTGCATGCTGGCGATGGTGGCACTGTATCCGTTCTCCTGCAAACCGGAAGATGTGATGTTTGCACAGGAATCGATGCGCGAGCGTTACGTCTTTACCGACGTGCAGCTGCGCGGCTACTACCCGACCTACGTGCTCAACGAGTGGGAGCGTCGCGGCTTTACCATCCACATGGAAGATGGCGACGAGCAGATCCTGCGCGAAGGCACCTGCGACTATCTCGGCTTCAGCTACTACATGACCAACGCGGTCAAAGCGGAAGGCGGCAGCGGCGATGCGATTTCCGGCTTCGAAGGCAGCGTGCCGAACCCGCACGTCAAAGCCTCCGACTGGGGCTGGCAGATTGACCCGGTTGGCCTGCGCTACGCGCTGTGCGAACTGTACGAGCGCTACCAGAAGCCGCTGTTTATCGTGGAAAACGGCTTTGGCGCCTACGACAAAGTGGAAGAAGACGGCAGCATCAACGACGACTATCGTATCGATTACCTGCGCGCGCACGTTGCCGAGATGATGAAAGCGGTCACTTATGATGGCGTCGAGCTGATGGGCTACACCCCGTGGGGTTGTATCGACTGCGTCTCCTTCACCACCGGCCAGTACAGCAAACGCTACGGCTTTATCTACGTCAATAAACATGACGACGGTACCGGCGACATGTCCCGCTCGCGCAAGAAAAGCTTCAACTGGTACAAAGAAGTGATTGCCAGCAACGGCGAAAATCTCTGATTTCCCCCTTGCTTCCTTCCTCTCCCCCCGGGGAGAGGAAAAATCCCCCGCCTTACAGACACTTCTTTACAGCTTTAGCATTGCTAAAACGCGTTCGCCCGATAAGATAAGCCTCGTGAATTCCTGAGGCGATAATGATTAAGCGACAGCGTAAAGCCATTCTTCTTGTAGCCCTTGCCTGCCTGGTGGTGCTGATATGCACCGCCCAGCGTATGGCCGGGCTGCACGCGCTGGGCATGAACGCCACCGCCGTAACGCAATCCGCCCAGCAGGAACAGGATACGGCCGAAGCGCCGCTGACGCCCTGCGAGCTGAGCGCAAAATCGCTGCTGGCCTCGCCGCCGGTGATGTTTGAAGGCGCACTGTTTGCCGTCGCGCTGCTGCTGGCGGTGCTGGCGGCGATACCGCCGCGCATTGCCCGTCTCTGGCCTCCCCGCGTTATCTCCCCGCCCCGGCTACGGGTGCATCTGCGATTGTGCGTCTTCCGTGAATGAGAATTTCCCTGACAGTTCAGGTTAATCAATCATTTACGGAGAAAATTTATGCTTATGGTATTCAGGCGACTGCTGGTCTGCCTGCTTTGGCTATGGCTGCCCGTCAGCCAGGCCGCCGACAGCGGCTGGCTGCGCGCCGCCGATAATCAACACGCCAGCGTCCGCCTGCGCGCACAAACTGAAAGCAGCGGCGCCACCCGCCTGCTGCTGGACGTGGCGCTGGAAAAGGGCTGGAAAACCTACTGGCGATCGCCGGGAGAAGGCGGCATCGCGCCGACGATCGCCTGGCATACGCCGCTGGATGTCACCTGGCACTGGCCCACGCCACAGCGCTTTGAGGTCGCCGGGATTTCCACCCAGGGCTATCGCGGCAATGTCAGTTTCCCGCTGGAGCTCCGCGGTCAGGTAGCGCCGACGTTAAGCGGTGTGCTGACGCTGCCCACCTGCAGCAACGTCTGCATCCTGACCGACTATCCCTTCTCGCTGGATATGACCTCCCCGCCGGCAGGCGATTTTCGCTACGACTTTACCCGTGCGCTGGGCACGCTACCGCGAGCGGATGGCCTGACTTCCCGGCTGAGCGCAAGCTACGGCAGCGGCAAGCTGACGGTCACCGCCGTTCGCGCGGCGGGCTGGCAGCAGCCATCGCTGTTTATCGACAGCATGGCGGATGTCGATTTTGGCAAACCAACCTTCTCGCTAAAAGGCGATACGCTGACCGCCCAGCTCCCGGTGACCGACAGCTGGGGAGAGACGGCTCCCGATCTGCGCAGTAAACGCCTGTCGCTGGTGCTGGCCGACGAGGGTCTGGCGCAGGAGAGCGCGCTGACGATCGGCGGGAGCGCCGCCGCGCCAGCGCCGGCGTTATGGTGGATAGTGCTGATGGCGCTGGCGGGCGGGCTGATACTCAATGTTATGCCCTGCGTCCTGCCGGTGCTGGCCATGAAGCTCGGATCGCTGGTGCAAACCGGCGCGCGCGAACGCGGCGTCGTACGTCGGCAGTTCCTGGCCTCGGTTTGCGGGATTGTGGTGTCATTTCTGGCGCTGGCGTTGATGATGACCCTGCTGCGGCTGGGCAACCAGGCGTTAGGCTGGGGCATCCAGTTTCAGAGTCCGTGGTTTATTGGCGCGATGGCGCTGGTGATGGTGGCGTTCAGCGCCAGTCTGCTGGGATTATTTGAGATCCGTCTCTCCTCCGGCAGCAGTACCTTTCTGGCAACCCGCGGCGGTAACGGCCTGATGGGGCATTTCTGTCAGGGCGCCTTTGCCACTCTGCTGGCAACGCCGTGTACCGCCCCGTTCCTCGGTACCGCCGTCTCGGTCGCGCTGGTGGCGCCGCTGCCGCTGCTGTGGGGGATATTCTTCGCCATGGGGATCGGCATGAGCCTGCCGTGGCTGCTGGTGGCCGCCTGGCCTGCCCTCGCCCGCCATCTGCCGCGCCCGGGTCGCTGGATGAACAGCCTGCGGGTGGTGCTTGGGCTGATGATGCTGGGATCGTCATTATGGCTGATCGGCCTGCTGACGGTCCACATTGGCCGAACTCCGGTGCTCACGCTGATAGCGCTCCTGACGCTGACGCTACTGCTGGCAACGCTCTGGCGCTACCGCTGGCGCACGGCGCTGCGGGCCGGCGTCCTGGCATTGGCTGTCGTCGGTATAGTGACCTTCATTGTTCAGCCCGACGGCCAGGCTTCCCGGCGCGATCGCGTAAACTGGCAGCCGCTCAGTGAACAGGCGATTAGCGACGCGCTGGCAAACCATAAGCGGCTGTTTATCGACGTCACCGCCGACTGGTGCGTAACCTGTAAAGCCAATAAATATAACGTGTTGCTACGCGATGATGTACAGAGTGCGCTATCCGAGCCGGACGTGGTGGCGCTGCGCGGCGACTGGAGCCGCCCCTCGGTAACCATCAGCCGCTTCCTGAGCGCCCGCGGCAGCGCGGCGGTCCCCTTCAATCAGATCTACGGGCCGGGATTGGCGCAGGGCCACGTGCTGCCTGCGCTGTTAAATCGCGACGATCTCCTCGCCACCCTGTCCGACGCGAAAGGAAAATAATCATGAGAATCCTCGCCGCATTACTGCTGCTGTGTGTGTCCACACTGAGTCTGGCCGCTCCGGCAGAACAGCCGGACTCCTCCTCCGACGCGCAGCTGGCGAACCTGCTGTTTAACGATCCCAACAGCCCGCGTATCGGGGCCAAAACGCCGCGCCTGACCATCGTCTCATTTACCGATTACAACTGCCCCTACTGCAAGCAGTTCGATCCGCTGCTGGAGAAAATCGTTCACGATAATCCCGACGTGCAGCTGATCGTAAAGCTGCTGCCGTTTAAAGGGCAAAGCTCGGTCAATGCCGCTAAAACCGCGCTCTCAGCCTGGCGCCAGCAGCCGGACAAATTCTGGGCGCTGCATCGGCGTCTGATGGCCAAAAAAGGCTACCACGATGATGCCAGTATTTCCGCCGCGCAGCAGAAAACCGCCACCGACGGCGTAAAGACGGATGACGAGACGATGGATTCATTGAAGATGAACCTGATTTTGTCGCAGGTTCTGCGTATCCAGGGTACCCCGGCGACGATTATCGGCGATCGGATGGTCGCCGGAGCGATTCCCTATGACGACCTGGAGGAGCTGGTGAAAGAGCTGCTGGCAAAAACCAATGGTCAGTAAATTACACCGCTGGCTGCGCGAGCTGCTCATCCTGCTGCTGCTTGCCGCGCCGCTCATCGGCGGCATCGACTATCTGCGCCAGCCCGCGTTACCGCAGAACTTTGCCAGCACGCCGCTGCAGACCCTGGACGGTAAAGTCGTTGACCTGAACGCCATGAGTCAACAGCGCCCGCTGCTGCTCTACGTCTGGGCCACCTGGTGCGGCGTTTGTCGCTATACCACGCCGTCCGTCTCGGCGCTGGCAAGCGATGGCGGTAACGTGATGACGGTCGCGCTGCGCTCCGGCGACGATGGCTCGCTGACCACCTGGCTGGCGCATAAAAAAATGGCGCTGCCGACGGTTAATGACCCCGCTGGCCAGCTTTCCCGCCAATGGGATGTCCAGGTGACGCCAACGCTGATCGTTATTTCCCGCGGCGAGGTCAAGTCGGTGACGACCGGCTGGACCAGCCGCTGGGGGATGCGCCTGCGCTTATGGCTGGCCTCCTGACCTCATGAGCCCGGGCAAGGCAGATGCCGCCGCCCGGGGTTTCCCCGGCTCACGCCGGGCTATCGGTTATTTCCCGCCGGCCAGCTCGAGGAAGCTGCCGGTGACATAGGAGGCTTTTTCGCTCAGCAGCCACGCGATGGCCTGCGCCACCTCTTCCGGCTGGCCGCCGCGCTGCATCGGTAACGCCGCTTTCACCCGATCCACGCGCCCCGGCTCACCGCCGGAGGCGTGCATATCGGTGTAGATAAAGCCGGGACGAACGCCGTTAACACGAATCCCCTGCGCCGCGACTTCCAGAGATAACCCGGTGGTCAGGGTATCCACCGCCCCTTTCGAAGCGGCGTAATCAACATATTCTCCCGCCGCACCGAGCCGTGACGCCGCCGAAGAGACATTAACGATCGCCCCGCCTTTTCCACCGTGGCGGTGCGCCATCCGTTTCACTGCCTCCCGGCAGCAGAGGAAATAGCCGGTGACATTGGTGCCCAGCACCCGGTTAATCCGCTCGGCATTCAGGTTTTCAATCGTACTTTGCGTAAACAGAATTCCCGCGTTGTTCACCAGCGCGGTCAACGGCTCGCCAAGACGGTCAATACCGTCAAACATCGCCAGCACCTGCGCTTCATCGCTGATGTCTGCGCGCAGCGCTACGGCTTTGCCGCCCTGGGCGACGATCTCATTAACCACCTCAGTCGCGGCGTTGATGTTGTGGTGGTAATTCACCGCGACAGTATAGCCTTCCTGCGCCAGCAGCAGCGCTGTCGCCTTGCCTATTCCGCGGCTGGCGCCGGTAATCAATACTACAGCCATCTTATTCTCCCAAAAAATAAAGGCGCCGAAGCGCCTTTAAAAGATAGTCCGATCGGCCGGTTACTGATATTCGCTCAGCGGAACGCAGGCGCAGAACAGGTTACGATCGCCGTAAACATCATCCAGACGTTTCACCGTCGGCCAGTATTTATTCGCCAGCCCTGCCGGGAATACCGCCTGTTCGCGGGTGTACGGATGGTGCCATTCGGCAACCAGTTCGCCCTGCGTGTGCGGCGCGTTAACCAGCGGGTTATCTTCCAGCGGCCACTCGCCCGCTTGCACACGGTCGATTTCACTGCGAATCGCCAGCATGGCAGCGATAAAGCGATCCAGCTCGACTTTGCTTTCGGATTCCGTCGGCTCAACCATCAACGTACCAGCCACCGGGAAGGACATCGTCGGCGCATGGAAACCGAAGTCGATCAAACGTTTAGCGATATCCAGCTCGCTGATGCCGGTCTCTTCTTTCAGCGGGCGAATATCAAGAATACATTCGTGCGCCACGCGGCCGTCGCGGCCGGTATAGAGCACCGGGAAGGCCTCTTTCAGACGGGTCGCAATGTAGTTGGCGTTGAGGATCGCCACCTGGCTGGCCTGCTTCAGCCCTTCCGCGCCCATCATGCGGATATACATCCAGCTGATAGGCAGAATAGAGGCGCTGCCGAACGGCGCGGCAGATACGGCGCCCTGGCGGGTCAGCATCCCTTCGATTTGCACCACGCTGTGGCCCGGAACAAACGGCGCGAGGTGCGCTTTGACGCCAATCGGCCCCATACCCGGGCCGCCGCCGCCGTGCGGAATACAGAAGGTTTTATGCAGGTTAAGGTGCGATACGTCCGCGCCGATAAAGCCCGGGGAGGTGATCCCCACCTGAGCATTCATGTTAGCGCCGTCGAGGTAAACCTGGCCGCCGAAGTGATGCACGATTTCGCACACTTCACGGATAGTCTCTTCGTAGACGCCGTGCGTCGACGGATAGGTCACCATGATGCAGGAAAGATTTTCCCCCGCCTGCTCCGCCTTGAGACGCAGATCCGCCAGATCAATGTTGCCATTTTTATCACAGGCGACCACCACCACCTGCATCCCCGCCATCTGTGCGGACGCCGGGTTGGTGCCGTGCGCAGAGCTTGGGATCAGGCAGATGTCACGATGGCCTTCATTGCGGCTTTCATGGTAGTGACGAATGGCCAGCAGACCCGCGTATTCGCCCTGCGCGCCAGAGTTCGGCTGCATGCACACGGCATCATAGCCGGTCAGTTTTACCAGCCAGTCGGAGAGCTGGGCAATCATCTGATGGTAGCCTTCGGCCTGCTCTGCCGGACAGAACGGGTGCAGTTCGGCAAACTCCGGCCAGGTGATCGGGATCATTTCCGCCGCCGCGTTCAGCTTCATGGTGCAGGATCCCAGCGGGATCATCGCCTGATTGAGGGCCAGATCTTTACGCTCGAGCGAGTGCATATAGCGCATCATCTCGGTTTCGCTGTGATAGCGATTGAACACCGGGTGCGTCAGAATCGCATCGTTACGCAGCATGCTTTGCGGGATCGAACGGCTGTCAAGCGCCACGTCCTTATCCAGGGTATCGATATCCAGACCATGGTCGTCGCCAATCACGGCGCGGAACAGATTCAGCACATCTTCACGGGTTGTCGCTTCATCGAGGGTGATGCCGACCGCGTGATGAATATCGCTGCGCAGGTTCATTTCCAGCGCTTCAGCGCGCGCCAGCACCGCCGCTTTGTCAGCCACTTCGACGCACAGGGTGTCGAAGTAGTGCGCGTGGCGCAGCCTGAGCCCTTTTTTCTGCAGGCCGTCGGCCAGAATGTCGGTCAGACGGTGGATACGGCTGGCGATACGCTTCAGACCTTCTGGCCCGTGGAACACCGCGTACAGGCTGGCGATGTTCGCCAGCAGCACCTGGGAGGTACAAATATTCGAGTTCGCTTTCTCGCGGCGGATATGCTGCTCGCGCGTCTGCATCGCCATGCGCAGCGCGGTATTGCCTGCGGCATCTTTCGATACGCCGATAATACGGCCCGGCATGGAACGTTTGAATTCATCTTTCGCGGCAAAGAAAGCCGCGTGTGGGCCGCCGTAGCCCATCGGTACGCCGAAACGCTGGGCGGAACCGAAAACGATATCGGCCCCCTGCTTGCCCGGCGCGGTCAGCAGCACCAGCGCCATAAAGTCAGCGGCGACGCTGACCACCACTTTGCGCGCTTTCAGTTCGGCGATCAGGTTGCTGTAGTCATGAACTTCGCCGGTGGTACCCACCTGCTGTAACAGCACGCCGAAGACGTCCTGATGGTCGAGCGCTTTGTCGGCATCGTCAACGATGACATCAAAGCCGAAAGTTTCAGCACGGGTGCGCACCACATCCAGCGTCTGCGGATGAACGTCAGCGGCGACGAAGAAGCGGTTAGCGTTCTTCAGTTTGCTGACGCGTTTGGCCATCGCCATCGCTTCTGCCCCGGCGGTCGCTTCATCCAGCAGCGAGGCGGAGGCGATGTCCAGACCGGTTAAATCGAGCGTAACCTGCTGGAAGTTCAACAGCGCTTCCAGACGGCCCTGGGACACTTCCGGCTGATACGGCGTGTAGGCGGTGTACCAGCCCGGATTTTCCAGCATATTGCGCTGGATAACCGGCGGTAGCTGCACGGCGGTATAACCCATGCCGATGTAAGACTTAAAGCGCTTGTTACGACCGGCGATCGCCTTCAGTTCCGCCAGCGCGGCGAATTCGGTGGTCGCGTCACCCACCTGCGGTGGGGTCGCCAGCTGAATATCCTGCGGCACAATCTGGCCAATCAGGGCGTTAAGCGAATCGGCGCCGACGGTATTCAGCATCTCCTGCTGTTGCTGAGCATCCGGGCCGATGTGACGTTCAATAAAGGCGCCGCGGTTTTCAAGCTGACCTAAAGTCTGAGTCATGAGCGATGGTTCCTGAAACGTGCAGTGAATCGTAGATGTCTTTACTTACCTGAACAGGCAAAATCATCCGGACTGCCGCTACAGACGCAGCGGCAGTCCGGCGGGTGCGGCTATTTACTCGTTTTCCAGCAGCGCCGCGTAGGCGGCCGCATCCAGCAGGGTCGCAACCTGGGATTCATCGCTGGCTTTGATTTTGAAAATCCAGCCGTCAGCATACGGATCGCTGTTCACCAGCTCCGGCGAGTCGTTCAGGGCTTCATTAATCGCGACAATCTCGCCGCTAACCGGGGCATAGATATCAGAAGCCGCTTTGACCGACTCGGCAACCGCGCAGTCGTCGCCCGCATCAACGGTGGTACCGACGTCCGGCAGGTCGACAAAAACCATATCGCCAAGCAGCTCCTGCGCATGTTCGGTGATGCCGACGGTATAGGTACCGTCGGCTTCTTTACGCAGCCATTCGTGTTCTTTGCTGTATTTCAGTTCTGCTGGTACGTTGCTCATCAATTCATCTCCAAAAAGGGGGAATCACACCACGGCTTTGCCGTTGCGTACAAAAACAGGTTTAGTCACTTTTACCGGCATTTCGCGGTTGCGAATCTGCACAATGGCCGTTTCGCCGATCCCGGCCGGTACCCGTGCCAGGGCAATACTGTAGCCCAGCGTCGGGGAGAAGGTGCCGCTGGTGATAATGCCTTCTTTCTGATTGCCGTCAGCATCGGTAAAGTGCACCGGCAGGCCGCCGCGCAGAACGCCTTTTTCGGTCATCGCCAGGCCTACCAGCTGTTCAGTGCCCTTTTCACGCTGCAGCTCCAGGGCTTCGCGGCCGATGAACTGACGATCGGCGGGTTCCCAGGCAATGGTCCAGCCCATATTGGCCGCCAGCGGAGAGATGCTCTCATCCATCTCCTGACCATACAGGTTCATCCCCGCTTCGAGGCGCAGGGTATCGCGAGCGCCCAGGCCGCATGGCTTCACGCCAGCGTCCAGCAGACCGCGCCAGAAATCCGCGGCTTGCTCATTCGGCAGCGCGATTTCATACCCGGTTTCGCCGGTATAGCCGGTGGTGGCAATAAACAGATCGCCCGCCTGCACGCCAAAGAACGGTTTCATCCCCGCAACGGCCTGACGCTGCTCGTCGGTAAACAGGGTGGCGGCCTTCTCTTTCGCCTGCGGCCCTTGTACGGCAATCAGCGAAAGATCGTCGCGGACGGTGATCTCAAGACCATAGGGTTCGGCCTGCTGGCTAATCCAGGCGAGGTCTTTTTCACGGGTGGCGGAGTTAACAACGAGGCGGAAATAATCTTCGGCAAGGAAATAGACAATCAGGTCATCGATGACGCCAGCGGAGGCGGTGAGCATGCCGCTATAGAGCGCTTTGCCGGGAACCGTGAGCCTGGCGACATCGTTAGCCAGCAAATAGCGCAAGAACTCACGAACCCGGCTGCCGTGGAAGTCGACAATGGTCATGTGCGAGACATCGAACATTCCGGCGTCGCCTCGCACCGCGTGGTGCTCATCAATCTGGGAACCGTAATGTAGCGGCATCATCCAGCCATGGAAGTCCACCATGCGAGCGCCGCACAGCGTGTGTTGTTCATACAACGGAGTCTGTTGAGCCATCTTTTCCTCATCGAATAAAACGGAACCAGCTACTGTTTTGGGCGATGACGTTTGGGCCATTTCACACCACGAAATCCGCCGCCGACATCATTATCCGACGCCGACGCAAACGTTCTCTTTTGCCTGAACTTACCACCGAAACCGGCGCTAAACCATAAGCTAAATCAGGACATCACATTAGCTTATGACCAAAATCCGCCAAAAAGACTACAGAGTTATTGACTGGAAAAAAGCGATTTAAGCCACATAAAATTAAGACCAGTCGCTAAAAATACCGAGCATGATGGTGTTTTATGCGAAAAAATGGGCCGATTTTCGTTGGCTAAAAAAGAGAAACATTAATAAAACTAATGCGAAAAAATGGGTGAGATTAGATTATTTCAAATGAGTGGGAAAAACCCGGCGCGCCGGCCGGGTGAGAGAAATGTGACGCGCTTAACGTAACCAGGCGGGAAGATCGTTTAAGCCCATCGCCTGACGAATCAGCTGCGGCTTCACCCCGGGTAAGGTATCCGCCAGTTTCAGGCCAATATCGCGCAGGAGCCTCTTCGCCGGATGGCTACCGGAGAACATTTCGCGAAAGCCCTGCATGCCTGCCAGCATCAATGCGGCGCTGTGCTTACGGCTGCGTTCGTAACGCCGCAGATACAGGTACTGACCGATATCTTTGCCCTGGCCATGCAGACGCCGCAGTTCATCGATCAGTTCCGCCGCATCCATAAAGCCCAGATTCACCCCCTGCCCGGCCAGCGGGTGGATGGTGTGCGCGGCATCGCCCACCAGCGCCAGCCGGTGCGCGGCGAACTGACGCGCGTAGCGGCCGGTCAACGGGAAAGTCTGACGCTCGCTTGCAAGCTGGCACAGACCAAGACGATTATCGAAGGCGATATTCAGCGCCTGATTAAAGGCCGCCTCATCCGCCTGCTGCATCCGTTCCGCCTCCTGCGGCGACAGCGACCAGACGATAGAACACAGGTGCGGATCGCTGAGCGGCAGAAACGCCAGGATACCGTCGCCGTGGAACACCTGGCGGGCCACCGCCTGGTGCGGTTCTGCGGTACGGATGGTGGCGACCAGCGCATGGTGGCGATAGTCCCAGAAGGTCAGCGGGATATCCGCTTTGTTACGCAACCAGGAGTTTGCGCCATCGGCGCCGACCACCAGCCGGGCGGTCAGCATCGTGCCGTCCTGCAGGCTCAGAAAAGCCTCGTTTTCGCCCCACGCCACCTGCTGCAGCTGAGCCGGGGCCAGCAGCGTGATGTCAGAACAGCGCTGCGCCTTCTGCCACAACGCATGGTGAACGACCGCATTTTCAATAATATGACCAAGGTGGCTGAAGCCCATACTCTGGTCATCAAAGCTGATGTGGCCAAAGCTGTCCTTATCCCACACCTCCATCCCGTGATAGCAGCTGGCGCGCTGGGCGATAATTGTCGGCCAGACGTCCAGCCTGGTGAGCAGTTTTTCGCTGGCGGCGTTTATGGCCGAAACCCGCAGCGCCGGCGGCGCATCGGCATTTAATGGCTGCGGCTCGGCCTGTTCCAGCACCGCAACCCGCAGCCCGCTCCCCTGCAAACCGCAGGCGACCGCCAGGCCCACCATGCCACCGCCCACAATGGCAACATCAACACTTTGCACGTTCAACTCCTTAACGGGGAACCCAACCGAGGGTACGCTGCGCCAGCGCATCGCGCGCCGGGGTAAATAATTCCATCGCCATCAGGCCCACGTTTCGCCCCGCCACCAGCGGCGCCCAGTGATTGGCGAACAGATGAACCAGCCCATCGGTCACGCCGATGGTGGCGGCTTTATCATCCGCGCGCCGCGCCTGATAATGACAAAGAAGCGAGTAATCGCCGGGATCCTGCCCGTTAGCGCAGGCCTGGGCCAGCGTTTCCGCCAGGCTCATGACATCCCGCAGGCCAAGGTTAAAACCCTGGCCGGCGATGGGATGCAGCGTCTGCGCCGCGTTGCCCACCAGCACCAGGCGATGGGAAACCGGGCGCGTAGCGGTAGTCAACGTCAATGGATAAACGCTGCGCTTTCCGGCATGAGTGATGCGCCCCAGCCGCCAGCCAAATGCCTGCTGCAGCTGCGCGCAAAATTGCGCGTCGGACCAGGCCAGCACCTCATCGCGCCACGACTGCGGGTGGCACCACACCAGCGAACAGCGGCCCTGCGACATCGGCAACATCGCCAGCGGGCCGTGCTCGGTGAAACGCTCAAAGGCGCGGCCCTCATGGGGCAGTGCGGTACTGACGTTGGCGATAACCGCCAGCTGCTCATAGGGCTGCTGCTGCCATTTCATCCCGCAGCGCGCGCCCAGGGTTGAACGCGAACCGTCGGCGGCGACCAGCAGTTGGCCCTCAATCGTCTCGCCGCTGTCCAGGGTGATGCTGACGCCCTCTTCCCAGCGGGTGACGTCTTCGACCGTCGCCGGACAGTGCAGGGTCACCCCCGGGGCTTCGCGCAGTTGCGCAAACAAACGCTGGCCGATATCGTGCAGCTCGACCACCTGCCCCAGGGCCGCCAGGCCGTAGTCCTGCGCCTCGAGCGTGACAAAGCCCGCATGCCCGCGATCGCTAACGTGGACGCGCTGAATAGGCGTCGCGCAATCGGCGATGCCTTGCCAGATGCCGGTACGCGCCAACTGCTGGCAAGTGCCCGCCGCCAGCGCAATCGCCCGGGCGTCAAAACCGGGATGCTGTGACGAATCTGGCTGCGCCGCCTCCACCAGATGCACCGGCAGCGCGCCGTCGGTCAACCGGGAGATGGCCAGCGCCAAGGTCGCCCCGGTCATCCCTCCGCCCACGATCAGTACGCTCATGACCGCTGTGCCGCCGCCATCAGCGCCTCGATATCGTCGGCTTTTTTCACCACTCCGGCGGTAAGGTTTTCATTGCCGTCTTCGGTTATCACAATATCGTCTTCAATGCGGATGCCAATGCCGCGATATTGCGGCGGCACGTCGGCATCCGTCGCAATATATAACCCCGGTTCTACGGTCAGCACCATCCCCGGTTCAAGAACCCGCGAGCGATCGACATCGTAGTTGCCGACGTCGTGAACATCCAGCCCCAGCCAGTGGCTCAGGCCATGCATAAAGTATGGACGATGCGCGTTGTTCACCATCAGCTCGTCAACATCCCCTTTCAGGATGCCGAGGCGCACCAGGCCGGTAATCATAATGCGCACCACCTGCTGGTTAACCTGCTGAATGGAGGTGCCAGGACGATACAGTTCCAGCGCGGTGTCCAGCGACTCGAGGACAATATCGTAAATCTCGCGCTGCGCCGGGCTGAATTTGCCATTCACCGGGAAGGTGCGGGTAATATCGCCGGCATAGCCGCGATATTCACAGCCGGCGTCAATCAGCACCAGCTCGCCGTCGCGCAGTTCGGATTCATTTTCGGTGTAGTGAAGAATACAGCCGTTTTCGCCGCCGCCAACGATGGTGTTATAGGAGGGGAAACGGGCGCCGTGGCGGTTGAACTCATGCAGAATCTCGCCTTCCAGCTGATATTCGAACATTCCCGGGCGACATTTTTGCATCGCACGGGTGTGGGCCAGGGCGGAAATCTCACCGGCGCGGCGCATCACCTCCAGCTCTTCCGGCGATTTAAACAGCCGCATTTCGTGCACCATCGGCCGCCAGTCAATCACCGAGGCGGGCGCCTGCAGATTCTGGCGCACGCCTTTACGCAGCTTGTCCAACGCGGTGAAGACGATTTTGTCGGCATAGGCGTATTCGCCCTGGGCAAAGTAGATCGCGTCAAGACCGTTCAGCAGCTGGAACAGCTGCTGGTTAATTTCGCTGAACGCCAGCGCCCGATCGACGCCAAGCTTCGCCGGTGCCGCGTCCTGGCCAAGACGACGGCCGAACCAGATTTCCGCCGTGAGATCGCGGACGCGGTTAAACAGCACGCTGTGGTTATGGGTGTCGTCGCTTTTAATCAACACCAGCAAGGCTTCCGGCTCATTAAATCCCGTGAAGTACCAAAAATCGCTGCTCTGCCGGTAGGGATATTCTGAATCTGCGCTGCGCACGGCTTCCGGCGCGGCGAAAATCAGCGCCGCGCTGCCTGGCTGCATCTGCGCCAGCAGTGTCTGGCGACGAGAAAGAAATTCCTGCTGTGTCATGACGCCCCCTCAACAAATTATCGTTAGTGTAATGTTGGCTTGCGAACTTCCGGCGCGGTTGGCTGCTGGCGGGAGAAGGTCTCGTGGCACAGCAGCGCGGCGACGCGCACGTACTCGATGATCTCCTCCAACGACATCTCCAGCTCTTCCTGATCTTCGTCTTCGTCGTAACCCAGTTGCGCAATATTACGCAGGTCGTCGATGGCTTCGCCGGTCTCGTCTTTGATTTTATCCAGCTTCGGCTGAGTGACGCCCAGGCCGAGCAGGAAGTGGTTAACCCAACCGGCCAGCGCGTCGGCGCGTTCAAATACGCTTACCGCGTCGCCTTCCGGCAGGTATAGCTGGAATAAGAAACCGTCATCTTCCAGCGAGTCGCTGGTCACGGAATGCATGGTGCGCAGAGACTCAGCCAGCTCATGACCGAATGCCAGGCCTTCGTTGGTCAGGTCGTGCACCAGCGGCTGCCAGCTGCTGTCTTTATTGCCGCCGCACAGGATCCCACTGATCAAACCGTGCATTTCGGCAGGGGTTAAGCCCACGCCCTGTTGGTTCAGTAACTGGTCTACAGCGTTGTAACCAGGCATTTCGTTCTGTATAGACATGCGCATTCGTCATCGTTGGGAGGAATATTCATGATATGCTACCACTTTGGACCCTGGTGAACCAGAATAGGGCTTGTACCTTCGCATCAGGGTAGCTATAGTGTCGCCCCTTCGCAGCCCCCTCCGGGCGTGAAGGCCGCGCAGTCAATCAGCAGGAAGGTGGCATGTCTGCACAACCCGTCGATCTCCAAATTTTTGGCCGTTCACTTCGCGTGAATTGCCCGCCTGAACAAAGGGATGCCTTGAATCAGGCAGCTGATGACCTGAATCAGCGGTTGCAAGAG